>DASYCD010000261.1:0-26849 GCA_036500405.1 Bryobacteraceae bacterium
CGGATACATGCCTGCGCCCCATTCATCGCGAACCTGGTGAATATCGGTGTGGCAAATGCCACAGAACTTAATCTCGATTGCAACATCATTGTCACCGGGGGCGCGGCGATCGAAAGAAAAGGGCGCAAGCGGAACTTTCGCGGCAGGCGCAGCAAAGGCTTTGGTGTTGGGCATGTCCCTGTGATGCGCCAATAGAGCGCGACGATTCGGCTAACTTAATTGTCGGAGGGCGTTTTGTTCGCGGAATCCACCACGATCACATCGATCGGCGCGCGCTTCGCTTCCAGTTTCAATCCGACGCTATCGAGCGCACTGTAGAACGAATCGATCGGACCATCCGCCAGTTGCAGTGCCTGGGGCGGCAGTTGAATACCGGCGTGAATCGCGGACCGAATCAGCATCACGCGATAATCGTCCGGCGTAATGGGGAGCGTCAGGTCATATGTTTTGTCGGCGGGCAGACCGGTCTGATCGACCAGCGGCTTTTCCAGGTAGTACGCCAGACTGTCGACAATGCGCGCCATGTTTATTTTGTGACCCACGAATTTGTTGTCCGTGAATGTGAAATAGGCGCCCCCGCCGAGATCGACAAACACGCCTTTCTCGCTGCCGCTGGCGTTGATATTGAGGCCCTTGGGAGGAGGAGGCGCTTCGCCACTGGCGTCGGTCGGCGTTTCCTTCATTTTGATGCCGTTCTTGCCCTGCTCGAGCGCATACACCGCGAACTCTTTCTTCTCGTTGTGATACTTCAGGCCAAAGCGATCAATCAAAAGATTCTGCAGCATCTCACGCTTCTGGTCTTCCGTGAAGTTGCCCTCAGGCACCTTGGCCGTGACGGTGTAACGTTCCGAAGCAATCCAGTCCGGACCAACAATTTGATAATCCTTCACCTGCCAGGCAATGCGGGTGAGGTCGCGCAGGGACAGGAAATCGAACCGCACCTGAGCGCCATCGGAATGCATGCCGAGTTTGACGCCCGCTTCGAGAGTGGGGGTGGAACGGATCGAGGCAGCCTCAAACTGCAGTCGCTGAGGTTTCGGCTGCGCGAATGAATAAATGGGGAGAGCCGCTGCAACGGCCACGATCACGGCAACTCGGGACATGTTCATATTTTTTCATACGAACGGAGCTCCCCGAAAGATCCGCGGAAATTACGGGTTTCAACGTTTGAGCGGATCTTCGATCCACGGCGGCGTGGCCTGCAGCAGCCGCCCGAGCTCCGGTTCGAGCTCATCCACCCGCAGTTTCATCTGCCAGGCGACGTCGCGATAGCTGAAATGCCCCTTCACAGTGCTGCGAACCCGCGCAATGTACTCCACTTCCGCGAAATCCATCTTAAAGAGGAAGCGGGAGCGGGCGCCGAACGGCAGCAGGTATTGGCGGCCCGGATCCGGCAGGCTCCGCATGGCGGCGAAGGTTCGCGCCATAGCGGAGTCATAAATATCCTGCGCGCCGGCCTCCGCCATCGTTGCCGGCGATTCGTAGCCGTGCTCCCCCGAATACGCCTGCCGGTACTGGTGGCAGCGCCGATGGCGGTGCATGTCGCGATAGGCGCCGATATCGATCAGCATGTCGAAGCAATACTGACCACCTCGGAAGCCGCGCAGTAAGTCATCACGTGTGCCGCGTGAGCGCAGAGCTACGTCGAGTACTTCACCGCGCCGCGCCGCGCTCCAGCCGCGCAAGGTTTCATAGAGCGCGCGGAAGGAATGCGTGCAAACCGGATAAAGCAGCGTCGCCGCGATTTCCGTGAGCACGTCATCGGGCTTCAGCAGATCCACGCGCGGCGCGGTGTGCGCAGGGATCTTCAGATTCTCCTTCGCCCAGGCTTCGAGATCGGCGTGCGATTGGCGGATGTATTCGTCGGGTTCCGCATGGCGGGCGAGGGTGGGCGCAATCGGGTCGGCGATCGCATCATCCCAGACGCAGGCGGGCGGGGCGGCGCAGGCTTCGGCAATCTCCTGCCCCAGTTCGCGCGCTTCCGCGAATTCCGAAACGCGCAGGCGTTTGATCTGCTTTTCGAGCGTGCGGATGCTGGTTACCTGGCCGACGTTGGTCGGAACGCCCCAGAACAGGCAGTAACGCGCGACGTCGAAGGCTCGCGCCGCGATGTTGCGCGCGTACGCTTCGGGCTTCATCGATTCGGGCCGCGGCAGTTTCTCGCGGAGATGAGCATCCACCCGCGCATGGATCTCTTTATAAGCCGTGATCAGTGCGTCGCCGGTGGCGCGATATTCCGCGGCCTGCGTTTCGTCGAATTCAGGCGGCGTGATGAAGCCGCCTTTTGAAAAATCCTGATAGCGCGAAGACTTCGCCTGACCGTCCCACAGCACTTCGTCTTCGATCTCGCTCGCCGCGAGTTCGCTCACGCCTTCGAAGCAAAGCGCCGTATGGCCCAGGTCCGCGATCGACTGATGTCCGTACTGGAAGTAGAAGCTTTCGAGGAACTGCTGCGAGTTATGCGTCTTCACCCATTCGATCGACTGGCGGATCGAATCGGCGGAGCGGCTGTAGCGCGCCAGCGCATACGCGCTCTTTTCGGGCGGCAGAGGCGCGATCGTGAGGACTCTTGGGGTCAAACGGTTATCATATCGATTGACCCTGAACCGCCTGAAGATTCGCCGCCTGCGTGAAGACGCCATCGTTCCCCGCTATGCCCACGGCCCCGAAGAAGACGCTGGCATGGACCTTCACGCAGTGGAAGCCGTGACTCTTGCGCCGCACGAAACGAAACTCGTGCCAACCGGCCTTTCGATCGAATTACCGGCCGGTTTCGAAGCACAGATTCGTCCGCGCAGCGGACTCGCGCTGAAGCATTCCATCACGCTGCCGAACAGCCCAGCGACCATCGATCCTGGCTATCGCGGGGAAATTCGCGTGATCCTGCAAAACCTCGGCCGCGAAACGTTTGAAATCCATCCCGGCGATCGCATCGCTCAGATGGTGATCGCGCGCTATGAAGCCGTGGAATGGGTGGAGCACGATGAGCTCTCCGACTCACGCCGCGGCGAAGGCGGCTTCGGCTCATCCGGGCGCTGAATCAGTTTCCTGTCGGCTGCTTCTCCATGTGATCGACAACAAGAAACTTCACGTTCTCTTTTTTCGATTCGAGCTTCACGCCGAGTTGTGCTGGGATGGCGTTGAACAAGACCGACAATACTTCGTCCGGGCTTGGGCCATTATCTCCGGCCGCCGGAATAAAGCCGGTGATATCGATTCGAATCTCGTATTTGCCTTTTAGCCCCGTCTGATCGATCACGGGAGCGCCCAGTGGGTCGGACAGCTTGTCCGCCAAAGCCGGCATGGTGGCCCGGTGAGCGACAAGCATTCCGCGGCCGGAATTGGTGAATTCCGGCGGCCCGTCGCCGGTGGATTCTTTGAACTTCGGGCCGTCCTTCTGTAGCGTGAGAACGTAGGCCTGCATCTCCTTCTGTTCAAAATGCGCGGTGAAGCCGAAGCGTTCGGCGAGAAGCCGGCGCAGCATCAGTCGAAGACGATCGTCATCACCCCCACTTTCCGACTTCGCAACAATATCGAACCCGGCCGGCGGCAGCAGGTCCCGCCCGGATATCTGTAAATGCCCGATATCGTAAGCCCACGCCACAATCTCCAGCGCGTGCCCGTTCCGTATCGTGAGGGATCCCGGCGAGGTGAGGAACTGCGTTCGTCCTCCTTCCGACGTGCGGATGGATGCCGCATCGAAGGCGGGGTTCTCCGGCGGCGGCGCCTGACCGAAGCAAGTCAGAGCGAAAACGGAGAGGAAGACGCCAGCGAGGAAGTTCCTGGACATGCCACCTGATACGAGCCGCCCCTACGTGAGGTTCACGTCCCCAGCGTCTCTGTGCAATCTACTACCGGGATGGTTTTACAAATGCTTACAGGGGGCTTGTGTTTGACAAAAAAAGATAGTAATGTAAGCAATCGTAAAGGGTGTTTTACGGAAATTTACACTACTACAAAAGAGGAATTTATGAAAACGCTGACGGTATCCGCACTCTTCCTCGCATTCACAACAATCGGTTTAGCTGCCCCTCCGACCGCACCGGACCACCCAGGCATGGCTGCCTTCAAGGCGGGCGATTACGCCACTGCTTACAAAACCTGGGCTCCCATGGCAGAGAACGGCGATGCGAACGCCCAGGCAAATTTGGGCGTTCTGTACCTCCGGGGGCTCGGCGTCGATAAAGACATTCAGCAAGCCGCGCAGCTTTTTCAGGCCGCCGCCGCGAAGGGCAACGGTCAGGCGGAGTTTCAGTTGGGTTTGATGTTCCAAAAGGGTGTGGGCGTCCAGCAGGATTACGCGCAAGCCATGCGCTGGTATGAAATGGCGGCCGATCAGGGCGACCCGTTCGCCGGTTACGGCATGGGCCGGCTGCTTGAGGAAGGATACGGTGTCCCGCGCGATGAACGCGCAGCCGCCGTCTGGTACCGCCGCGCTGCCGAGAAAGGCATCGCGCCCGCCCAGTTCAATCTCTCGCAGATGATCGCCAAGGGCTCAGGCGGCGAGAAGAAAGACGACGTTCAGGCCTACGCCTGGTGCAGGAAGGCCGCCGATCAGGGCTACGGAAAAGCGGCGGCTTCGCTGGCCACCATGTATGAGCGCGGTATCGGCGTGGAAGCGAACGCCGAGCAGGCGCTGTTCTGGTCAGATGTTGCTGCTCGGTATCAGGAGAAGGTTTCGGAAAGACAGCGCGCCGCGCTGGTCTCGAAGCTGACTCCGGAAGTTGTGGCTCGCGCGCAAAACTCCGCGGGAGCCTGGAAGCCCGTTCTCGCCGCCGCCAAATAGGCGCTAGCGGAATCGGTGACGGGACTTCACTCACAGCCGGCGAATCCATCTGAGGGGATGGGTTCGTCGGCTTTTTTTATGGCTTACCCCTGGGCGCGCCGATCGCTTTCAGAAGTCCCAGAAAGCACTCCTGTGTGATGTCTTCCGCGGCAGCGGCGGAGTTCGTCAGGCGATACGCCACGCGAAAAACCACTTCACGATGCCGTTCAAACAACAGCATGAATGCGGCCTCGCTACGGGACGCCAAAGCGAGCAAAGCTTCATCCGTTTCTTCGCGCATACTGCTCACTTACCCTATTACGGGCTAAGGCGCGAAAGATACGGGCTATTTGGCGCTGAATCGGAATTCGGTCGTCGTGTCGTACTTCTGGCCCGGCCGCAGCACAGTCGAGGGGAACGACGGCTTGTTCGGCGAATCGGGAAAATGCTGGGTCTCGAAGGCGAATCCAGTGCGGTGCTGATAAACCTTCCCACCCTTCCCCTTCTCTGTTCCGTCGAGGAAATTCCCGGTATAGAACTGGATGCCAGGCTGGTCGGTGTAGATTTCCATGATGCGGCCCGAAACACCAGTCTCTTCGACGCGCGCCGCGAAACTCAGCCCCGGTCCTTTCCGGTTCAGCACCCAGTTATGGTCATAGCCTTTGCCGAGCTTCAACTGCTCGTCGTTCTGGTTGATGCGCTCACCGGGAGTCCTGGCCTTGCGAAAGTCGAACGGCGTCCCATCCACCGGCTTCAACTCGCCGGTCGGAATCAGACCGGAATCGACCGGCGTGTACTTATCGGCATTCAGCGTCACCAGGTGGCCAAGAATATCGCCGTCGCCCTTCAGGTTGAAGTACGAATGGTTTGTCAGGTTCACGACGGTCGGCTTGTCCGTTGTCGCCTGATAGTGGAGGCGCAGCACATTGTCGTCAGTCAAGGTATAGGTCACGGTCGCGTTCAGCGTGCCGGGGTACCCCTGGTCGCCGTCTTTGCTCACGAGCTTCAGTTCGAGCGAGCCGTCCGGCAACTCGCGCGCGGTCCACACATGTTTATCGAACCCGACTGTGCCGCCATGCAGCGAATTCTCGCCATCGTTTTTCGGCACGTGATACGTCTTGCCGTCAAGCGTGAACTGCGCGTGTCCGATGCGGTTCCCATAGCGGCCGACAAGCGCGCCGAAATACGATTTGCCTTTCTGATACTCCGCCGCGTTGTCATAGCCGAGCACCACGTCGCCCATCTTGCCTTTGCGATCCGGCGTCTTCAGCGAAACGAGCGCGCCGCCGTATGTGCTGACGGAAGCCTCCATCCCTTTGGTGTTCGAAAGCGTGAACAGCGCGACGGCGGTGCCATCAGCCAGCTTGCCGAAATCCGCCTTGTGGATGGTGGCCGCGTGGGCGGCGGCGGCGACTACAACCGAAAGCAGCAAATACCGAAGCTTCATTGTTTATTCCTCCTGAATCGCGACCGGAGCGACAGGCGCGCCGAACGCAAACGGGTTGAGATTTGTGGAACGGTCGAAAAAGTCGACGCCTTCGCGCCGCTTCAGCGCATTCACGACCCAGTAAGTCACCGGGGTCATGACCGCTTCATACACAACCTTGAAAATATACGCGGAGAGAATCAGATTGACGATTTCGCCCACGGGACTGCCCCAGAAGATCACCAGGACCACGATCGTTGTATCTACGCCCTCACCGATAACCGTCGAGCCGAGCGTACGCGTCCACAGGAATCGCCCGTTGGTCATCAATTTCATTTTCGCCACCGTGACCGAATTGGCGAATTCACCGCACCAGTAAGCCAGCAGGCTGCCAGCCACGTTGCGCGGGACCACGCCGAAAATAATTGCGTACGCGGCCTGATCCTTAAAGCCCGGCGCGGGCGGCAGCCAGACTGCAAATACGCCGATAGCCGCCATGATGCCGCTCGCGAGAAAGCCGATCCAGATGGCGCGGCGGCCGGCGCCGTAGCCGTAAACTTCAGTGAAAACGTCGCCGAAGATATACGTGATCGGAAACAACATCTCGGCGGCGCTGACGGTCAGCGGACCGATCCACTTCGAAAGCAGCGGCACATAAAATGCCACCGGCTTGGGCGCGATCAGATTCGAAATAATCAGCACCACGACGAAAATATTGATCAAAAGGTCCAGATACCGGTATTGCCTGCCCGCCGGAATACTCATCGCGATAAGCTCAAACATAACAGTATGCAACCGCTGACGTTCGACTGGTATGTGCTTCGGCTTGCTTTCGAAAGAATTGCGCTGGCCTGGCTGCTCGTCCTGCCCACGGGATTCTGGAGCGAGCGGCAGGGCAATGCGGTCGGCATCCGGACATTCCCGCTGGTCGCGATGGCGAGCTGCGGATTTCTGCTTTTGTTGCAGGGGAATCCGAGCGACAGCTCCCGCGTGCTCCAGGGCTTGGTTACCGGTATAGGTTTCGTCGGCGGTGGCGCAATTGTGCGCCACGGTTTGAGTGTGCGCGGCACAGCGAATGCCGCCAGCATCTGGGCCGCGGGCGCAATCGGCGCAGCGGTCGCTCTCGGCCGAATTGAATTCGCTCTCGTGCTGGCGCTGATGGATGTCTTCACCATGGTGGCGCTGGTCCCGATCAGAAAGCGAATCGGAAACGGGAGAGACGAAACCCGCTGATGGCTATTGATCCCTCCGCTTATGTCGCGCACACCGCGCGGATCCATCCTGACGCCGTGATTGGACCGCGCACCCGCGTTGGCGAATTCTGCATTGTGGAACAGGACGTGGAAATTGGCGCCGATTGCCTGTTCGAGCCCTATTGCTTCGTGAAGCGCTGGACGACGCTCGGCGACGGCAATGAAATTTCAGCCGGGACTGTTCTCGGAACGGACCCGCTCGATAAGAACTTTACGGGCGAGCGCAGTTACCTGCGCATTGGCAGCGGGAATAAGATCCGGGAGCACTACACGATCTCGCGCGGCACGAAACCGGAATCGGTGACAACGATCGGCGATGGGAACTACATCATGACGAGCGGACACGTGGCGCACAACTGCACGCTCGGGAATAACATCGTGATCGCCAGTTGCTCGCTGGTTGCGGGCTACGTGGAGATCGGAGACCAGGCCTTTATCTCAGGTGGCGTCGTCATCCACCAGTATTCGAAGATCGGGCGGCTCGCGATGGTCGCAGGCAATGTCCGGGTGAATCTGGATCTGCCGCCCTTTTTCACTTACGCCGGACACGACGCGCGGCCCGTGGGCTTAAACGCCGTGGGCCTGAAGCGCGCCGGTTTCACGCTGGAGCAACTCGGCGTCATCAAGAAGGCTTACCGGATTCTTTACCGTTCCGGTCTGCGCCTCGAAGACGCTGTGGCCCGTATCGAAAACGATCTGGACGACGATAACGCGCGCGATCTCGTGCGCTTCATCCGCGGCAGCCACCGTGGCATCTGCCGGCCGTCTAAAACTGAACCTTAGGCGCATTCCGCGCCGCCGGATCCGTCTTGAAGTACGCGTCTTCGCGCTGGAAGCCCGACATGCCCGCCACGATATTCGCCGGGAACGTTACCAGGTCCGAGTTGTACTGCTGCACCGACTCGTTATAGACCCGCCGCGCCTGCAGGATGCGGTTCTCCGTGCCTTCAAGCGAATACTGCAATTGCTTGAAATTTTCGTTCGCCTTCAGGTTTGGATAATTCTCCACCACCACCATCAAACGGCTGAGGGCGCTGGAGACCTGGTTGTTCGCGTCGATCTTCTCCGCCGGCGTCCTCGCGCCCATCATCGCCGCGCGCGCATTGGCCAGCGCCGTCATCACGCCGGTCTCTTCCTTCGCGTAGCCCTTGACCGTCTCCACCAGATTCGGAATCAGATCGGACCGGCGCTGCAGGTCCGCATCCACCTGGCTCCATTGCGCCGAAATCGCTTCTTTCTCGGTTGCCAGCTTGTTGCGGGTCTGCACGAACTGGCATCCGCCCAGCACTACCGCCAACCCCACCGCCACCAACACAATCATTCCGGTCTTCATGCGAAGCTCTCCTATTTGGCGAGGACGTCCACCGCGTCGATCACCTTTTCTATCTGAATGATATAACGGCTAAAAAGTGGTTCCGGTTCAATTTCCTTCGGTTTGATGGTTCCCTCGCGCTGCCCCAGAAGGGTCAGAAGCGGTTCCGTTTCAATGCCGAAGCGGGCGCCGGCGGCTTGCACGATATCGCGTTTTTTGGCCGGCGCCGCAGTTCCGCTCAGCAGCAGCGCATGCCGGAACAGCACGCAGAAGGTTGAAACCGAATCGAGCAGCAGGCCACGGAGGGCATCTTTGTCGGAAAGCATACCGCCGCCTTTCTGACGAAGCCGCAGGAGCTTGGTGCGGAGCTGACATTCCACCTGCGCACGATAAAACGACCGGTCGATCTCCAGCGATTCCACCAGATTCGGCCCATAGAGAATCCGGTGGTGCTCCCGGATATCCTGGAACTCAATCGGGAAACAGTCGGTCGAAGTCTCGACTTCATGGCTGGTCAGCAGCAGCGGCGCGGGGTTTCCCTGCTCTCTCCACCAATGGAAGACCGGCTCGGCGGCGCGCAGTTCCGCCGGGGTGATCCGGGTCAGGATGCAGAGGATGTTGTAGTCGGAGAATCGTTCATCCCGGTCGCCCGCCGCTGCCGATCCATAGAGGACGATCGAAACGAGATTCACGTCCAGCGCCTTGCGCAGTTTTTCGACAACCTGGTCCAGTGGATTTGCCATGTGAACTCCTTAATGGTATCGGTCGCGCTGACACCCGCGGCTCTACCAACCGGATGACGCCCCGCCCCCGCCCGAACCACCGCCGCCAAAGCCGCCGAAGCCACCGCCACCGCCGCCTCCGTCAAAGCCGCCGAAGCCGCCGCCATCGCGTCCACCTCCGGAGCGGCCACCGTTGAGAAGACTGCCGAGCAGCATGCCCGTCAGGAAACCGCCGCCTCCGCCGCCACCCCGGTATCCCCCGCCCCCCCGGCGAAGCAAGCCGAACAGGATGAACAGGCCAAACAGAATGAGCGGCCAGGGAAGTGAATCGCGTGAAATGCGCCGGGGCCGCTGGTAGGATGCCGGCGGCGGGATCTCCACTCCCTGATCCTTCGCGATAGCCCCACCGAGGCGCACGGCCGCCTGAATCATGGCAGGCCCGTAGCGCCCCTGCCGCAAGTCGGGCCGCATGTCATCGAGCAGAAGCCCGGACATCCCGTCCGTAACCGCGCCGCCCAGGCCGCCGCCGACTTCCAGCCGCGACCGGCGATCCTGGATCGAGAGGAGCAGCATCGCCCCGTTGTCTTTTTTCTTTTGGCCGACGCCCCATGCTTTGAAGAGATCAATAGTGACGTCTTCGATGGGTTCGTTTTGGAGGGAAGGAACGGTGACGAAGGCGAGCTGGGCACCCGTAGCCTTCTCGACGCGCGCCGCGTAGTCTTCGAGCTGAGCTTGACTTTGCGGATCGATTACGCCGGCGAAGTCGCTAACGTAGCCCTGTGGTTTGAGGGATTTCCAGTCAGTAAAAGCCAACGCCGGGACGATGCATAAAGCAAGCGTCCCGGCGAGGCGAAGAATACGGGGCATGAACACTAATTAGTGTAACGGCCCGCAATGTACAGTTGTTCAGCTGCGTTTGCGGGAGAAGCGCTTGAACCCAACCGAGCTCAGCAGGCAGAGCAGTCCGCTGCCGATCATCACCATGGTTCCCGGTTCCGGAGCGCTGGTCTGATCGCCACCGCCCGACGTGATTGCGAAGACGAAGGGCTGCTTTGTTCCGTCCGCGCCCACCGCTCCTGTTGTCGGTTCCAGGTAAGTCGTATGGCTGAAATCGAAGCCCGTGAAGTTGTTGCCAACCGCGGTAGCCAAAATGCTCTCGTAGTGGTTGTATTCCGTTAACTGACCGGTCGTAAGCGAGCCTACATCAGGACTCCCGAAGACATCCCAGATCGCATACTGAAGTCCAACTTCCGCGTCCGTACCCACGTAAGTCTGAGCTGAAAGCCAGCCGACGGATTTATAGCCCAGCGTGGCATCGCCAAACCCTGTCGAGAACATGCCGCCGGCAATTGCGTCGTCAAGCGTGTACTCATACGCCTGCCAATTGTTGCCGGGTTCCACCGCGTCCTGAATGTCATAGCAGGTGACCACTTGTATGACGTTGTTAATAGAAACCTCGTACGGTGTCACGGCGACACCGCCGGGGTGATCGAGCACCGCGGTTCCATAAGTGCCTTCAAACACCACTTCCACCGGGAGCGGTGTTGCAAGCGCCATCCCCGTAAGCGCGATCGCCATGCCGAAGCTTAATAGTATATTTTTCATTGGCGTTCCCTCCGATAAGTGACCAGCTTACAGCAGATTCGCCGGAATGAATACGCATTAGTTGTATTCCCCTCGAATTGCGGTACTACAGGAGCTAAACCGGCAGTACGGACAGTACTAAAGATTGATTCGACAGCATTTAAGTCAACACGCTGGAGAATCAGGACTTATGGAAAATAAGCGGCGCAAACTCGCTTAACGCCCATCTCCACACGGGCCAAACGTGGCCTCCCTCGCGATCGCGATAGATATGCCGGATCCCGAGCTTCGTCAGTTCTCCATCGAGCGCCTTCGACGCGTCGTTAAGCGGATCGACCACCCCGCAGCCGATCCAGATGACCGGAAACTTCGCGCTCGTCCCCTTCGCGTCCGCAGCGAGCTGAGGATAGCGCGTCGCAAAGTTGGCGCCGATTGCCGCCGCGCTGAAAAGCCCGGCGCTGCTGAAAAGTTCCGGGTGCCTGAAAGCAACGTTGTAAGTGGCTCCGCCACCCGCCGAGAGGCCAGCCATCGCCCGGTTCTGCCGCCCCGGCGCGACGCGGTAGTTGGCGTCGACGAAGGGAATCAGTTCCTTCACCATGTAGTCTTCGAACTGCGTATTGGCGGCGCCACGGCCCGCGTTCGGCTGCGCGGGCGCGTTGCTCCCGTTGAACGGCATCACCACAATCATCGGAACGGCCTTCTTATCGGCGATCAGACTATCGAGAATCAGATTGGCCGCGCCCGCCGTTCCCCACGCCATGGCTGTATCGCCTGCGCCGTGCACCAGATAGAGCACCGGATATTTCGCCTTGCTCGTGTGATATCCAGCGGGGAGATAGACCAGGAATTCGTGAGTGTCGCCGTAGACGCTGGAGTGCTGGGTGTTCCAGTCCATGCTGCCGTGCGGCACGTTGTCGCGCATGCCCCACACGGGAACCGGATCGCCGGGCACTTCCACCAGGCTGCCCGATGTTCGCACCCGCAGCTTCATCCGCGGATTCACTGGATCGGCCATATTAACGCCGTCCATCGTGAAAGTGTAGAGATGAACGGTAGCCTCGAGCGGTTCCGTGGTGAAGCTCCAGACGCCGGAGGAATCCTTCGTCATGGGCGTCGTTCCGCCGGTTGGAGTTGCCCGGGAGGCCAGCCAGTCACCCGTCAGCGTCACGGTCGACGCCTGCGGCGCCCGCAGGCGAAATGTCACCGTGCGATCCGGATGCACTTCCGGGGAAACAAGATTATCCTGCTGTCCCCGTCCTCGTCCCGCGCCCGAAGCCCCTCTCCCCTGCGCCATCAGAATCTGAGCCGGGATCAACACGCCGGCGACCGCTGCTGCAATCCAGAACCGTTTCATAAGTCAGGAAGTCCTCTCCATTGCACTTCCCAGACAGGATATACCGGTTGCGGCGCCGAAACAGTAGCTGGTAACAAAAAAGAAACGCGGCGGTCCGGCTATCTGCCGAAGCGCCGCCAGCCACCGCCCACCACGACTCTGGGAGCAACCACAACCCGGGGAGCCACTACCGGCCGGGAGTAGTAGGAAGGAGCGTAATACGGATCGTAATAATACGGGTCGTAGTACGAGTATCCGTAAGCAGGACCATAGTACGCCGGGTACGAGCCGAAGCCGAAGCCGAGGCTGAAGCCGGGCCGGTATCCATAGTTATAGTAGTTGCGGCCGTAGTAGCGGCTGCCCGAATAAACGCGTCCTCCCACGTATCCGCCGTGAACCGCGGCGCCTCCGCGTGCATACCCGCCCCCGTGCACGGCGCCGCCGCGGCGCTGCGCGAAACTCATCGATGCGGTGAGTACCAGAGAAAGGAGTGCGATCTTTAAGCTGCGCATGAAAACCCTCATTTCAAAAGATGCCGGAATCGTCCGGCCCGCCACAGTCGGTGCACACGGCGCGCCAGTGTTTAACTGGCTTATTTCAAATTGTTTGCGACTATCGACGCTCGTCCGTCGCGCGGCCTAAAACCACCAGCCTGGTTCGGATCGGCCATTCGAAGCGGGCATCCACTTTCATGAACAGCCATGCCGGAACACTGTTAGAATAGGGAACGCACTTGTGACAAGCAGGCCAATTCCAGCCCCCACGCCGGTGGAGTTCAGCGAGCCCTCGCTCGAGCGCCTCCGCCTGAAACTTCGCTATAAGGTGCTGTACCACGTAGGGCACCACTGTCCCGATGTTGACGATATTGTCCAGGAGACTCTCACGCGTTTTGTTCGCGCGGGCCGTCAGAGCCAGATTCGAAACAACGCCGACGAGTTCGGCGCGTTCGTCAATGGCGTCTGCCGGAACGTCATTTTGGAGTATCGGCGCCGCGTTCGGCGCGAGCCGCTAGCCGATCCGGATATCCCGGTCAAAGACGCCGGAGTGCGTCCTGAAGCGGAGGTGTTCGAAATGCGCCAGGCCATCGACATGGGTCTGGCCGAACTGGCTGAGCGCGACCAGAAGATCCTTCGGAGCCTTTATCTCGAAGGGCGTGAGAAGGAAGACATCTGTCGTGAGTGGAATATGACAGATGCCCAGTTTCGAGTTGTGCTCTTCCGCGCAAAAGAGCGTTTTCGGCGGGCATACCCCAATGGTTAGTCTGGAATTAGTACTGGCGGTACCCTGTGACATTTACGTGAAACGAAGCGCAGCGTACTATGCACTAGGTGGGCAGAGTAAAAAATGTCCACGGAATTGCGAGATATGACCTGCGTAAAAGATCCTGTGATTCGGGAGCAGATTATCGCCCGGTATGTGACGCGTTCCCTCGACGCCGATGGCGTGGAAGAATTCGAAGGCCACTATCTTGGCTGCGACGAATGCTTTGACGAATTGCGCGTCACCGAGCGAATCATGGCGGAACTCCGCTTTTCCAATCTGGCCTGGAAGCAGAGTGGAAACGTGTCGATTCTCCAGTTCCGCCACAATGCGGAACTGACGCAGTCCGCCCACGAACTGGATCAGTTGCGCCGGGAAGTCCTTGAGCAGAGCGATTCCCGCGTGATTGTGGATCTGAGCCGCGTCACTCGAATCGACAGCGCGGGCCTCGGGCAGTTGATGGGATGCTACACGCACCTCGTGCGCAACGCCGGGTCGTTGAAGATTGTGAACGCGCGTCCCGAAGTTCGCCGCGTGCTGGATATGACCGGAATCAGTACGCTTCTGCCGCATTACAACGACGAGCAGGATGCGATGCGCAGCTTCGAAGAATCGAACTGACGTTCAGGCTGCGCCGCGGCAAAGCAGCCTTCTAGGCTGCGCCTTTAAATGAGTCGCGCCGGCTCCGGCCGCAACTCTGCTCGACGGCATTCTTAGCAGATTCCGTCGAGACGAAATTCCCCAGACAGAGAAATCCATCCCCTGTCTCATTGCTACGCGTGGCATCGTAAGCATGCCACCGCGCCCCCACCTTTACAATGTGCCCCAGATGGCGCTCGCCATCGGACAGGGCACAGATATGCGCCGACGTACGCCACGCCGGAGCCCCGGCATCGTATTGCCGCTCCATCATCAAAATATTCTCTTTTCTTCGTGCGGTGCGGCGAGGTAATACCTTTAGCTCAAGGACTTACAAACGCCGATTCCTGAAGATAGCCCATTGGAATAATCCTGGGCAACAATACCGGTACCACTGCCAAAAGTTAACTTTAGGTAACAGCGCGAAAGCGGGTAAATGAACGCCAGCCACCTCGAAAAAGCTGGTTGCCCACCGGTTTTTCCGCGTGCTCGATGGTCAGTGTTTCGACTGACGCCTTGCGGGACTCCACCTTGATCCCGAGCTGTTCCTCGATCGCGGTAAAGAACGACGGAGCAGTACCGTCCGGCAGCGGCAGAGAGTCGCCGGAACGGTCTCCCGGCGTACTCCCGTCGGGCGTCCAGAGGAGATGAACATCAAAAGGCCCGCTGAACTTTGTATCGTCGATGACGGGCCGGCCCACCAGATCCGAGAGTACATTGATGAACAGGGGCATGGACGCCTGGCCATCCAGTCCATTGACGAAAATCCGGAGGCCCCGGCACCTCAATGCCGGCTCGCCCACGGCGCATTCTCCCGCATGCAGCCTGAGTCCGTTTTTTGCCGGAATCAGTACCCAGGCCGGCATTTCCTTCGTCTCGCGGCGTATCGCCAGTTTGAACCGGTCCTGGAGCAGGTTTTGCAGCATCAGCATCATCTGGTCGTTATCGACTGGTGTTTCCGGCTTCGCGGCGATATCGAATCTGTTCGAGCCGAGCCACGAAGGACCACCCAGCACCTGATATTCCCGAACGTTCCATGCGAGCCGGATCAGTAAATTCAGGGTGATGTTCTGCGCCGAAAACCGGGAGCTATCTGAGCCGGATAAGCTGCCGGCGGGCAGGCCCGACATGGATTTTCCTCCTGCCAAACTCTGAAGACAACGGGACAGACCGGCCACGCGGCGACGCACGGACGGACAGATCGATTCAGAAGAGAAAAATGGGCCAGGCCAGAGGAGGTGCGCGATCGGGAACAGATACGCGTAGAAAATCGGGGAAACGGGTCAGGACGGGATGGCGAAATACGAAGCGGAACAGGAAGCGGCAACAATCAGCAGCAGCGACGCCAATGCGGCAGTGACATCCGGCGCATGGTGGCTTACGGCGGGAGCCGCCACCACCCCCAGCAGAAGAACTGCGAGGAGAAGAATCGAAAGAAGAACGCGGGTTCGAGTGGATGCCGTCACGGGTTATTTCGAATCGGGCGGCCGGGACAGCGCCGCCCGTTCGAGGTATTAAAAGGAGCGGGGCTCCCGGTTAATTCTTCTGGAAACCCTTCACTTCGACTTCCGTGTTGTGCGCAAAGCGAAGCCCGTAGACGCCATCAAGCGACTTCAGCTTGCCCGCCGTCACCAGATCGGCTTTGTCATAGCTGGCGACCGTCGTCCCGTTGATGATGCATTCGGCCTTCCCACCCTTGACGGAAATCGCGATATCCTGCGTCACCGGCTGGCCGGGACCGGCGGCTTTGTGAACCGCGTCATTCGCCCCGCCGCTTCTGCCATTCATGGCAAACGCAGCCGGTCCAAACCCGCGCACGATGAAGTTGCCATTGCCGTACGCCGCGCAGTAGAGTTCAGTCTGATCCGGCGTGCCCATATCATTGCCCGCCACCACGATTCCGTACGGATGCGGATGCGTGTTGAGGTTCATGTATTTCGGCTCCGTGAACGTGGCTTTCACGGTATAGTCGCCCGAGGCCTTATCCGCCGGATTCCAGTACGTGATGGCCGGCCCCGTGGTGATTTTGAAGGTGTCGCCTTCCTTCGTGAATTTCGCGTTGTTGACGGTCATGCCGCGGGCTTCTTCGCTGGCATCGACCTTGCCGGTCCAGCCTGGCGCATTATGGATGCCGCCGCCTTCAATCGCGCGCGAACCCTCGGCGGGCGCCTTTCCGGCGGGGGCCTGTGCAAAAACTCCGATCGAAGCGGCAAGGGTGAGGGCGCCGATTGCAAGCGCGGAAACGTGAACGTTACGCATATATTTTCCTTTCAGTGATCACCACAAGTATATTCGTTCCGCCGTTGGGACGTGCGACGGAGAGACCTCCGCGACGCCATTTGTGTAACCTCGGAGTGTGCGGTTCCGCCTAACCGCACAGAACCGGACGCGTCCAACCGGAAATGAACGGAAGGTCTGCCATAACGATATTCCGCTGCTCCACCGCTTTTATGCTCTGTGCCGCCACGCTCGCCGCTCAATCCGGCGGACGCGGAGGATCTCTGGGAGGAATTATCGGAGGTGGCCGCGGCGGGCAGCAGAATGGTCCCCCGACGCCGAGCGATTGCGCCGCGAGCGGCATCGTCGTCAATGCAGTCAGCGGCGCGCCCATTCCCCGCGCCATGGTTCAGGGGAACCCGGGCGGCACTGCGACCGACGCGAAGGGCGAATGGAGCATCACGAATCAGCGCTGCGTGCTATGGGTAGCCCAGGCATCGCGTCCAGGATTTTTTAACGGGATGGATGGCGTCCGCGGCGCCGGAACGCCGAAATCGGTCGCGCTCACTTCCGGCTCGCCTGTGACCGGTATCCGCATCGAGTTGACGCCGGAAGCTATCGTCTCCGGAACCGTCCTGAACGCGGATGGCGACCCTGTAGCGCAGGCTCAGATCCGGCTGATGCGCGCGATGGTCGTCAATGGATATCTTGTTTTGACCGGCGCGCAGAATGGAAATACCGATCAGCAGGGTAACTTCCGGATCGATCATCTGCAGCCCGGGCGATTCATCGCGTGCGCCGGCTCAGCCTCGCAGGTCTTCCCCGTGGGAGGCGGCGAGCCGCTCGTGTATCCGGAAGCCTGTTATCCGGGCCCGCCTGACCAGGGCCCGTCAGTCGCGATGCCGCTCGATGCGGGAAAAGAAGCGCGGATTTCCCTGACACTCCGCGCGCAGCAGGCTGTGCACGTTCGCGGCGTCGTCCAGGGCGCGGGGGGCGGCCGCGGGAACGTGAATCTGATGAAGGTCGCGAGCGACGAGCAGCGGCCGGGCGTTCCCGCCGGCATGATGGTGATCGGAATGGTGTCAAGCGCGCGTCCCGGTCAGATCCAGCGTGACGGAACGTTCGACATCGCGAATGTAGCGCCGGGAAACTATATCGCAACGGCCCGAATTCCCATGCAGGGCGGCGGCGGTCCGGGCAGAGGCATGGCGCCGACCGCGACCGCGCGAATTACGGTGGGAAATTCGGACGTGAACGGCATCCAACTCACCCTGCAACCACCCGCGGCGGTGAACGGAACGGTTCGCTACGATTTGGCCGATGGACCTCCGGCGCCGCAGGCGCAACCGGCGAACGGCGATCAACAGTTTCAGGGCCGCGTTCCGGGCGTGACGGTGAATCTCATGCCGGCGCAACCGGGGATCGGCGGCGCGGGACAACTCAAATGGGATGACAGCCACCTGGCTTTCAACTGGCCGGAGGTGCAGCCAGGAAGCTATACCCTGAATGCGAGAGTCGCCGGGATTCCGGGCGCCTACGTCAAATCCGCCACGCTGCGCGGACAGGACGTTCTCACGCAGTCTTTCCCGGTTGATGCTCCGACGGGCCCGATTGAAATTGTGGTCAGCGACGATGCGGGAACTTTTCAGGCAAATGTGGTGGATGCGGATGGTCATCCCGCGGCCGCCGGGATCGTCCTCAAACCAGCCAGCGGGCGTCCTCTGACGGGCCGCGCGGGAGACGATGGCGTTGCAACCATACAAAGCGTCCCAAGCGGGGAGTATTCCGCGTGGGCCTTCGACAACATCTCGCAGGTCCCCTGGAATGAAGGCGACTGGATGGCGCAGCACGCCGGCTCGCCAATTCACGTTACGATCTCGAAAACCGCGGCAGCCGCGCCGGTCACGATGAAAAGAATCACCGCACCGGCCCTCTAATCTCTCCCCTCAAAAAGAAACTGGCCAGCGCCCTCGGTGAGAGCGCTGGCCAGGATGAAAAGTGAATTGAGGCCGCCAACTAATTTCTGGCGGTGGTGATCTTCGGCGTCGCCAGATAGCCTTTGATCGTGTCCTTGTCGACTTCGTTCACCACGATTTCGTAAGGCTGGCGCGAGCCGGGGACGGCGTAGAACTGCACCGGTTCGTTCGTCGTCTTGTCCTTCTTCTCGATGAACTTGTCGTCAGCCATCACGACCATCGTGAAGCGGTTCTTCTTCTGATCGGACTTGGTCAGCTTCATCTGAATATCGCCAACCTTCTGCATGCCCGCCTTCTTCGAGATGTTGAACTCGTAGATGTTGCGGTCGCCGAGTGCGCGGAGCTGCGCGATCTGCTTGCCGTTGGTAGCAACCAGCCCGCTCATCACGCCCATATCGCCGGTCATGCGGTCCAGATCGGTCGCCGTCTTATCGGCCTGGGCTTTAGTGGAGGCGAGATCGGTCTTCACGGTTTCGACGTTCGTGTTGACGCCATCGAGTTTCGTCGCGGTGTCCGTCTTCATGCCGTCGAGCTGAGTGTTGAACGCCTGCTGCTGATCGGCGGACGACTTCTGCCAATCCTGCTGAGCGCGCGTCAGCACCGTGTCCGCGTGCTTCGCCGCCAGGCTCTGCGCTCGCGCGATCGACTGGCTGGTTGACTGCTGCGCATCGTCCAGCTTCGCCTGGAGCTCGTTCACCGTGCCCTTCAGAGCGGCGTTCTGCGAAGCCAATTGCGATTGCATATCCGCCGACTGCTGTGCCACCGTCGTGTTGAGTTCCTGACGCAGCCCCTTTACTTGCGAGTATTGAAAGAACGAAAACCCGGCAAGCGCCACGAGTCCGACTGCGAGGACAACAGGCAAGTTCGACTTACGTTCACTTACAACAACCGTCGAGGGTGTTTCACGATCAAAAGATCCATCTGCGTTCATATGGGTACTGCCTCCGGCCGCTTAGAAGGCAGCGGAATTACCAAATCGTCAAGCCTTTACTTTCAATAGGTTACGCGACTTAATTCGACGCTCACCGGAAACCGTTACCGGAAATATACGGGAAGGAATACCGGCTTTGTTAGCCTGGTAGTTCACGAATGATTTCTCTTTCCAATATTAATAAGCAGTACGGCCGGCAGGTTTTATTTGTCGATGCCTCGTTTCAGTTGAACCCCGGTGAAAAGGTGGGGCTGGTGGGCCCCAACGGCGCGGGGAAAACCACGCTGTTCCGGATGGTGATCGGCGAAGAGTCGCCGGACGACGGCGACGTTTCGGTGCCGAAGAAACTGACCATCGGCTACTTCCGCCAGGATGTGGAGGACATGGCAGGGCGATCCGTGCTCGATGAAGCGATCGCCGGCAGCGGCCGCGCGGGCGAACTGCATCATGAGCTCGAAGCGCTGCAGCGCGCGATGGAAGACCCGGCGCGCGCCGATGAGATGGATACGATTCTGGCGCGCTTCGGCGACGTGCAGGAGGAGTACGATCACCTGGACGGCTACGCTCTCGAAGCGCAGGCGCGCGAGGTTCTGGAAGGGCTTGGTTTTCCGCCCGAGTGGATCGATGGCGATGTGGGCGCCCTATCCGGCGGCTGGAAAATGCGCGTGGCGTTGGCGCGGGTGCTGCTTGGACGGCCTGACGTCCTGCTGATGGACGAACCTACCAACCACCTCGACATCGAATCCATCATCTGGCTCGAGCGGTTTCTGAAATCGTTTGAAGGCGCGCTGCTGATGACGTCGCATGACCGGGAGTTCATGAACCGAATCGTCTCGAAGATCGCGGAAATCGAGGGCGGCGAAATCAATAGCTACTCCGGCAATTACGATTTCTACGAACGCGAGCGCGCGATTCGCGAAAGCAACCAGCAGGCGGCGTTCGCGCGGCAGCAGGCGATGCTGGCGAAAGAGCAGCGCTTCATTGAACGCTTCCGGACGCATGCCGCGAAGGCCGCGCAGGTGCAGAGCCGCATCAAGGCACTTGACAAAGTGGAGAAGATCGAGCTGCCGAAGAAGCGCACGGCAGTGAAGTTCGAATTCCGCACGCCGCCGCGTTCGGGCGATCAGGTGGCGGTGATCGAAGACCTGCGTAAGGCGTATGGCGCGCGCGTGATCTATGACGGATTCGGCATGTTAATCCGCCGCGGCGAACGATGGGCGGTTATGGGACGGAACGGTGCGGGCAAGAGCACGTTGCTCAAGATGATCGCCGGCGTGACGGAGCCGGATAGCGGCAGCGTGCGGCTCGGCGCCAGTCTGAACATGGGCTACTTCGCGCAGCAGTCGCTCGATGTGCTGGATCCGGACCTGACGATCATCGGGCAGCTCGAACGCGATTTCCCGCACGACGGCGCGGGTTCGCTGCGCACGCTGGCGGGCGCCTTCCAGTTTTCGGGCGATGAAATCGATAAAAAAATTCGCTCGCTTTCGGGCGGTGAGAAATCGCGACTGGCGATGGCGCGGATGCTCTACAACCCGCCCAACTTCCTGGTGCTCGATGAGCCGACGAACCACCTCGACATGGCAACGCGCGAGATGCTGATCGATTCATTGAAGAATTTCGAAGGCACGATGATTTTCGTGTCGCACGACCGCACGTTTCTGCGCGGCCTCGGCACGCGCGTGCTGGAGCTCGGCGGCGAGTCCGGCAAGGACCGCGCGCCACGAGTCTATCCGGGGTCGTACATTGAATATGTGCAGGCTCTGGGGCATGAAGCTCCCGGAATTCACTCGTAAATCCACAGGAGATCAACGACATGGTACGTACAGCAAGCGCCCACTGGGCCGGCGGTTTGAAAGATGGAAAAGGCACGGTTTCGACCGCGAGCGGCGTTCTGAAGGACACGCAGTACTCCTTCTCCACCCGCTTTGAGAACGGTGTGGGGACGAACCCCGAGGAACTGGTCGCCGCGGCGCATGCGGGCTGCTTCAGCATGGCGCTTTCCGGCCAGTTGGGGAACGCGGGTATGACCGCGGAGTCGATCGACACCAAGGCGTCGCTCACGTTTGAGAAGACCGATGCGGGCTTCACCGTGACGTCGATCCATCTGGATGTGAGCGTGAAGATTCCGGGCGCGGATCAGGCGAAGTTCGATGAAGCGGCGCAGAACGCGAAGAAGGGCTGCCCGATTTCACGCCTGCTGAATACGAACATCACGATGGACGCCAAGCTGGTTTAAGACCAACTTCAGCGCAAACAACACAAGGGCCCGAGCCTGGCGGCACGCCAGACTTGGGCCTTTTTATTTCCCTCCCCAAGACCGCCTGCTGAAAAAAACTTTGTAACGGACTAACACGGCCTCAGTTTGCCCGTATAGATACTCAGTCTATCTATGGGAAACAAGACGAAAGCCGATCTTCTGCCGGGCACTCTCGACATGATGGTGCTCAAAATCCTGACCCGTGGGCACTTGCACGGATACGCCATCGCCCAGCTCATCCAGCAGCTATCGGACGATCTGTTGCGTGTGGAAGAAGGCTCGCTCTACCCCGCCCTGCAGCGTCTGGAGCTCAACGGCTGGATCGAGGGGGAGTGGGGTCTTTCCGCCAACAATCGGCGGGCGCGGTTCTATTCGCTGACGCAGGATGGCAGAAAGCACCTCAACGCGGAAACGGCCCGTTACCGGGAGGTGACCGGCGCGGTTGCCCGCATAATGGGGTTCGCGTCATGAGCCGCTTCCGGCTGCGCCTCCGCTATCTGGCGCAGTATGGCGAGCGGCAGCAATCGCTGTGGGAGGAGATGGAATTCCACGTCGAATCGAAGGCGCAGGACCTCATCAGCGCAGGCATGCCGGAACAGGAAGCGCGGGCGGCGGCGCACAGGGAGTTTGGAAATATGACTCGACAATCGGAAGACGCGCGCGCTACCTGGATCGCGCGGTGGCTGAGCGACGCTGTACAGGATCTGAAACACACTTTTCGGGGGATGCGGCGCGATGCCGGCTTCGCCACGTTCGTAATACTTATCGCCGGTCTGGGGATTGGCGCCAGCTCCACCATCTTCAGCGTGGTGAACGCGCTGCTGCTGCGTCAGTTGCCGTTTGCGAATCCGCGGCAACTGGTCTGGATCGCGAACGAGGAATGGAGTACTCAGGTCAGCGAATTTTTGGATCTGCGCGATCACAACCGCTCATTTACCGATCTGGCAGGATTCGCCGGAGTGCACGTCGATTCAACGACTCTGAGTGGAGCAGGCGAGCCCGAGCGGCTGACCAACGTTCCAGTGACGCAGAACTTCTTCGCGCTGCTCGGCGTGAAGCCGATTGTGGGACGATCGTTCACCAGCGAGGAATGTCACGTCAAAGTTGCCAGCCCGCCCGCTGCGGTGCTGAGTTACGGCTTCTGGCAGAGGCGGTTCGCGTCGGATCCCGCAGTGGTGGGACGAACTCTGACGTTGAACAACAAGCCGGTGACGGTGATCGGCGTACTGCCCCAGTCGTTCGATTTCGGGAGTCTCTTCGCTCCCGGCCAACCGGTCGACCTGTTTTTGCCATGGCCTCTCACGAATGAAACGGACCATTTTGGAAACACGATGTCCGTGATTGGGAGGCTGGCGCCGGGCGCGAGCGTGCAGAGCGCGCAGGCTGAGTTCACCATCATCGGGAAACAACTCGGCATCGAACATCCGGAACGGAACGGCGTCACGCCGAAGCTCGCCGCTCTCCAGGAGCACATCAGCGGACGCGTGAGTGCAGCCCTGATGGTGCTCCTCTGCGCGGTTGGGGTGGTGATGCTGATCGTCTGCGCGAATCTTTCGAACATGCAGCTTGCGCGGCTAGGGACGAGGCGCAAGGAAATGGCGATGCGGGCCGCGCTCGGCGGCGGCCGCTTCCGGCTGCTCCGGCAAATGCTGACGGAGAGTATCGCGCTCTCCTGTTGTGGCGCGGCGCTGGGTCTGATTCTCGCAACCGCGGGTACGCGTCTGATCGCGCATCTGGACGCATTTAATATTCCGCTGCTGGCCAGCGTGCGCGTGGATGCAAAAGCGCTCGAATTCGCCTTGCTGGCAGCCGTCGTGACGGGCGTGCTCTTCGGCTTGCTGCCTGCGCTCCAGGTTCCATCGTTCGCAATCGGAGCCGCACTCCGGGATGGCGGTCGCGCGTCGAGCGGTAAAGGACACGCCTGGGTCCGCAGCGCCCTGGTGGTCTCCGAAATTGCGTTCGCCTGCACGCTACTGGTGGGAGCGGGACTGTTGCTGCGAAGTTTTCTGCGCGTTCTCAACGTAAATCCCGGCTTTCAGCCCGAAAACGCGTATGCCCTCCGAATCGATCCGAGTTTCCGCCTTTCCGGCCTGCCGCAGCAGAATTCCTGGATGGACGAAGTGTTGCGCCGCGTGCGCGCTCTGCCGGGGATGCGGGCAGCGGGCGTCGCAGACATTCTGCCGCTCGATGGAGACCGCTCCTGGCAGGTGACCGGCAGAGGGCAGGTTTATCCGAAGAACCACCACCCCGAGGCGTACATCCGAGTGGCGAGCGACGGATATTTCGAAGCCACCGGCGTGCGCGTGCTGAAAGGCCGCGGCTTCACCGAAGCCGATCGCGCGTCGAGCGAACCGGTTGCGATCGTGAATGAGACTCTGGCGCGCACTCTCTGGCCCGGCCAGGATGCAATTGGCCAGTTCCTCACACAGGATGGCGGGCGGCGCGTGGTTGGCGTGGTCGAAGACGTCCGCCATGCCTCGCTGGAGACAGCCGGGGGATCAGAACTCTACCTCCCGATACGCCAGACTGGGGACTATGCGGCCATCAATCTCGTGGTGCGAACAACGCTGTCTCCGGAGCACTTCGCGCCGGAGGTTCGGGCCGCGCTCCGGCAGATCGATAAAAATATGCCGCTGCCTCAGATTGAAGGGTTGCAGGAACTCGTGGACAAATCCGTTTCGCCGCGGCGTTTCCTGGTCCTGATGCTTGGTGGATTTGCGGGTTTCGCGCTGCTTCTGGCAGCGGTGGGTACGTACGCGGTCATCTCGCACTCTGTCAATCAGCGGGTGCTGGAGATTGGAATTCGCATGGCGCTGGGCGCTTCCGCCACGAACCTGCAGAGCCGGATTCTTTTGAACACGCTCGGACTGGTTGGCGCAGGCCTGGTGCTGGGGATGGCGGCATCGGGCGCTCTCACCGGTCTGCTCCAGGGTTTGTTATTCGGCGTGACGCCAGGTGATCCGGTCACGTTTATCGGAATTGCGGCGATGCTGATTGCAGTCGCCGCACTCGCCGGTTATCTTCCCGCGCGCAGGGCATCGCGAATCGATCCCATGGTGGCCTTGCGGGCAAGCTGAATTAGCCCTGGTACTCCCCTTTCCGGGTACTTTATAGTCGCCAGAGCTTTGCGCCACGGTGTACCATGGTGTCTTGACCCGATGAGTTTTCTCGACGCCCTGAATCCGAAGGGGAATGACCGGACTCTGGCGCTTGCCATCGACCCCGCGCGCATGCCGGCGCACATCGCCATCATTATGGATGGCAACGGGCGTTGGGCCAAAGGCCGTGGTCTGCCGCGCTTTGCCGGGCATCGGGCGGGTGTCAACCGGGTCCGTTCGGTCGTCGAAGATTGCTCTCACCTCGGCGTCCGCGCCCTGACCCTTTACGCGTTTTCCGCCGAAAACTGGAAGCGTCCGCTGGCCGAAGTTCAGATGCTGTGGCGGCTCATGCGGATTTATCTGGCCCGCGAAATCGCCGATCTTTGCCGCAACAATATCCGGCTCCAGTCGATCGGCCGCGTCGAAGCCCTGCCCTCCGGCGCCTACGAAGTTCTCCGCGAAGCCGAGCGCGCCACCGCGCACTGCACCGGCATGCGCCTCAATCTCGCGATCAATTACAGCGCGCGCAATGAGCTGGTCGATACGGTCAACACTATCATCGACGAAGCTCGCATCGAAGGCCGTCTTTCGAGCCTGGTCGTCGATGAATCTCTGATCGAGCGACGTCTCGGCACGGCGGGTCTGCCCGATCCCGATCTCCTCATCCGTACCTCCGGCGAAATGCGCATCAGCAATTTCCTGCTGTGGCAGATTGCCTACGCCGAGCTCTACGTCACCAATACCTACTGGCCGGATTTCGATCGCGCCGAGTTGCTCCGCGCCATTCTCGATTTTCAGCGCCGCGACCGGCGTTACGGCGGACTCACGGAGCCGCGCGCTGCATTTCCGGAAACCGCTGCTCAGGACGCCGACGAAATCACTGCTTCTCTCACCGCCTCGAAATGAAGCGCGCCCTTACGGCACTCGTTCTGGTGCCTGTCGCCATCTACGCGGTTATCTTTGCACCATTTCAGATTTTCCTCGTGGTGGACGCGCTGTTCGCCATTTTCTGTTTTCGCGAATATGCGCGCATCACCAATACCTGGGCCATGCCGGGTTATGTTGCCGGCCTGCTGATTCTGATCGCGCCTCTCAATCAGGGGGCGCTGATACTGTTCCTCACCGCGCTGGCCGCGCTTTGTCTCACGATGTCCGCCGCGGATTTCGCCAAAGGCACGGCGCAGGCGGCGGCTCTGGTCATGGGCGTGGTTTATGTCTTCGGATCGTGGAAGACCGCGATCCTGCTGCATGATATCGATGGCCCGGCGTACCACGGTCTCACCGCGGGCCGCTACTGGCTGATGTTTTCGCTCGTCGTGAACTGGATTGGCGATACCGGCGCTTACTACGTGGGCCGCAAATTCGGACGCCACAAACTCGCGCCACGCGTTAGTCCCGGGAAATCCTGGGAAGGCGCGATTGCCTCGGCGGTCACCGGCGTCATCTTCGGCGCGCTTTTCCTGCCGCTTACGATTGCGGATATGCCCGTGTGGATCGCCGGTTTGATCGCGCTGGCGGCCAATGCCGCCGGTCAGATCGGCGATCTTGCCGAGTCGGCGCTGAAGCGCGGAGCCGGCGTCAAGGACAGCGGCACAATGCTGCCCGGCCACGGTGGTATGCTCGACCGCCTGGATAGTTCGCTCTTCGCGATGCCTGTTGTCTATACGCTCGTGATGGCGCTGGCTCAAGCCCGCCGTTGAAACCTTTTGGGCCACAGATAAACGCAGATGCACGCAGATAAGAATTTTTTGATCTGTGTTTATCTGCGTTTATCTGTGGCCAATTTGAAATGTCTTCGGCCAGCTTGGCTGATCCTCAGGGGATCATCATCACCGGCGCTTCCCAGAACGAAGCCTTCTTCGTAGTCGGATCGAGCACCGTCACCTGGCAGTTGTATTCGCCGGGCTTGAGGCTGTTGAGTCCGAACGCCATCTTGATCGGAATCATGCCCGACTTCGTGTCCAGACCGTCCGTCGTCTTCACAGCCGGCGTCTCCATCACCTTCACGCCATTCTTGAAGAAGCTGACATACGTGATCAACGGCCGGGCCGTCGTCGCGTAAATCATCTTGCC
>DASYCD010000262.1:0-20396 GCA_036500405.1 Bryobacteraceae bacterium
GCGGCGGCGGGGAGGCCGTAGGATTGATCTCCTACGCGGAAAAGCAGGAATTGTCCGGTTCCCAAGGTCACGGCATCCTCATTATGGGGGAGGGTGTGGCGCTTGTCCAGAAGGGGGTGGGCGCTCTGGCGGCGTTCCTCAGTCTTTGCGATCCAGCAGAGTAGCTTAGCGCTTGTGGGTTGTGGTGGGGTTTCGCCGTCTGTACGCCCCTGTTAACCTGATCCCATGCAGCTCATTCGGGGCGCGCCGGGTAGTGGAAAGAGCGCGCTGGTGCTTCGGGAATTTCGGGAGGCGCACCGCGCGGGGAAGCGGGCTCGGATTGTGGCCCCGACCGCGACCCTGGTCCGGCATTATCAGCATGAGCTGGCTCGGGCGGGGATGGTGTTCGATCCTGCGCAGGTGGTTTCGCTCAGCCGTTTCGCGGGGGAATGTGCGCCTGGGGTTCGGCTGGCTTCGGCGGCGCTGGTGCGGGCGCTGACGCGCGATGCTCTGACTCGGCTTTCGCTGCCGGAGTTCGCGGAAGTCGCGGGCACGCAGGGCATGGCGGATGTGGCGGTCGAGACCATGGGCCGCTTCGAGAACGCGGGCTGCACACCCGAAAAGCTGGGGCGTGTTCGTGGGCTGACGTCGCAGGGGCGCGCGTTTCAGCGGCTGTGGAAGGACGTGGATGCGGCGATTACCGCGCGCGGATTTGCGACGCGGGGCGGGTTGTTTCGCGCGGCTGCGAAGTCGGTTGCGCCGGGCGCGGTGTGGCTCGATGGGTTTTTGAAATTCAGTCCGCTTGAGGGTGAGTTGCTGCGCGCGATGGCGGCGCAGGGCGAGTTGACGCTCACGCTTTCGAATGGGCCGGAGACGAGTGATGCGTACCGGTTCGCGATGGAATTGGGGGCGAAGGACCGGCTGCTGCCGGCGGTTTCGCGGCGCGCCGAGACGATTGCGGTTACGGCTTCTTCTCCGCTGCGCGAGGCGGATGAGATTGCGCGGCGGATTCTCGCGCTCAATCGCGAGGGGACGCCGTTTTCCGGAATCGCGGTGGCTTTGCGCGATGTGGAGGGCTGGCTGCCGCTTTTGCGGAATGCGTTCGACCGGTTCGGCGTTCCGGCGCGCTGGTATTTTTCGACGCCGGCGGCGCGGCATCCGGCGGCGGTGTTTCTGAACGGGCTGATTGGCTGCGCGATCGATGGATGGGATTTTGCGGCGACGCTGGCGACGTTGCGCGCGCATCCGGGGTGGGGAAGTTCGGCCGATTTCGACCGGTTCGATTGCAAGGTGCGCGAAACGATGCCGGGACGGGGCGCGGAGGCGTTTCTGAATCTGTGCGAATCGGAAACGCTGCGCGGCAATCTTGCGGATTGCCTGAAGGTGGAGAGTTGGCGTAGCGACAAGCTGCGTCCGCGCGCGTGGCAGCAGCGGTTCGAGCAGATGGCGGCGAGTCTCTATCGGACTCGCACGGTTCCTGAGCCCGAGGATTACGCGGCGGTGGAAAGCGCGCGCAGCCATGCGGCGGCGCTGCGGGCGTGGTCGGCGGCGGTCGAAACCGCGGTGGAGTTCTGGCAGGATGCGCCGGTTTCGCTGGACGCTTTTCATCGCGTGACGCAGGATGCGCTTGAGTCGATGGGGATGCAAATTCCCGATGACCGGCAGAATGCGGTCCACGTGATGAGCGCGTTTGAGGCGCGGCAGTGGCGTGTGCAGACGCTGTTTGTGTGCGGGATGACAGCGCGGGATTATCCGCGAGCGACGGCGCCCGATCTGCTGTTTCCCGATGCGGACAAGCAGACGCTTCGCAAGGCGGGGATTCCACTGATCGATCAGGAACAGGATGAGAGCCAGTTATTTGCGTTGCTGCGGACGCGGGCGACGGAGAAGCTGATTCTGTCGGTTTCGAAGCGCGATCAATCGGGGAAGACGATTGTGGCGTCGGAGAGCTTTGGGGTGGCTAACGCGCATGCGCCGCTCTGTGCACCGGCTCAGAGACATATCGTTGTTCCCTCGCCTGCGGGACGAATTTCGGAAGCCGCGCTGACGGATCTGGCGGGGCAACACATGCGCATCCGTGTGACTGCGCTCGAGAAACTGATGAGCTGCCGGTTCCGCTTCTTCAGCGAGCATACGCTGAGGCTCGCGAGCATGCCGGAGCGTCCGGAGAAGCGGCTGCACTACCGCGAAGTCGGATCGATTTTCCATCAGGCCATGGAAACGTGGCTGGCTGACCGTACGCTGCATTTTGTAGATCTGTTTGAATCCACGTTCGAGGATTTTTGCCGGCGATATCATGTGCCTCCGGGGTACAGCCTGGAAGTGCAGCGGATCACGTCGCGGCGAATTGCGGAGGAAGTGAACGCATCGATTCAGTGGCCGGCGCTGTCGTCCGAAGCGGAAGTGGACTGCTCGCTCGAATTTCCGGGCGGTATCACGCTTACCGGGCGTGTGGACCGTATCGACGATATCGGCGACGGGAACTGCATCATCATCGATTACAAGAGCGGCAAAGTGGCCAATGTTGACAAGCTGGTGGGGAGCGAAACGACGCTGCAGGGGCCGCTCTATGCACTGGCGGTGCGCGAGAAGAAGGGCCTGAATACGGTGGCGATGGTGTACCTCGCGATTCGCGAAGGGAAGCCGGTTGGTTGGGGGGCGGTGCCGGGCGCCGATTTCGAACTTAATGAAATGCCGGCGGACTGGATTGAGAGCGCGCGGGAGCGTTCGATTGCGCGGTTGCAGAATTTCCTCGCGGGGGACGTTCATCCGGAGCCGCATGCAGCCGATGACTGCGTGTGGTGCGATTACAAAGGCGCGTGCCGCATTGAGCAGACGACGGAACTGATTCAGATTGGAGCCGTGGGTGGCGAATAAGACGGAATTCACCGCGGAGCAGCACGACGCCGCCGAATTCCGGGCCGCCGACGCGTGCATTGTTGCAGGGCCGGGTTCGGGCAAGACGACGGTGCTGTTGGAGCGCTATCGCCGGTTGATGGAAGACCGCGGATTTGAGCCGCGCGAAATTCTCGCGATCACATTCACCGAGAAAGCCGCAGCGAATATGAAGGCGCGGCTGGGGAAGATCTTCGAGCACGATGAGGTACGGCGGCGCGATCTGGAAACGGGGGCGTGGGTTTCGACGATCCACGGGTTCTGTTTCCGGCTGTTACGCGAGAATGCGATCGCGGCGGGGCTCGATCCGCGATTCACGATGCTGAGTCCGCGCGAGGCGGAGAATCTGCAATCGGAATGTCTGACGGCGGCGCTGAACGAATTTACGGCGATCCGTCGCGAAGATGCGCTGGCGCTGATTGAGGCGCTGCAGTCGCCGTCGCTCACGGGCGATCTGAAGGATGTTTACGATGCGATCCGGTCGGCGGGAGTAACGCTCCAGGGAGTTCGGAACAAGCCGAATCCATCGGGTGTAACGGCGGGGGACGCGGGGACGCTGATTCCGGAATTGAGCGAACTTGTTCAGGCGTGGCCCTGGAAGATGACAACGAATCAGGCAGCGGAGAAGGATCGGCTGCTGGAGTGGTGCCAGATCGCGTCCGAAAGTGCTGTCACGGATTTCGCATCGTTCAATCGCTTGTGGAACTCGCTCGGGCTGAATCTGACGAAGGTGCCGGCGGCGGGGAAGGATGCGATCCGGGAGTTTCGGGATCGAGTGGATGCGATCCGGCGCGCGGAACTCGACCGTCATATCGCGCCGTTCCGGACGATGATCTTCGACGTTCTCGACCGGTTTGAGGATGAATATCGAAGCCGGAAGACCGCGCTCAGCCGCGTCGATTTCAACGATCTGGAACGCTATACGATCGAGCTCCTGAAGAACAATCCCGACGTGCAGCGGCGCGTTCATGAGCAATTCCGGCAGGTGATGCTGGATGAGTTTCAGGACGTCAACGGCCAGCAGGCGGAACTGATCCGGCTGGTGCGTGCGCCGAATGTGTTCTTTGGCGTGGGCGACCGGAATCAATCGATCTACGGGTTCCGCCATGCGAAGCCGGAGATTTTTCTGCAGTATCGCGAAGACGTGGATTTTCGCGGGGGGCACTCGGTTTCGCTGCTGCACAATTTCCGGAGCCGCGAGGCGATTCTGCGTTTCGTGGAATCGGCGCTGGCGGCTGCGGAGGGGATCGAGCAGCGGGCGCTGGTTGCGGGGTCTTCGTTCTCGGGCAAGGACGAGCCTTCGATCGAAGTTCTTCGGTCGATGGATGTGAATGCGGACGCCGCGGGCGAGCGCGAGGCCGCGTGGATCGCGCATCGCGTTCTGGAGCTTTCGCGAACGTTGCGGATCGGCAAGCCGGGCGAGACGCGGGCGGTGGAGTTTCGCGATTTCGCCGTGCTCTGCCGCAACAGCGACTCTATGCCCGCGATCCTGGCGGCATTCGACCGCGCGGGGATTCCGAGCGTGTGCGGACGGCGGCAATCGTTTCTGTTGTCGCGGGAGGCGCTGGATATTACGGCGCTGCTCAGCATCATCGCGAATCCGCGCGACAGCATTTCGCTGGCAACCGTGCTTCGCGGACCTCTCGTTGGCGTGAGCGATGAGACGCTGCTTCGGCTGCGTTTGGCAGCGGCGAAGAGTTTGACGGGAGGGTTGAACCGTTTCGCTTTCGATCCGAACTGCGCCGATCTCGCCGAGCCGGACCGCTCTCGTGTGATCGCCTTCTGCCGGCATCTCGATCGCTGGCGGCACGATGTTTCGATTGTGCCGCTCGATATTCTGCTCTCGCGGGCGCTGTCAGAATGCGGCGCGCACTGGGTTCCAGGCACGATTGAAGGCGTTAACATCGAGAGCTTTCTCGAACTCGCGCGCACCGCTGGCAATGCGATGGATCTGCCTTCGTTCCTGCTGGAAGTGGACAACCTGTCGCGAGCCGCAGGCACGGAATCCGAGCTGGCCGATGAAGACCAGGGGAACTGCGTGCAGGTCATGACGGCGCACGCGGCGAAGGGTCTGGAATTTCCCGTGACGATTGTGGCCGGAATGGAAAAGGGATCGCGGCGCGATTCCCGGCCGATCACTTTCACGGAAGAGTTCGGGCTGGGCGTGAAGTGGCGGAATCCGGCGAAGAAGAGCGGCGATGGGCTGGGCGATTCGTGGTCTGACTTCAACAAAGACGCGCTGAAGGCGCGCGAGAAGGAAGAGGAGAATCGACTCCTCTACGTCGCGATGACGCGCGCGATTGAGCACCTGGTGCTTTCGTATTCCTGCGGCAAGAACAGACCTTCGAACTGGGCGAAGCTGATCGACGAGCATTTCGGGCTTGCCGGAATGCAGCCTTCGGCGGATCCGCGGGTAATCGATCGCGATGGGTGCACCGCAGCGGTGCGGATCGTCGATTCGGACCCGCCGCCGGCTGCGAGAACCCGATCCGGCGATGGGGGCGGCGGCGTCGAGACGGTCGCGAGGCCGGTGATCGAAGACCAGCATGAAACAACCGCCACCGTCACCTCGCTCGCGGTGTTCGGGGCATGCCCGAGGAAGTATTACCTCCAGCGGTCGCTTGGCTGGAGTACGGGGCGTTTTCGCCGCTTCGATCCGGATGAGGTCGAAGTCGAGGATCCCGGCATCGAGGACGCGGTCGATTTGTCTGCGTCACGCGTCGGCTCCGCGGTACATCAGATCCTCGCGGGAGTTACGCCGGAAGACGACGGCCCGCAGGCGCGGGAACTCGCGGATGTCTTCCGCCGCGGCGAACTTGGACTGCAAGCGGAATCCGCCCGCCGCAGCGAGCGCGAGTGGGCGTTCATTGCCGATATCGATGGCGCGATCGTCCGCGGAACGATCGACCTCTGGTTCGAAGATGGGCAGGGGGACATCCAGGTTGTGGACTACAAAACCGACGACGTGACGGGGGACCTAGCGCCCGCGCGCGCTGCCGAGTACGCGCCGCAGCTTGCGCTTTACGCCATCGCGCTGGAGCGAGCGCTCGGGATTCGACCGCGCGACGCCTGGCTGCACTTCCTGCGTCCGAACCGGATTGTTGAGGTTCCTCTCGATGATGCGGCCATTGCCAGCGCCCGCGCGCTGGTTGCCGGGCTGCGCCAGGCGCAGGATGCGCTGCGGTTTGACCTGCGCGAGGGCGACCATTGCCGGACCTGCTCTTTTTACCGTTCCTTATGCCCCGCAGGCCGGGGAAATGGGATACTGGTAGGAGCTTGAGCCAGACGTTTTCAGCGCCGGAAATCGAGACCGCGGGCCACGAAGAGCAGGCAAAGCTCTATCGGGTGGTGCTGCTCGATGACGACGATCACACTTACGACTACGTGATCGACATGCTGCAGAAAATCTTTATTTTTTCAGCGGAACAGGCGCTGGAGCATGCCCGGGAGGTCGATTCGACCGGGCGGACGCCGCTGATTACGTGCGAATTGCCGCAGGCCGAGTACGCGCGGGATCAGATCCACGGTTTTGGCGCGGACTGGCGCATGCCGCGATCGAAAGGCTCGATGTCCGCGGTCGTGGAACCTGTCAGCTAAAGCCAATTGTTTCAGTGGAAGTCAAACTAATCTTTTTGTAACGCGTTAAACTACTATGGTGAAATTTTCTGTATTATTCATGGCGTTTTGCGCCATTCTGCCGGCCCAGATGCCGACTTTTGGCGGCGCGACGCCGGCTCCCGGATCGATGCCACCGCCTACCGATCCGAGTACGGTGATTATCACCGTGGGAGACCATAAAATCACCGCGGGCGAGTTTGAGGACTATATCAAGGCGCTGCCGCAGCAGTATCAGGATACGGCGCGCGGTCCGGGCCGGCGCGATTTCGCGAAGAATCTGGTTGAGCTGAATGTGCTGGCGGATGAAGCCGCGAAGCAGGGTGTGGCGGACAAGCCGGAGGTCAAGCTCCAGATCGAATTCCAGCGCGACAACATGCTCGCGCAGGCGATGTTTCTCAATCTGCAGCAGCAGGCCACGGTTTCCGATGAGCAGGTGCAGGCTTATTACGACGCCCACAAATCGGATTACGAAATTCTGAAAGCGCGCCACATTCTCATCCGCGTCAAGGGCGCGCCGATGCCTGGCACGCCCGGCAAGCCGGAGCTGACGGATGAAGAAGCGAAGGCTAAGGCGGAAGCAATCCGCAAGCGCATTGTTGGCGGTGAGGATTTTGCGAAGGTTGCCGAGGCGGAATCCGACGATACGTCTTCGGGCAAGAGCGGCGGGGATCTGGGAGAGTTCAAGCACGGCATGATGGTGCCGCCGTTTGAGAAAGCTGCTTTCGCGATGAAGCCCGGCGATATCAGCGAGCCGGTGCTGTCACCGTTTGGATATCACATTATTCAGGTGGAATCGCATACTACGAAGAGTCTGGATGAGGTGAAGCCTGAGATCGTCAAGCAGTTGAGACCGCAGGCCGCGCGCGAGGCGGTGCAGGCGCTGACGGGGAAGGCGAAGGTGGAGATGAATGATGCGTATTTTGGACCTGCGCCCGCGGCTCCTGGTGCGCCGCCGGTTTCTGAGGCTCCGGTCTCTGGGGCTCCGGCTCCGGCGGCTGCTCCTGTTCCCGTTGGGAAGTAGTTTGTGGGGCCGACCTTCGGCCCTCGGGATGGCCGATTGCGAATCAGATTGTGAATCGGCGCGTTAGCTTACATCTCAACGAGCCCGCGGCTCAGCGCGGCCACCGCCGCTTGCGTGCGATGGCTGACGTTCAGGCGGCTGAGAATGATGTTCACGTGCCACTTCACCGTGGCTTCCGCAATCTCGAGCGTTTCGCCAATTTGCCGGTTGCTCCTGCCTTTTACGATCAGCCCCAGAATCTGCAGCTCACGTCCGCTGAGCTCGGAGTTCGGCGGCCGGTTCGCCAGGGATTCCCGAATCGGCTGCGGCAGATATCGTTGCCCTGCATGAACGTTCCGGATAGCCGTTAAGAGCTCGACGTCCGACATACCTTTCAGCAGATACGATTGCGCGCCCGCCTTCAGCGCCCGATGAATATTTTCGTCGCCTTCGTACGTGGTCAGGACGATGATACTGGCATCGGGATTTTCGCTCCGGATCGTCCGGATGGACTCGACGCCGTCCATCGCGGGCATCCGCAGATCCATCAGCGTGACGTTCGGCCTGTGTTCCCGGAACATCTGGACGGCCTGTTCGCCGTTCGCGGCCTGACCAACCACCGCCATATCCGGCTCAGTCTGAATAATGCTGGCTAGTCCCCGGCAGACCACCGGGTGGTCGTCCGCGATCAGAACTCGGATTCTTGCTATTGTTTTACCCGCCATAAGCCTTCCCTGAAGAGGACCCGTTCTGGCTCCGCGCGAACTCCACGCGTCACCCACAACGAGAACTGACATGTCAACTATCGGATGAGTCTATTCAACAAGAAGCGCAAAGTCAACGGATACCCACCCCGCCATGGAAATGCCTATTTCGCCATACCAAAGGTGGGTGACCTGGTCTGTTGCAGGTGATACTGTTTCCCCCGAGGGATTCTCAGGGAAAACTGTCCCTTCCAGTCAAAACAAGGAGATAGCATGCGTTCCAGTTTAGTGGGAATAGGGTTGTCGCTGCTGCTTTCGGTCACGCTGTTCGGGCAGAATGATCGGGGAACGATTACCGGTCAGGTCAAGGATCAGGGAGGCGGAGTCGTGCCGGCCGCGGCGGTCACCGCAACGAATACCGCATCGGGCGCGCAGTCGAAAACCGCGTCGACCGATACCGGCAACTATACGATTCCCGCGCTACCCGCGGGCACGTACTCAGTGACCGTCGAAATGAAGGGATTCAAGAAATTCGTTCAGGACAACGTCCTGATTCAGGTTGCGGCAACGGCTCGCGTGGACGCAACGCTTGAGGTCGGCGCCGCTACGGAAACGGTGACGGTGACCGCGGATGCGGGAACGCTGAAGACGGAATCCGCGGAGCAGAGCACGGTCATTGAAACGGATCGCATCAACGATCTCCCGCTGAACTTCGGCGGCGGAGGCGGCAGCTCCGGCAACATCCGCAGCCCGTTCGCCTTCAATATGCTCTCGCCTGGCGTTACCGGCGGGGGCTCCGACACAGCTTCCGTCAATGGCTTGCCGACCGGCACGTTCCAGGTGCAGGTGGAAGGTCAGAATTCGACCAGCAACAACGATCCGAACTGGACTTCCACCGTGTCGCATGAGTCGGTAGACGCGATCGAGGAATTCTCGCTCCAGACCAGCACGTTCGCCGCGGAATACAGCCAGGTGGGCGGCGGCCTCTACAACTTCACCACAAAATCCGGAACGAACAAATTTCACGGCACCGGTTACGAATACCTCACGAACGAAGCGTTCAACGCCTACCGTCCCTACTTCACCCCCCTCACCCCGTCGACCAGTCCGCGCAGCCGTAAGAACGATTTCGGTGGCACGGTCGGCGGTCCGGTCCTGATCCCCAAAATCTATAACGGCCGGAACAGGACTTTCTTCTTCGTCAGCGAGGAAGCGTTTCGAAATGTGACCTATGCGAATGGGTCGTCGTTTCTTACCTTGCCAACCGCCGCGATGCAGGGAGGCGATTTCAGCTCGCCAACGCTTTTCCCCGCGCAGAATCTGGGTACGGATCCAGCGGGTAACGCGATCCTGAATGGAGCGGTCTATGATCCGGGTACGCGCAGGACGCTATCCAGTTCGGGCCAGGTGGTGGCGATGCCGTTTCAGGGGAACATCATTCCGCAGAGCCGGTTTGATCCCGTCGCGATGAATATCCAGAAGCTTTATCCGGGATTAAGCAACGCGAACCCGACCTCCAACTTCCTCGAGAACAACGCCGTTCCGAACAATCAGCAGGCGATCACTTTCAAGATTGATGAATCGCTCCCCGATAATTCGAAAATATCGTTCTACTTCAACAAGCTGACCACAAACCAGCTCACCGCAGCCGATAGCCTGCCTTTTCCGATCTCGGCGGTTCGCGTTCAGGCGATCTATGGAACAGTCCCCCGTTTGAACTACGATAAGCCGATCACGCCCACGATGCTGTTGCACCTTGGCGTCGGCTATCAACGATTTCACAATCCAGACAGTTCGCCAGTCCAGTCGCTTGGTTACGATGCGGTGAAGGGTATCGGGTTTGTGGGAAGTTCGACCGATCCTTCGGGATTCCCGCGCCTGAATCTGAATGGCGGGATCACGGCGCTCGGACCGAGCAACGCCAATAGCTACTACGATGGAACCTTTACTACGGTGTCTGCACTGACATGGGTGCGCGGCAACCACACCTTCAAAGGGGGAGCCGAATTCCGTATCAGTACCTGGACGGACCGCAACTCGCGTGGAGCGCAGGGCGTCCTCAACTTCAGCGCGAACGAAACTGGCGACCCGTTCATCAATACGAGTAACTTCTCCGCCAATGGCGTATCAGGCTCCATCGGAAACCCGTATGCGAGTTTCCTGCTGGGCCAGATTGACAACGCGACCGTGAACACAATCCAGGATCCGCAGCTCCGCCGCCATGCGTGGGGAGCTTACCTTCAGGACACCTGGAAGGTCACCAGCAAACTGACGCTCGACTACGGCATTCGCTGGGATCTCGAAGACTACGGCCATGAGATTCACAACCGTTGGGTTGAGTTCGGACCCAATACGCCGAATCCGACCGTCAATAACATCAATGGCGCTCTGGTGTACGAGGGCTACGGAGCGGGACGTTGCAATTGCAGTTTCACGAAAACCTATCCCTTTGCGCTCGGTCCTCGCCTGGGTGTTGCATACCAGCTCACTTCGAAGACCGTCATTCGGGCTGGCTCCGGCATCTCTTACGGGCCAGTCCCGAGTTTCAGCTACATCACGAACGCGGCGCTTCTCGGCGTAGGATTCAATCAGCTGACTTTTGCCGCGCCGGCGTTCGGGGTCCCCACCGCGACGCTCAGTCAGGGCCTGCAGTACGATCATTCGCTGCTGACGAATGCGTCCCTGAGTCCTGGTCTGTTTCCTGCGAACCCAAATGTTACCGGCAGCCCCAATTTCTACATGGATCCAAATGCGGGCCGTCCGCCGCGCATTTTCCAGTGGAGTCTTGGCGTGCAGCGCGAACTTCTGCACGGCCTCACCCTCGAAGCCAACTATGTGGCGAATCGCGGCGTGTGGGAAAACGCAACCACCCTGCTCGGCGGATTGAATACCCCCACTCCGGCCGTGTTCGCGCAGTACGGCATCGATCCGACTACTTCCGCCGGTCAGGCCACGCTTGCCGCTACAATGAGCAGCACGCTCGGAAAAGCATCAGGGGTTCCACTTCCTTATCCGACGTTCCCCATCGGTTCTACTGTCCTTCAGGCGCTGCGGCCGTTTCCACAGGTTAGCAACAACGTAACGGTTTACAATGCGCCTGTCGGAAAGAGCTGGTACGACTCACTTCAGGTGAAGGCTGATAAGCGGTACGGTCACGGCTTCTCTCTGACCTCGGCATTCACGTGGTCGAAGACACTGGCTAACCCGGCCGGCACCGTCAACAACATCTTCAATCGGAACATCCAGAAGGGGATTAACAGCAACGACATTCCGTTCATCTTCAACACCGGCGTGACGTATGAATTGCAGAACTACTCCCTTCTTCACAATTCGCTTCTGCGGCATGCGGTTGCCGGATGGACCGTAGGGGGAATCTTCCTCTATCAATCCGGGTCTCCGATTGCGACTCCCCAGTCGACGAACAACATGAGCAGTTGGTATGCCCAGAACACGCTCGAAAATCGTGTTCCGGGTCAGCCGCTGTTTATCAAGAACCCCAACTGCCACTGTATCGATCCGACGACGGATTTCATCCTGAACCCAGCCGCATGGGCGAACCCCGCGCTCGGTCAGTGGGGAACCGCTTCGGCATTCTATAACGATTTCCGTAATGCGCGGCGTCCCAGCGAGGCCATGAACATTGGCCGAACTTTCCACTTCAAAGAAAAGATGTCGCTCAATATCCGCGCGGACTTCTTCAACGTATTCAACCGGATGGAAATCAATAACCCATTGACTAATACGACTACCGCAACCGCCCAGGGAGTGCGTAGTTGTACCAATGGCACTATTGCTGCCGGTACCAACGCCTGTAAGGCTGGGGGCAAAACGCCCGCTGGCTTCGGCTCGATCGGCTACACCAGCCTTCAGACACAGCCGAGGAACGGTCAGCTCGTAGCTCGTTTTACGTTCTGATCGCTGGTTGTATTATTCAAATGCGGAACAACGTGGCCCGGGTATCCGGGCCATGTTGTTTTTACCTGTCAATTCGAACGGAGGGCGGTCGTGGCGCATCGGGTAAAGCTGATCGTGGGTATTCTGCTGGCGGCGGCCGGCCTTTCGTCTCAAACCGTTTCTCAGCCTGCGTTTGATGCGGCAGTTGTCCGGCCGGTCCACGACGATACCCAAACCTGGGCGATTCGTCAGGTGACAGCGACTCGCTACCGCTCACTCTCGAACGTGATGCAACTGGTCACGTGGGCCTGGCAGATGAAGAATTATCAGATTCTGGGCGCGCCTGCGTGGACTTCCGAAGAGAGGTTTGAAATCCAGGCAACGCCCGGGCATTCCTCCACGACCGATGAACAGCGGCTGATGCTGCAAGAGCTCCTCATGGAGCGCTTCGGGCTGAAGGTACACACCGAGCGCAGAGAAATGGCGGTCTATGTACTTGTCACGGGCAAGGACGGGCCGAAACTCGGCACGCCCAAAGAAAATACCGATCCCGGCCACCGCGGGATCAATATCGAATCGGGCGTGCTCATCGCGCGATCCGGGACCATGGATGATTTCGTTGGCGTACTGACAACGAATCTGGATCGGCCGGTCCTCAACCAGACAAATCTGAACGGAAAATACGATTTCACGCTGACCTGGGATCAGCTCCCCGCAAACGGAGCGCAATGGTCTCCGATCGGCCCGGCTCTTTTCACTCCGATTCGGGAGTTGGGGCTTCGCCTGGATTCTGCAAAAGCGCCTGTCGAAACGCTGGTGATCGACGCCGTCGAACGCCCAACGGAGCCGTGATCGGTCACCCGCCCACCCAAACCTAAGTTCGGTGCTTTCTCCGGCCCCGAGTTGGCGGATTTTGCTTGTCGCCGCTTGTGGCGCCGCCGTTCTCGCCCAGCAGGCTCCGACCCGGAAGCCAGCTCCCGCTAACGCCTTCACCACCACAGTGAAGCCGTTTCTCGAACAGAACTGCTACATGTGTCACAACGGCACTCTTCAGTCGGGCGGCCTCAATCTGGAATCCTATAGAAGCGCCGGGGCCGCAATGGCGGATCGGGAACACTGGACGCATGTTCTCGACAAGCTGCAAACCGGACAAATGCCCCCCGCCTCCTCTCCTCAGCCTCCGGCTGCCGAAAAAGAGGCGGTCACGGATTGGGTTGCGGCGGAACTCGCGCGAACTGCGCCGAAACCCAGTGCGGGACGCGTCACGGCGCGCCGCCTGAATCGCAGCGAATACAACAACACGGTTCGCGATCTTCTCGGGGTTGATTTTCAGCCCGGCGATGATTTTCCACCCGATGACACCGGTTACGGGTTCGACGATATCGGCGACGTCCTCTCCATGTCGCCGGCGCTGCTGAGCAAATACCTGTCCGCCGCCGACAAAGTGGCGCGCGACGCCGTTTACGGGCCGCGCGCCCTGAAGCCGACGCTCGCGAAAGAAGAGCCCTGGTATATCGACTTCACGACTCGTACCGAAATGTCACCCGCTGGCTATGACGAGACAGGTTTGAACAGCAATCAGGCGCTGCACGTCATCCATCGTTTTCCCGCGGAAGGCGATTACGATATCGTCGCGCTCCTCCGCGGCACACGCCCCGGTCCTTCCGATCCCCTGCATGTTGCGTTCTGGATCGATGGCAGGCAGCTCAAAGTGATTGACTACACGCGCGATGGCGAAGTCTCCGGCGAAAAAGACGGATTCCGCACTCACATTACCGCCGGCCATCACGAGCTTGCAGTTTCCTTTCTGGAGCAATACCATAAGAAGCAGGGCCATTGACAAAGGCGGCGTTAGAGGACTCCCTCGCCTCTTTCATCGTTGCGAATTCGAATGGCCTCGCCCACGTCGAACACAAAGATTTTGCCGTCGCCGATACTACCGCTGCGGGCTGCCGACGCAAGGACTCGGCTCACTTCTTCGGCTCGCGAAGACGGAATTACGATTTCCAGTTTTATTTTGGGAAGAAGATCCACGTGGTATTCCCGCCCACGATAGACCTCCCTATGGCCTTTCTGGCGCCCGTGACCGCGCACGTCGAGGACGGTCACGCCGTCCACTCCGATTGATTTGAGGGCGTCCATGACTTCCTCAAGCTTGTGTGGCTGAATGATCGCTTCAATTTTCTTCATCGGTTTTCTCCATGATCAGGGCTTGCACTCAATCCAGTGCCCGGAATTCCACCCTGGCTCCGATGCGGTCGGGCCCTGGAGCCAGGGTAGATCGGGGGCTTCCGTAGTAAGAATTAACTGCCGTGCTGGGATGCCACAGCGGATGATCCCGAAGCGCCGGAAAGCACGTATTCCGGGTACGCCGAGATCCCGTGCTGATCGATATCCAGCCCGAGGAGTTCTCCTTCTCTGGACACTCGCAGCATCCCCAGGGCGTTGAGCCCTGCGAACATGGCCATCGCGCTGACAAAAGTGGCCACGCAGACGATCGCGCTGCCGATAAACTGCGCCTCGAGGACTTTCATGCCGCCGCCGTAGAACAGACCGGTCAGCGCGTCTGTCGAATTTGGCACGATCGAGGGGACGCCGAACGGACTCGACCCGCCTGCGGAGTACTGGCCGGAGGCAAAAAGCCCGAGAGACAGAGTGCCCCAGATACCGCAGGCTCCATGAACCGGCCAGGCTCCAACCGGATCATCGATGCGGAAATGTTCCAGCAATTCCATGGCGCCGATGACGATTACTCCGGCGATCGCGCCGATGATGCAGGCGCCAACGTCGCTGACCCAGTAGCAGGGGCAGGTAATCGCCACGAGGCCGGCGAGAAACCCGTTGATGATTGCGGTCGTGTCCCACTTTTTCGTCTGGTAGTACATGATGAAGATCGCCGCAATACCGCCGGTGCAGGCGGCAAGCGTGGTATTCATCGCCACGCGTCCTACGCCGGCGTTATCCATGATGGAGAGCGTTGAGCATGGATTGAAGCCGTACCAGCCGAACCAGAGAATCAGGCCGCCGATCACCGCGATTGTCAGATCATGAGGCACCATCGGGCCACCGCCGTCACGCTTAAACGTGCGGCCCAGCCTTGGTCCAAGCATGATGGCGCCGGCGATCGCAACCCATCCTCCGATCGAGTGCACAACCGTGGAGCCAGCGAAATCATGGAAGTTCATTCCGAGGCCCGACAGAAAACCGCCCGCAGATCCCATGGTGGCGAGGAAGCCATCCGGCCCCCAGCACCAGTGCCCAAAGATGGGATAGATAAAGCCGGACACGCCGATCGAATAAAGGACATCGCCGAGGAACAAAGTCCTGCCCACCATGGCTCCCGAGCAGATCGTCGACGCGCAGTCCGCGAAAGCGAACTGGAACAGATAGTGCGCGAAAATCGGGACCCCGGTGGCGGCGTACGTCGAGAGTACGCCGACATCCTTCATGAATATCAGGCTTTTCGAGGGATCTCCTGGCATATACCAGCCAATGAAGGGATTCCCCCCGCCGAACATGAAAGCGAAACCCCACCCCCAATGGATGAGCCCGCACACACACGTATCGAACATGCATTCCACGAGCACGTTGACGGTCTCCCGATTGCGGCAAAACCCGGCTTCCAGCATCGTGAAACCGGCCTGCATGCCGAACACAAGAAACGCGCCGAGGAGAACCCACGCCGTGTTGAGCGGATTGATTACGTCGCCGCCCTTGATGGCTTTATATGGATCGGGAGGCGTTGGCGCGGCCGCCGGTGGCGCAGTCGCGGCCCCCGAAGGTGCGGGCTCCTGAGCGTGCGCAACCGCGGTTCCCCAATTCCAGGCGTAGCGGACTGCGGGTGTGCCGACCGTGATCAATCCGAACAACAAAGCAACGCCCAGCGTGTTGCCCGCGAGCAACATCGCCCCGTAGCGCCGCCAGTTCGGGTCTCGCAGCCGGACGGACAGCCGCGAGACTTTTTCAGAATACGTTAACTTCTCAACAGTGCAGGAAAGACGAACATCTCTATCGGGGGCAGGCTTCGTCAGTCTGAAAAATCCGACTGCCCCCACAATTCCCACGATCCCCGCGAGGACCATACCCATACCCCCCGCCAGGAATCCGGTCAGGACCATGGCGAGGCCCAACAAAAATATCGTCACTGCTATGCGCTGCCTGGAATTGGCTCCCATTTAAATGTCTCCCGTAGTTGTGATATCGCGTTCCCGAAATGATCAGGTTCGATAACGCGGCTGTCATGGACTGCTAACTCCGGCACGGCGCGGGGCCGGAAATGTCAGTCTATTGGACAATGCGAAGGAGGTCCAATTCATACTTCTGATCGGGAGTAAGGTAAGGTCGGGTCACTAACTTTAGATAGTCAATTAAGCATCGAGAGATAGTCTCGATCCATTTCTAATCGCGCCTCATTTTTTCGCGCTGGCCACTCGCGGAGAAATGATCGTCAGCGGCATTCCGCGCCTTTTTCGAAAGCAGATCATCCGCGAGTTTGAGCATGAGACCTGAGTAATGAAGCACCTGACGGCCGTATTCTGTGATGCTGATCCGTCTCGAAAAACGCTCTCGCTCAAAGAGCGCCGCTCCCAGCACCTTTTCGAGAGCCTTTATCTGATAGGTAACGCTCGATTGCTGGTAACCCAGCAGCGCTGCCGCGCGCGAGAAACTGCCGGTGATCGCGATCATCTGGAAAGTCTGTAGTTGCTGAAGGTCGAGCGCAACTCCTCTTTTGAGATAAATGACGAACTCCTTTCTGTGGGCGAAGTCATGCCCGGTCTTGCAGGCATCACGCGAACGCAGTGTAGCCCGTCGCGGCGAAATATTGCCAATTCATTCGTTGAATAGGAAGGAAAGTAAGTGGCTTCGGCTGTTGTTCGATAGGCTGCGGGAATAGCCTTCGGGGGGCGGTGGCCGCTGCGCCTTGCGGCGCGGACGGGAGCGATCTATCGTTAGATGGAGTGATACAGAGCCTCCTCAAAGCCCCCAAACCAACGATCCTGTTTTGGACATTTGCGCTTGTAGCGGCCGCCACAACCGCCGACTGGGTAACCGGTCATAACATCTCGCTTGCCGCCGTTTACATTCTTCCGATGATGATGGGAGCTTTGGTGCTGAAGCCGTGGGAGACGGCTCTTTTCGCGGTCGTCTGCTCCTATCTGCGCTCGTGGTTCGACGTTCCAGGTACGCCCGCGGATCTCGCGCTGCGCTTCGTCTTCGCCGCGCTGGCGTATTTGACGTCAGGTCTTTTCATTACGGCTCTGGCAAGAAATCACAAGCAGACGGCCCGGCACCTCGCCGAGATGCGAGTCGAAAAGTCGCGGCGAAGCGAGGCGGAAGAGTATCTCAGGGTTCTCGCTGAGAGCAGTCCGGCCGCTATTTTCACGGTAGATGGCGCCGGCGTTGTTCTGGCGGCCAACGCCGCGGCCAACCGCCTGTTTCTTCTGTCCGGCGACAGATCTCTTCAGGGGCGGTCTATCGGCGCCCATCTTCCTTTCCTGCGAGACATTTTGCTGAATCACAATGAATCGGTCGGATTGTGCACCGCGACGCAGTGTCAGGGCCGCCGGGAAAATGGAGAGATTTTTCTGGCCCATATCTGGTTTTCCGCCTATTCAACTCTTGAAGAGAAACGTCTGGCCGCGATCGTCGTCGATTCGTCCGATGAATTGCGCGACCGCGAGGAGCGGGGGCTCGATCAGTTCCTGACGGGGAACGGCTTAGTCGTCGCGGCGATGGCCCACGAGGTTCGAAATGCGTGCGAAGCGATGCGCATGCTCTGCCAGGATCTGGATGAGCGGCACCATCTTGCCGGCGACAGAGCATACCGGGGGCTGGATAGTCTCGTCACTGCACTCGAGATCATCGCCTCCCATGAATTGAAATCTGAAACAGCTGATCTTCCTGGCGACGTGAGATTGCGGGAGGTGCTGGATAATTTGCGTATTGTCGTGGAACCGGCATGGCGGGAAATCGACGGGACCATTCGCTGGCAATTTCCCGCCGACCTGCCCGTTGTCGTGGGTGAGTTCCACGGTCTTCTGCAGGCCTTTCTGAATCTCACCCGAAACAGTCTGCGCGCCGTCCAGGACAGAACTGTGCGCGAACTGAATATCAGTGTTTCTTCAGAAGCGCGGAAAGTATTCATCCGGTTTCATGATTCCGGCCCTGGAATCCGGAATCCGGATAGTCTTTTTCGGCCCTTCCATAGCGCTGCGGAAGGCAACGGTCTTGGGCTTTATGTTTCGCGTCTTATCGTGCGAAGCTATAATGGCGAGTTGGCTCTTCAGCGGCAGCCGCACGGGTCCTGTTTTGTAGTTGAACTCGAACAGTCTCGCTATCATGGAAACTCCGAGCCCTAAAAAGGCTTTGCGCCTCGTTCTCGTGGATGACCACGAGATGGTTCGGGAAGGTTTGGCGCGAATGCTGGAAAAGGAACCGGACCTCAAGGTGGTTGGCCAGTGCGCCTCTCCCGCCGAAGCGCTGGTTCTCATAAAGTTCCATGTCGATATGGTCTTGCTGGATGTCGATTTAGGCGAAGAACGCGCGCTGGGATTTGTTGAAACCGCGGTAAAGGCGGATTTTGAAGGGCAGATCCTCATAGTGACCGCGGGAATCAGCGGTTCGGAGGCCGTCCGTCTTTTGCAGGCGGGCGTTGCCGGCATCGTTCACAAACGCCACTCCGGCAGGTCTTTATGCGAGGTGATCCGCAAGGTCGCATCGGGCCAGCCCTTCCTGGAGGACAGATATCTTCCGGCTCTGATGCGGTCCGTGGACAGGTCAAAGCCGGTCGTCGTGCCGAAGTTGACGGAACGCGATCGCGCCATCCTCCGCCACGTTCTTGCGGGACTTACAAACCGGGAAATTGGCGCACGTCTGGAAATCTCCGAAGGTGCGGTCAAGGCATCGCTTCGGCTCCTGTTCGACAAGGTCAACGTAAAGTCCAGAAGCCAACTCGTGAAGGTCACTTTGGAGCAGTATCAGGATCAGCTGTAGAACTACGAGGGGTGTTGCGGAGTGAAAATGTTGTTGGTGCGGATGAGAGGACTTGAACCTCCACGTCCTTGCGAACACTAGAACCTGAAAGTACTTGACAGTGTTTCTCGGGGTATCCCGGACGCGCATGTTATTGAAATTACGACGATGCTGTTTCCCTGCCTTTCACCGGTTATCCCAAAGACCGTTGCAAGACCGTTGCACCGGATCGCCCAATGAACGTTCTGCCGTTCTCCAGACTGCTGACTGAAAGTTACTGCATATCCGGTGTGGTGTTTCAGTCATCTTTGCGATGGTCAACCTCGTTGGTTGTTTGAATGCTTGGCGTCCTCTGCCATTCAGGACGCTCAATCAGTTTCCGAATGAGCGTCAAAAAAGACTTTACCATCCCTGGCAAAACCAGCCGATGATCCGACGTAAGACGTAGCGGCACAGTCGCTGTTAGCTGGCAATATAACAATCAATATAACAATTCTATTGAGTCGTGGATGGTCGGAAGATACTGAATTGGAGAAGGCAGTTCGTATGGGCGCGCCCATTCCAGGTGGCTGGTCGGCCCGGATGAATAGCGGCAACCCGCGAGCGGCCTGTTCGATCTGGACGTCGTTGCGGCGACAAATCATAAAGACCGGCTATTGACAGGCAACCCGAATTCCCCTATACTCAATCTTGTTAGTAGACTTTAACGCCGGACAGACCAGCACCATGTGTTGCTATCTTGGCGAGACCGCTCGGGTTGCGGTCGGCAAAAAGTCGAAGGAGCATTCCATGTCCAACGCTATACCCAACCCGGTTCCTGCCCGCACCATCTCTCTCTGTTGTCGCTGATCTTCTGACCGTCGATTCTTTTCGGTGATCGTCCGGGTTCATCCAGCCCGTCCGTGATCGGTGTCCGTTGCTGCCTGAGGGGGACAACATGATATTCGGAACTATACAGGAACGCAAAACCACCACGCCATTTCAGAACAGTCTTTCCGCACTCGCGCAGGTCGCTCTCCACGAAACTGGCGCCGAGGGATACGCCTTCTTCCTGCGCCTGCCCCGCGCCGGCCTCGCGCGTCATTCCGCCTTCGGCGCGGAAATCCCCGAGGAATTCGTCCTTCACGCGCCCGCGAATATCCTCGTCTGGCCGCTCGGCAGCGATGGCCTCCTCGCATTCGCGCTCCGTGACGCCGATCACGCGCGCCAGGTCCAGTCCCAACTCGACCGCATGGCGCACGCCATCGAATCCGTCTGGTCAGCGGCGCAGATAACCGCGCATTACTCCGAACTCGCCAGTCACGTAGCCGATCTCGAAGCGCGCTTGCTGGACG
>DASYCD010000263.1:0-24507 GCA_036500405.1 Bryobacteraceae bacterium
GCTTTCCATTGACAGTACTCCTGGAAAAGGTACAACGTTTGGCGTGGTGTTCAAACCTGCGCAGATGTCCGCGGGGGCATCCGCCATCGCACGGCCTTACGTTCCACTCTCCCGGCTTCACATCCTGCTGGTGGATGACGATCCGCTGATCATTCGCTCGCTGCAGGCCATCCTTGAAGAAGACGGGCATGCTGTGACTACGGCAACAGGCGGGCAGGAAGGAATCGACATTTTGAAAGCCAGCGTGACGCGCGAAGAGCGTTTTGCGGCCGTAATCACGGATCTCGGTATGCCCTATGTGGACGGACGGAAAGTTGCCAATGCCGTGAAGGCCACGTGCCGCGACACGCCCGTCATCCTCCTCACCGGCTGGGGGCAGCGTCTGGTGGAGGACGAGGACATTCCCGAAAACGTCGACCGCGTCCTGAACAAGCCACCTAAGCTTCACCAGCTTCGCTCCGCTCTTGCGGAGCTGGTGCCGGTCGCGTCGAACTGACGGTCCGCAACAATGCATATGCCGGCTGAACCGATTGCTTCCCTGCTCATTGTTGACGACGAGGCGGCGCATACCAGGGCGCTCCAGGACACGCTCGAAGCCGAGGGGTACCGTGTCACGGGATTCACCTCTCCCACGAGCGCGCTCGAGGCGTTGCGCGTGAACGTATTCGATCTGGTTCTCACTGACCTGATGATGCCGGAGATGGACGGGATTGCCTTCCTCCGGGAAGCGCTGGCGATCGATCCCACTATCGCCGCCGTCGTGATGACCGGACACGGCACTCTCGATACCGCCGTGCAGGCCATGCAGACCGGCGCGCTCGACTACATCCTGAAGCCGTTCCGGCTGAGCACCGTGCTGCCCGTTCTGGCGCGATCGCTCGCGGTGCGGCGCGTCCGCACCGAGAATATCGAGCTCCAGCAGGCTGTCGGGATGTACGAGCTCAGCAAGGCGATGAGTACGGCGCTCGATTTCGACTCCGTGCTTCACAAGGTGAACGAGGCCGCGACCGCCGAGAATGGCGTTCGCGCCGCATCCGTCCAACTGGCGCACGGCGCCGCCGAAGCCGTTCCGGAGCCATGCGATCTTTCGGTTCCGATGCAGGTTGGCGGGTACCTGGTCGGTTTTCTGAATTTTCATTTTGAAAACCCGCGCCGGCCGGTTTCGAACGGCCAGATCAAAGCGATGCGAATTCTCGCGAGCGCCGCAGCTTCCGCGCTGGAAGCCACATCGCTCATTGCGAAAGTGCGCGCCGCCGATCAGCAATACCGGCGCCTCACCGAGAACGCGCCCGATATCATCTTTCGTTACGATTTCGACCCGGCGCCGCGTCTGGCTTATGTCAATCGCGCGGTGACGGCATCCACTGGCTATACGCCCGACGAGTTTTACGCTGATCGGACGCTCATTTTCCGCATCATTGACGCCGACGACCTTGGGCATTTGCAGGCGGTGCTGAGCGGCGAGCGCGCCAATGGTGGAGTCGTCCGGATGCGATGTGCGCATCGTCTGGGGCACATCGTCTGGCTGGAACAGCGCTCCATGCCGGTTCGCGACGAACAGGGCAACCTGACCGCGATCGAAGCGATCGCGCGCGATGTCACCGATCGTAAGCTGCTCGAGGAACGTTTGGATCGCCGCACAGCCGAAATCCGGCGCTCGCTGACTGAAAAAACGGCGCTCCTGAAAGAAGTTCATCACCGCGTCAAGAATAATCTGCAAGTCATCTGCAGCCTGCTTTCCATGCAGATTTCCTGCGCCGCCGAAGACGCGCAGCGGCCGTTGAATGACGCCCACAGCCGCGTCCTCTCGATGTCGCTCATCCACGAGCTCATCTATCAGTCCGATACCCTCGCCGACCTGAATTTCGGCGCTTACATCGAGGTGCTGGCAAGCAAGCTCTTTGCGGCGTACTGCGTCGATCCTGTGCGTATCCGCCTGGAGATGAGCGTGGAGCCGATCAATCTCAACCTTGACCAGTCCATCCCGTGCGGGCTCATCCTGAACGAACTGATTTCGAACGCCCTGAAGCACGCGTTCAACGATGGCAGGGAGGGAACGCTTCGCATCTCGCTTACGAGCAGTGAGGAGGGCGAAATCTCGCTCTCGGTCGCCGATGATGGCCCCGGTCTTCCGCCGAACTTCAACATGGCGCAGAGCAATACGCTCGGCCATCAGGTGGTGAGTACGCTGGTCCGGCAGCTCGGCGCGAAACTCACGGTGCAGGGAGACAATGGCGCGCGCTTTGCCTTCACGTGGAAGGTCGAGGAGAACCGCGCCCCCGCGGCTGTTCCGACCTGAGGCTTCCTACGACAGCAGCAGCTCGAGATCTTCGCGTTTCAAATCGCGGATCAGGCTGTTACTCTCGCCGATGATCGCCGCGGCGAGATCCCGCTTCGTCCTTTGCAGTTCGAGCACCTTCTCCTCTACCGTGCCCCGCGCAATCAGTCTGTATGCGGAGACGCGCCGCAACTGGCCGATCCGATGGGCGCGGTCGATTGCCTGCGCTTCGACGGCGGGGTTCCACCAGGGGTCCATCAGAAAGACATAGTCGGCGGCGGTCAGATTCAGTCCCAAACCGCCGGCCTTCAGGCTGATCAGGAAGAGCGGACAAGCCGGATCGTTCTGAAAGTGTTCCACCCGCGCCTGGCGGTCGCGCGTTTTTCCATCGAGATATTCGTAGACCAGGCCAAGCTCATCCAAACGCTTGCGCACGATCGCCAGCAGGCTGGTGAACTGCGAAAACACCAGCGCTTTGTGGCCCGATTCGAGCACTTCCTGAAGCTGCCCGATCAGGGCTTCCAGCTTCGCGCTCTGCTCTTCTTTCCGGTCCGCGTCGATCAGGCCCGGATGGCACGCGGCTTGCCGAAGCCGAAGCAACGCTTCGAGCACCATGATCTTCGATTTCGCCAGACCCTGCTTATCGATGCGGGTGAGAAGCGCGCCGCGATAGTGATCGCGCAACTCATCGTAAAGCGCCCGTTGTTCTTTGCCGAGCTCGCAGTAGATGGTCTGCTCTGTCCGCTCCGGCAGTTCACGCGCCACCTGCGCTTTGGTGCGCCTGAGGATGAAAGGCCGCACCGCCTGCGCCAGCACCTGCCGGGATTCTTCATCGGGATTGCGCGCCGCTCCGCCCACCAGGCGGAAAACGCTTGCCGACCCCAGCATTCCCGGATTGAGAAATTCGAACAGCGACCACAGCTCGCCCAAGTGGTTTTCCACCGGCGTTCCGCTGAGCGCCAAGTGATGCGAAGCCCGGATGAGACGCACCGCTTTGGCGCCTTCCGAACCGCTGTTCTTGACCGCCTGCGCTTCATCGAGCACCGCGTAATCGAACTCGATCTCCCGCAGACGCGCGATATCGCGGCGCAACGTTCCGTAGGTGGTCAGAATCAGATCGAACTGTCCGATGGCGGTCAGCTCGCGTTGCGGGCCGGTGTAATCCAGAATGCTGAGCAGGGGCGTGAAGCGCGAGGCTTCCTCTCTCCAGTTGAAGATCAGCGAACGCGGCGCAACCACGAGCGACGGCTGCAACTTGCCGCCTTTTCGTTTTCGCGCGGCGCGGCGCGATTCGAGCAGCGCCAGGACCTGGGCGGTTTTGCCGGTACCCATGTCGTCCGCGAGGCAGCCACCGAAGGAAAACCGCCGCAGGAATTCCATCCAGCCGAGGCCTTCTTTCTGGTAATCGCGCAGTTGCCCGTTGAAACCCTCAGGCTGTTCCACGGCGTGGACGCCTTCGAAGCTGCGCAACTCCGCTCGGACTTGTTCGAATTGAGCGTCGAACGTGGCTTCCGGCTGCGCCGCGAGCAATGCGTCGAGCAGCCCCGCCTGGCTGCGCCGGAAGCGAACGCCGTCGTCTTCCACCTGGCCCATACCGGCGACCATCGCGACGCGCGCCAGCCAGTCTTCCGGAATCAGACCGTAGCTGCCGTCGTCCAGCCGGACCATACTTTCGCCGCGCCGTACGGCCGCGAGTAATTCCGGCAAACCCGCCGTGCTTCCGCCGTAGTCCACCTTGCCCTGCAGGTCGAACCAATCGACGCCACTCGCCACATTCAGGGTGAACTTGCCAGCCGGGCGGAACATCTTGCCGTCGGCTTCCACCATCCAGCCCGCCGTGGTCAGTGTGCGCACCACTAAAGGCAGCTTCGAGGGCGTTACCTCCCAGAGGTCGTTGGGGTCAGAGAGGGATCGAGTGCGGCGGCGGGCGCCGGCTTCGAGCAGTTGCGCCGCCGCTTCGGTTTCCGCCAAAGAGTCGCGCCGAACCAATCTGCGCCGCGTGGCGTCAAAAAGCGCCCGCTGCTGTGAGCGTTCATCGACCTGCTGGCCTTCATAATCGAACCCAAGCCGGGCGGTCAGTTTCGCGGCGCCCTCAGTCTTGCCCGCGGGCGCGCGGAGGCGGAGACGCGGGCGAGGCGTCACGTCCGCCTCTTCAAACGCCAATTCTTTCGGAAGATCGACCGGGGGAACGCCCGGACTGGTCAGGAGAGAGGAAAGGAGCTGATCGCGTTCCGTGTCAGGCGCCTCGAGCATTCCGTGGCTTCGCAGCCAGACCAGCCATTGAAATGCCCGGCCTGCATCGAGCGGCGCCACCGAATCGTGCGTGAAAACGAAGCCACCCTCGGTGACCAGGCCTGGCGTCGAGAGATCCATCCGCTCCTCGCCGCGCGACAGAAATCCGGCGAGACCCCAACCTTCGCCGGTCGGTTTCAGTTCGACGCGGAACTTCCAGGGTTCGCCATCATCCCAACGGAGCGCCACCGCTTCTTCCGGAATTTTCGCCGAACCCTGCTGGAGAAAACACTGACCGGTCTTTACAACGAGCGGCAGGACGAATTTCGCGAGGTCTGCTCCGAGGCGGATGCTTTCCGGAATGGCATCGTAATCGTAGCCCGCGTTGAATGCATAGTAGTGGCGTCCGCCGGCGAGCGCCGCGAGGGCGGTTCTGTCCTCCTCCCGGCTCACCTGCCCGATCTGGGAGCGCTTCATGCGCAGCGGTATGGAGCGCGAGAAAGTTCCATCCTGCTTGCGATCCTGCGTCTGAAGACTGAGCACGATTTCACCGCTGACGCGGCTGGCCGCGATGTCAATCCAGTAGCGAAGTTCTCTCTTCTCCGGCCACAACGGATCGAGAGAGTAGGAAATCTTCGCGACCTTCGGACGGGAGATTTCATCGAGATGCCTTCGCCAGTCCAGTCGCCTGGAGGGCGGAGCGGTTCGCTCGGGAGCGGGGCCGGCTGAAGTGTTGCTGTCGTCGAATCGGATGTGGCCTTCAGCGACTGCGGCTTCGGAAAGAAAAGTCTGTTCCTCCGCGGCAAGCAGCGTTGCCCAGATATGTTTGCAGGCTCCGGAGCCGGCAAAGTACTCGCACTCACACTTCACTTTGAGCGTGGGCTCGCGGTAGGTGATTTCAACGTTGTAGGGCCGGTGTCCGCGCACGCGGGCTTCGACGGCGGAGGGAGTTCCCCGCGTAATCACCACGCGGCCCTCGCGGAAATAGTTGAATCCACGAACCATGGACGGATGGCTGAAATTCTGGGAAAGCCTGCCCGTGAGAGCATCTTCCGGAGGTCCGCCGAGGTTTGGGAATCGAATGGATCGGTTCAACGCCACGCTCTTGTCACTATAGCGGTCGAGATCGCCTTCACTTCCGACGAAATATGATAATGTTCAAGGCAGTGAAACGCCTGATTCTCCTGGCCGCTGCCGCCGTGCCCGCGCTGCTGGGCCAGCAACAACCTGTTGCGGTGCGCACGTTCATCGCCAAAAACTGCGCTCCCTGTCATAACTCTACGCTCAAACAGTCCAATCTGGACCTGACAACGCTCCCGTTTCACCCTTCCGACCCCGCGAATTTTGCGCGTTGGGCGCGCATTCACGATCGCGTACGGGATCAGGAGATGCCGCCCATCAAAGTGCCTTCACTTACCCCGGAGGCGCGTGCGGCTTTCGTGAAGGCGCTCGAAACGCCGCTGCTGACGGCGGACGCGGCGCGCTCGGGAGGTCAGGGCCGCACGCTGTGGCGACGTATGAATCGCTATGAGTATGAGGACACGCTGCGGGATTTGCTCGGCGCGCCCTGGCTGCAGGTGAAAGAGCTTCTTCCGGAAGACGGCGAGGCGTATCACTTCAATAAGTCGGGCGAGGCGCTGGATGTTTCGCATGTCCAGATGAGCCAGTACCTGATGGCGGCGGAATACGCGCTGCGGCAGGCGCTGCCGCACTATACGGAACGTCCGCAGGAGACGACGAAGCGCTATTATGCGCGCGATCAGCGGTCGATGTACAGCAAGGTTTCGTTCCCCGCCAGTCCGGAGCGCGACATGTTCCCGGTGGTGGGGGATTCGGCCGATCTTGCGATGTTGGAGAAGAATGGAAGGCGCACGGTGGGCCCTTCGAATCCCGAGGTTCGCGAACAGGAAGGTCTGGGCGTGGTGGCCAGCACGTATGAGCCGCTCGAGATGCGCTTCCAGCAGTTCACGGCGCCGGTTTCAGGTAGATACAAGCTGCGGCTCAAGGCGCACACGATGTGGGTCGGGCCGGACAAGATGCCGCGGTGGTGGCGTCCAAATCCGGAAGACATTACTCATGGCCGGACGATTGAGCCGGTGACGCTTTATTCGGAGGTGCCGCCGCGCGAAATGCGTTTTCTTGGCACGTTCGATGTGCGTCCAGAGCCGACGGTCAATGAAGTTGATGTCTACCTCTTAAAGGGAGATTCGGTGCGTCCGGATGCGGTTCGTCTTTTCCGCTCGCGGCCGCCGAACTGGAAAAATCCGCTGGCTACGAAGGATGGCCAGCCTGGGGTTGTCTTTAATTGGCTGGAAGTGGAAGGGCCGATCGTGGGTCAGTGGCCGATGCAGGGGGCGAATCTTCTCTTTGGCGATCTTCCTTATACGCTCGATGCGAAGGGGAATCCGCAATATGAATCGAAAGATCCGAGGGCTGATAGCCGGCGTCTGCTGAAATCGTTTCTGGCTCGTGCATATCGCCGGCCGGTTCCTGATGGCGACGTGGAACGGTTCGCTGCGCTCGCTGCAAAGTCAATGTCAGCCGGGTTTTCGTTTACGGACGGCATGATTTCGGCGTATGAGGCAGTGCTCTGCTCTCCGGCGTTCGTCACGCTGGAAGAGAAGCCTGGCACGCTCGATAGCTATGCAATGGCGTCGCGGCTATCTTATTTTCTGTCGAACTCGGAGCCCGATTCCCAGCTTCGTCAACTTGCGGCGGAAGGCAAGCTGCAGGATTCCGCGGTACTGAAGGTACAGACGAAGCGCCTGCTGGACGATCCCAAGTCGCAGCGCTTCGTGAAGGCGTTTCTCGATTACTGGCTCGACCTTCGCAAGCTGGATAACACGTCGCCCGACGAAAATTTTTATCCGGATTACTATCTGGACGACTATCTGACTGACTCCGCGGGCGCGGAGTCACGTGCGTTTTTCACGGAAATGCTGAAGGGGAATCTGCCGGCGAGCAACATCGTTTCGTCTTCGTTTGTGATGATTAACGAACATTTGGCGAACCTCTATGGGATTGATGGCGTGCAGGGTTCGGCGATCCGGCGTGTGGAACTTCCGGCGGGTTCGATTCGCGGCGGCTTCCTGACGCAGGCGAGCGTGCTGAAGGTAACTGCGAACGGCACCAGTACGTCGCCGGTGCTGCGTGGGGTCTGGATTAATGAGCGCATTCTCGGGAAGCCGATTCCGCCTCGTCCGACTGGCGTGCCAGCGCTGCCCAGCGATACGCGCGGGGCGTCCACTATTCGCGAGCTTCTGGCGAAGCATCGGAGCCAGCCGGTCTGCAATTCGTGCCATGCTCTGATCGACCCGCCCGGATTTGCGCTGGAGGCATTTGACGTGGTGGGGGCGCAGCGTGACAAGTACCGCGCGCTTGGCGACGGAACGAAGGCTACGGGTATTGGGAAGAACGGCCAGCCGTTCGCGTTCCACTACGGGCTGCCGGTGGATGCATCCGGAATTCTGCCGGATGGGCGGCAATTTGCGGATGTACGCGAACTGAAGACGCTGCTGCTTGCCGACGAGCGCCAGCTAGCGCGCAACCTCGCGTCGCAGCTCATCATTTTTGCGACTGGGGCGCCGGTCCGGTTCAGCGATCGTCCGAAACTGGAAGCGATTCTGGATGAGGCGAAACCGACTGGTTATGGGGTGCGCTCGATCGTGGATGCTATCGTCCAGAGCCCGCTTTTCCGCTGCAAATGATTGAGGGCGAAAAGAGATATAATCAAGCCAGTATTTTTAGAAGGAGCCACAGGATGCCTCATATTTCCACGAAGAACACGCTTTCCCGACGCACGATTCTGCGAGGAACCGGCGTTGCGCTTGCGCTTCCTCTTCTGGAGGCCATGACCCCGGCGTTCGCGCGCGCCGCGGAATCCAAGCCGCCGCGACGTTTCTTCGGCATCTGCAACAATCTGGGACTTCTTCCCGACAAGTTTTTCCCGGCGGCGGATTCCGCCGGTTTCAACTACACGCCTTCCACTTATCTGGAGCATTTGGCGGATTTCCGGAATGATTTCACGGTATTTTCCAACGTGATGCATCCGGATGTGGACGCCGGCCATCCGGCCGACAACGTTTTTCTGACGGCGGCCCCGCACCCCGGGAACGGCGGTTTCCGAAACACGATTTCGCTGGATCAGCATGCGGCGGAGCGTCTGGGCAATCAGACGCGATTTCCTTCGCTGACGTTGGGCGTGAATGTTTCGCAGGGGCAGCGCAGCCTCTCGTGGACTCGCGGCGGTGTCCTGATTCCCGCGGAAGACAAGGCTTCAGCCGTTTTTGCAAAGATGTTCATCACCGGGACTCCCGATGAAGTGCAGGCGCAGACCCGGCGACTGGCGCTCGGCCAGAGCATCATGGATACGATTGCCGACCAGACGAAGACTTTGGAACGGAATGTCGGCGCGGCTGATCGTGCCCGACTCGATCAGTACATGACGGGCGTGCGCGATCTGGAACAGCGTATGGTGAGTGCGTCGGAGTGGGAAACGAAGCCAAAACCGGTGGTGAAAGAAAAACCGCCGCTTGATCCAACGGATCCGAAGGCCTATATGGAGAAGGTGCGGCTCATGTACGACATGGCTCGCCTGGCGTTTGAAACCGATTCGACGCGGTTCGTCGCGCTGCTGCTGGATAGCGTGAATTCGCCCGCGATTACGGTGAACGGCGAGCCGACCGATGACGGCTATCACAATCTTTCACACCACGGCAAAAATCCGAAGAAGCTCGGGCAGCTTGAAATGATCGATCGCGAGCATATGAAGCTGCTCGCGAAACTTTATGGCGATCTGAAGGGCTGCAGCGAAGGCAGCGAGACGCTGCTGGAGCGAACGATGGTTCTCTACGGCACAAATCTCGGCAACGCCGATACGCACGTGACGACTAATCTGCCGACGATTTTCGCCGGCGGTGGTTTCCGCCACGGCCAGCATCTCGCGTTCGATCGGGACCGCAATTATCCGCTACCGAATCTTTTTGTTTCGATTTTGCAGCGCCTCGGGATCGAGGAAGATAAGTTCGCTACTTCAACCGGGACGATGCGCGGGCTTGACGTAGCTTAAACCAGCGGCTTAGTCAGCGCTTCTTCAGCTCTTCCATATCTTCGAGCGTGCGGGGCCAGTCTTTACCCAGCAGGCGGGATAGACCGCGGTCGGCGAGCAGGCGTCCGCCGGTCTGGCAGTGGGCGCAGTAGTTCGTTTCGTTGTCAGCGTAGCGGATTCGCTGGATTGGCTCTTCGCAGACCGGGCAGGGTTTGCCGAAGCGGCCATGGACGGCCATGTCGTCGCGGAAGGCCGTGACTTTTTCCGGGAAGCCGCCGGCGGCTTCGCTGCTGAGACGATCGATCCACATTTTCAGGACGGCGCGGGTGGAATCGAAGAGACGCTGCCATTCTTCCGGGCTCAGCTTCTGGGTCAGGAGAATTGGAGAGAGCTTTGCGGCGTGCAGGATTTCGTCAGAGTAGGCGTTGCCGATGCCGCTGAGAATTCGGGGATCGGTGAGGGAACGCTTGAGCGTGTGGTTTTCTTGCGTGAGGGCGGAGCGGAAGGTATCGAGGTCGCTGGAAAAGACATCGACGCCACCAGGATCGCTCGCCGTCATGTCGGTTTCGCTCCCGAACAGAGTCAGTGAAGCGCGCCGCTTTGAGCCGGCTTCGGTCAGGACGAGAGCGCCGTCTGGAAAATCGAACGCGGCGAGCTGATATTTGCCGCCGATCTTCGCGCTGGCTGGCTTCCAGTGCAGACGGCCCGCGATCATGAGATGCAGGACGAGCCACAGATCGTCTTCGAAGCCGAAGGCGATTCGTTTCCCTATGCGGCGGAGTGAGAGAACGGTCTTCCCCTCGAATGCCGAAGGTGGGGGCGTTACGCTGCGCAGCAGGAACGGACTGTTGATCCGGATCTTCGTCAGGGGCTGGTTGAGCACTCGCGGCTCGAGCGCGCGAAGATATGCGGCGATGTCCGGTAGTTCAGGCATCTCTGCGAGCCTCGGTTAGAGCGACCGCCAGCGACCCAATCCGCCCAGCATCTCTTTGCTGGCGCGGGGACGGTCTTCGTATTTGCCGCGGGCAGAAAAGCCGTAGATTTCACGGCAGAGTGAGGGATCCTGCGCGACGCCTTCTTCGGCAAACTTCAGGGCTATCTCGAAATCTGGTGTGATTTCAACGTAAGTTTCGACGGGCGAAGGAGTGCGGCGGGCCGCATCGAGCGCCGGATCATAAACCCGAACCCGCATCTATCTGCCTATTATCGTTGGGCCAGCTTCTTTACGACGCGGCGGCGGAAGCAATGATCGTCGTGGTCGTTCACCATGCCGACCGCCTGCATCCATGCGTAGACGATTGTCGGTCCGACGAATTTAAAACCGCGCTGCTTCAGCTCCTTCGAGATTTTTTCGGAGAGTTCGGTCTTCGCTGGCCGCGGGCCCACGGTCTGGATGGGCTTGCCGTCCACGAAATCCCAGACCCAACTCGAGAAATCGTCCATTTTCAGGTACGCCTGCGCACTCCCGATGGCTGCTTCGATCTTCGCGCGTGAGCGCACGATCCCGGCGTCCTGCAGCAGCCGATCGACGTCCCGTGCAGTGAATCGCGCGACCGCCACTGGATAGAAACCGCGAAACGCTTTTCGAAACGCTTCGCGTTTTTTCAGGATTGTGTTCCAGGAGAGGCCAGCCTGGAATCCATCCAGCACCAGCTTTTCCCAGAGCGCGCGGCTGTCGAATTCCGGGACGCCCCACTCGGTATCGTGATAGTCGCGAAGCTCGACGTTACTCTCTGACCAACTGCATCTGTTCAATGGCTTCATGCAGCGAACAGGCTAGCACCTTTTGCGTGCATGCGCTCGTGTTCGAGCAGCCACTTCTTTCGCGGAAGCCCGCCGCCGTAGCCGGTGAGCGATCCGTTGGCGCCGATCACGCGGTGGCAGGGCACGATGAGGCCGATGGGATTCGATCCGTTTGCGAGCCCTACCGCGCGTACGGCTTTGGGCCGTTCGATGCGCTTTGCCAGGGTTCCATAGGAGATCGATGTACCTACCGGAATGTTACGCAGCTCAGTCCATACGCTCTTTTGGAACGCGGTGCCCGTTGCTTCGGTCGGTATTTCATCGATGGCCGCTACGTCTCCCGCAAAGTAGCGCTTCATGACGTCGCGCAGCGCCTGCGTATTCTGCGCTGGCTCGACTGTGTAGCGGCTCTTGCCGTAATACCGGTCGAGCAGAGTTGACATTCTCTGCTCGTGGTCATTCCAGTCGAGGGAGCGCACCTTCCCGGCCGCGTCCGTCGTCAACAGCATTTCGCCGATGGGCGTTTCAATCCGGTCGAGAAACAGCTTCAATAGCTCAGGCATAGTTACTCCTCAATTTAGAAATTCCGGAATCCGCGGCCCACAGATGCTGTGCGGCGTAGGCGCGCCAGGGCCGCCAGGTTTCCGACCGTGTCAGTAAGGCAGGCACGGTCGGTCTGACTCCATCTACTACCTCGGCGCCGCGCAGCAGGCCAACGTCGGCGGCCGGAAACGCATCGGTTTCTCGCATGGCGCGCAGGGCGATGTATTGCGCGGTCCATTCGCCGACGCCTTTGATTTTTCGCAGCTTCGTTATGGCGTCTTCCATCGTGCCCAAAGGCTGGAATAGACAAGGATCGGCGACTGCTGCCTCAGCGACACCTTTCAGGGCTGCGCGGCGGGCTTCGGGCATTCCCACTTCAATCGTCTTCGGGGTCGCCAGCCGCAGGGCTTCGGGGAAAACATGCGTTAGCCGGGGATCGATGGCGAATTGTCTCTGAACGCGTTCTCCGTGAGCTTCCACAAGGTGGCGCGCGAGATTCCGTGCCGAGCCGACACTGACCTGCTGGCCAAGGACAGCGCGTACAGCGAGTTCGAATCCATCCCAGCCACCGGGCGCTCGCAGACCCGGACGACGCGCGATGAGCGGCGCGAGCCGTGGGTCGAGCGAGAGGTGTGAGTCGATCGTTTCGATATCCGCGCCGAGGTCAAAGAGCCTCCGCACGCGTCCGACAATTGCCGGAAGCGCCTGCACGCGCGGAAAACGGATCGTTACGCACAGACTCTGGCGCGCGGGCAGATGCGATACCTGCACGCTTCCGGTAAGTTCATCGATGCCCACCGTTCGCAGATAGCGGCCGTTCTCCACGACTTCTACGCCCGGGATGGCGCGCGCCGCGAGAAAGCTCAGCATGGAATCCCAGTCGTAGGGAGGTCGATAACGCAGGCGCAGAGTCACGCCTGCCTCCGCCGATGAATTCTTCCTTCGCAGCGTGCTCGGTGGCCGGCCGAACAATCCCAGGAACGTTTCGTTGAAACGCCGTATGCTGCCGAAGCCCGCGGCAAGCGCCACTTCAGTCATCGGCATCTGCGTTTCCTGGATGAGCTGCTTTGCGAACAGGACTCGGCGCGTCTGCGCCACCGCGATCGGTGATGCCCCCAGATGCTGGACAAAGAGCCGGCGCAAATGACGCTCGCCGATTCCGAGCCGTTCCGCCAACGCGTCCACGCTGGCTTCGGAGCCATCGAGAGCGCCATCCGTGATCAAAGCGAGGGCACGGGAAACGGTGTTTGAGGTTCCTCGCCATGACGCGAGGTCCGGCGCGGTTTCCGGGCGGCATCGAAGGCACGGGCGATACCCCGCCTCCTGCGCCGCAGCTGCCGACCCAAAAAATTCGCAATTCACGAAGTGGGCCGTTCGCGCGGGGCAAACCGGCCGGCAATAGATTCCCGTCGTTTTTACGCCTACGAAGAGAAGCCCGTCAAATCGCGGGTCCCGGCTCTGCAGCGCCCGGTAACAGGTCTCTTTGTCTGGCAGTTCCATGAACACATTTTCGCAGCGTCTCTCGCCGCTTACTCGCGGTTTTCGGACATGGTCATTTTTGGCTTCCCACACACCCTCTTGAGATACTAGTGGGCGGCGATTTCGTTCGTTATGAAAGCTCTGTTGCTGCTGTTTCTCGCGTTGCCGCTGTTCGCGGCCGATATCCCGCGGACGTGGGAGAAGTCCGCCGTCGAGTCTCTGGAAGTGCCGCTGGCGCGTCCTGAGTTTTCGGCGATCCACATCAGCGAGGACGCATACTACAAAATTCCCGAGCGCGTCATCTACAAGGCGTATCCGGTTTATGCGCCGGGGCGTGAGCCTGCTGGTTACATGGAACACCTGCACACGCTCGATCCTGTGGTGGCGTTCGATGCTTCAACGATCAAGACGCAGGCGGACTGGGTCGCTGCGGGTGAAATCGTTTTCAACGCGCCGACTTCGTTTAATCCGGTTTTCTTCACGCCGCAGAATCTTCAGGACCCCGAATACATTCGCAAAGCCGGCGTTCCAGTAGCGAAGGACGGCACCATTCCGTTTGCCAGTTGGGTGATTCGGAAGAAGGGTACGGTGGAGCTCGGCTCTATGGGCTGCGCGACTTGCCACACGCGCGTCATGTCCGATGGGATTGTGATTGCGGGCGCTCAGGGCAATAATCCAGCCGACCGGGAAGGCGCGATGCTGCTGCGCGCGTCAGCGCAGGCGATGGGGCCGGACCGAATTCTCGCGACAGTTCGCAAGTTTGCGCTGCAGTTCGAATCGCCGTGGGTGGAGAACGATCTCAATCGCGCGACCGAGAAGATGAGTCTCGACGAATTCATCGCAGCGGGTGAAGCGATTCCGCCTGGCGTGACTGCACGCGCGAACACCAGCATGCTGCTGCCGCCCCAGATTCCGGATCTGATTGGCGTGAGCGAGAGGAAGTTTCTGGATCATACTGGGCTGATTCGTCAGCGCAGCATTGGCGATCTGATGCGATACAGCACGCTTGCGCAGGATATGTTTAATGCGGACCGTTATGGGGCTTCCGGGGCTGCGCCCACGCAGATGCCCGGCGCGCGATACAGCGATGCGGAGCTCTACGCGCTCGCGAGCTATCTTTATTCGCTGAAGCCGCCGGCTAATCCGAATCCGTTCGATGCCTCCGCGCGCCGCGGCCAGAAGCTGTTTGAACGCGAGACGTGCGTGGGCTGCCACACGCCGCCGCTCTACACCAACAATAAGCTGGCGCCGGCGGATGGCTTCGATGCGCCGGCTTCGGATGAGGTGGTGGGTCGCCACATCGGCGTGGACCCGCGGTATGCGCTCGATAGCCACAAGGGTACGGGCTTCTATAAGGTGCCGTCGCTCAAGGGTGTCTGGTATCGCGGGCCGCTCGGTCACACTGGCGCGGCGATGACGCTCGAAGAGTGGCTCGATCCCGCGCGGCTGAATTCCGACTATGTCCCGACCGGCTACAAAGGCTATGACGGAAAAGCGCGGTCTATACCGGGCCATCCGTTTGGCCTTAAGCTGACGGCGGCGGAGAAGAAGGATCTGATTGCTTTTCTGCGGACGTTGTAGCCAGCCACTTGAATAGCTCGCGCGCCTGCCCGAGTCGGGCCAGACGCTCTTCGAGTATTTCGTGATTGCCCCAGACGACATCTTGCGATTCCTGCGCGAGGGTCTCGATTCTATGGCAGCCGAGAACTTTGTCGCGCTCAGCGTAGAATCCGTACGACCGGCAGGCGACAGGCCGCGCCGCGTAAATGAGACAGGCGCCGGAATCTTCATCGAGCAGCGGACAGATTACCGGACGTGTGTTCTGAGCGGAAGCGCGGATGCGCTCTCGCAGCGTTGCATCGATCGCGCTGTCAATCAACAGCCATTCATCGCGGGTGACGCGCGGGACAGACGCCAGATGCCGGCAGCAATCATCGCAGCCTTTGCGGCACGGCCAGTCGCCATGGGTTTCGGCGATCTCTTCCGTACGCGCCCGCACCTGTTCCTGAATCTGATAAAGCCGCGTCATCCCCTTCATCGAGTTTAGAATCAGGCATGGATAGCACTCAGCACGAAAAAGCAATCCGCTTCCGCGCCCTGCACGAGGCGCCGGGCGTTTTCCTCATCCCGAATCCCTGGGATACGCTTTCCGCACGCATCCTTACAGGGCTCGGTTTTTCTGCCCTCGCGACTTCCAGCGCTGCCGCTGCGGCGGTGGAAGGGCGACGGGACCATGGCCTCAGTCGCGATGAATCGCTCGCTCATGCGCGAGCCATCGTGAAAGCGACGACGCTTCCCGTCTCAGCGGATCTGGGGATTGGTTTTGGCGATCAGCCGGAAGCGGTCGCCGAGACAGTTCGGCAGGCAGCCGAAGCCGGGCTGGTGGGCTGCACGATCGAGGACTCGACTGGCGATCCCGCGCATCCGCTCTATGACGAGCAACTCGCCGTCGAGAGAATTGCAGCGGGCGCGGAAACGGCGCGATCGCTTCCGTTCCCGTTCCTGCTCACCGCACGGGCGCACAATTTCCTGTACGCCGCGCCGAAGCTGGATGAAACGATCCGCCGCCTCCAGGCATTTGAAAAGGCAGGGGCGCAGGTTCTGTTCGCGCCTGGCCTGCCGGATGTTGCGGCCGTCCGAACGGTCTGCTCCGCGATTTCGCGGCCATTCAACTTCATGGCTGGCCTTCCGGGAAAATCGTTCCCGGTTACGGAACTTGCCGCGGCCGGCGTCAAGCGTATCAGCCTTGCGACATCGCTCTATCGGGCTGCTATGACAGGCCTGATCGATGCGGCTCTCGAAGCGAAAGACGCCGGCACGTTTGGTTTTGTCGATCGCGGCAAAACAACCGCGCAACTCAACGAGCTGATGGGAATTTGACGGCGGCTATTTCTCCGCCATGACCTTTTCGAGCGTCTGATAGCGCGCGCGATCCGGCTCAGGTTCCGCCTTCGAAGCGACGTCGATGCGCATCCGCTCATAGCCTGTCTTTGAAGTGTACGCGGGCCATTCCGGCAATCCCGAGCCGTTCGGATTGAACGTCTTGATGAAATTGACGAAGTAGTCCTGCATGGTTTCGGATACCTTGTGATCGTCGGCGGTCCACTCGTAGCGGGTGTCGAGATTGAGGTTGCCCATTGCGTACTGAATCTCGGAAGAGTGCGCCGCGCCTGGGGGCGGACCAGCAGGACCGCGTCCGCCGCCACGACCGGCATTCGCCGCGGGAGCCTCGCCGGGCATACCTGTATAGCGGGGACGAACACGCGCATAGTAATAGCGATAAACCGGCTTCGTGCCGTTCTCCGCCTGCAGTTCAGTCCACTTCCAGGTGCCGAATGCGATAAACCGCGCACTCGCCAGATCGGTTGCGGCCTGGCGCGTTTCCTCGGGCGTGGTGGGCGCGTAGACCTTGAGGACTTCATCCGCGTGGCCGGGATAGAGCCGCTCGATCGCGGCTTTGAAGTTTTCGACGGTCGGCTCCGCCTGTCCCAGAACGCTGTTCGGACCCTGTTCGGCCGAGTTGCTTCCCGCGAGCATCGGAATTTTTGCTTGCTGTCCGGCTTCGAAAATTTCCGGGAGCGTCTTCGGCAGGAAGTAGCCATCGAGATTGACGCCGAAGGAGAGCGTGGGGCCCGCCGCGCGTCCGCCGCCTCCGCCGCGGCCGGCAGGAGCCGTCAGTTCCATGATCTTATCCGCACTCAGCGCACGCAGTGCTTCGAGCGAAGTGGCGCCTGCCTTTTCGGCAAACTCAACGCCCGTCTTCTCGGTTTCAGACAACGGCTTGGGCGGCAGCGTCGCGATCAGCGCGCCACTCTCACCGATTGCCCCGGCCATCATGTTCTTCGAAAGCGGCGAAGCCATCAGCGCGCTGACCGAAATTGAGCCGGCCGATTCGCCGGCGACCGTTACGTGTTTCGGATCGCCACCAAACGCCGCGATGTTTTTCTGCACCCACTCGAGCGCCGCTACCTGATCGAGCAGTCCGTAGTTTCCGGACGCGTGGTGCGGAGATTCCTTCGTGAGTTCGGGGTGCGAGAAGAAGCCGAAAATTCCCAAACGATAGTTGATCGCGACCGTGACAATTCCCTTGTGCGCCATGCTTTCGCCGTCATAGCGATATTCCGAGCCGTCGCCATTCTGGAAGCCGCCGCCGAAAATATAGACAAGGACCGGAAGCTTCTCCTTGCCGGATTTTGCGGGGGTCCAGACATTCAGATACAGACAGTCTTCGCCGGTGCCGTTGCTGCGGGACCAGTAATCGCCGCCTGCGCGCTGCATGCATCGCGCGCCGAATTCATTGGCGTTGCGCACACCCGACCAGTTTTTCACCGGCTGCGGCGCTTTCCATCGCAGATCGCCGACGGGCGGCGCCGCGAACGGGACACCGCGGAAGAATCGAACGCCGTCCTTCGGCGCAACGGTGGATTCCAGAACGCCATTTGCGGTCTTCACCCGGTCGGCTCCGAAAGCCGTTACCGCCGCAAGGAAACACAGCAAAACTGTCTGAGGAAATCGCTTCATGAGGTGACCTTTCCAGCCCCCGATGCTATCACGATGAGCTCAAAGCCGTGTATGGCGGGCGGTATTCGCGCATATCCGCAGCGACTCCTGGTACCGCGGAGACTGCACGTTCCTCAGAAGGCGCTCCCAATGGACGCGACCATAGGCGATTTTCGCCGGAGTTTCGTCGAGTTTGATTTCGCCGGTCCAGAAGCGTTGCTGGAATTCGTTGTAGCCGGGAGCCGGTTCGCTCCAGTTGATGGGCTGCCCGCCGGACTGCAAAATCAGGAAAGCCATCGTATAAAAGATGTGCGCCAGTTGTTGCATGAGAAAGAATCGTGCGCGCTGATACGAGTCGGGCGGTTGGCCAAAGAATTCTCGAAGATAGATCTCCTCGTCGGCATCGCTCGTCACAAGCATGTTCGCGGCGGCCGCCAAATCGGCGTAGCGGTCGTTCTGAAATGCCGCTTCCCAGTCGACGAGCCAGATCCGCCCGCCGTCGAACAGCATGTTGTCGGGCTTGAAGAGATCGTTGTGGCTGGGCTCCATGTCTTCGTCCAGCGACGTATAGACCGAAGCAAGTTGTGCGTGCCGGGCGAGGAGTTCGTCCATCTGATCCGGCGGTAGAACAGCCATTGTTTTACAACGTTGCAGAAGGCCATCAACCACCGGACCCTTCTGCAGGAGAAACGTGCATGAAGTGTTGAGGTGGCCCGCTCTGCCGGGGAACGCAGGGAGCGCCTGCAGGACGCGCAGTAGTCGCGGCACTCGTACGATCGCCTCCGCGCGCGGAAAAGGAACTACGCCTGCCACGAAATCGGTGATTGAAACGCGGTCTTCCACGTTCGTGTAACGGACGCGCGGCGCGAGGCCTGCCTCCGCTGCCGCGCTCATGCAGGTGAAATGGCACGTGGGATCTTCGGTTCGCAGAATGACTCTCAGCAGATAAGGTGTTCCGCGTACCACAATCCGGAATACCTGGACTTTGTTGAATGTCCCGTTCGCAATCTGGCGGATTTCATCGGCTTCTGTGACGCCGAATGTTTCGCTCAATGCCTTCGCGACAGCCGCGATCTTTTCTTGTGGAATCATCATGAGGGTTGATAGTAGAGCGGATTCCAAAGGAAATCAAGGCTTGTTTTCAATGATTTAGATTGCTATCCTGTAATTGGGAAGAGGTTCTGTTCCCAACTCCTCTACATCGAAATCCTGTTTGTCTCGCGGCGCGTCTATATGTATGAGATGTCGGTGAAGCGAATCGCTGTGTGCGCTGGCGGCGCGGCCCTGGTGGCGCTTACCTCTTTCGCCGCCTGGCGGCTCTGGCCGCGGACGATTGACGTGAAGGTTCCGGATTCAGGGCTGGTCTGGTATGTCGATAGCGGCGGCCATCAGCAAGTCACGATGCCCGGCCGCAAGCTCGTCGGCTTTCTTGGGCACTACGACAATGAGCTGTTTGCCTACCTGGTGTTCGATCTCGCGCAGTCGCGGCAATCGGCGACGGGGCGGGATGTGATGCTGATGCTGAATCCCGGCGATCGCCCCACCTACACGATCGCCGTCCAATGCCCCGATGACCTGGCGGATTGCGCGGATGAAATTGCGCGGCTGCGGTCACGGGGAATCGGGAACACGACTTACCGGGCTTTTCTGACGCCTGCATCCGTGGCGCATTTGCGGGAGGAAACGCAGGTTTTCATACAGGCGTGGAATGGCCCTGTGCACGACGTCTTCCGGGATCTTTCGCCAACGCAACGCGCAGCCTATGTGAGCCGATTCCTGCGATTTAAAGCCGCGACCGATCGCCGCGTGCTTGGCGATTCCACGCTTTCGCCGCTGAGCCACGACGAGGCGCTCGGGCTGGCGGGCGACATCATCGCCGTGGCGGATTTCTACGATCTGCCTCTCTCCTACTTTCTCGGAATCGGCGCGATGGAAAACAACTATCTGAATGTCAATGGCGATCTGCGGCACAGGGTCTGGAAACGCCGCGCCGATCCGGGCGATGTGATTGTGCGACACGGCGCGCGCGGCGTTCTCGTGGAAAACCCGGCGCTGGGAGTCTGGCAGATTACGCGCGAGACTCTTCGCTTCGCGCATTCGCTCTATCTGCAGGACCGGTCACGCGATTACAACAAACTCCCGCCGCGGCTTCAGCCGGCGCGGAAGCTTGATATTGATCATGTCCCGCCGGAAACTCTGACGACATACGCCGGGCTGCTGCTTCGCTATCTGCTTGACCACTTTCACGGTGATGTCAGTCTGGCTGTGGGCGCTTACAATGGCGGACCGGGGAGTCCGAACTCGTCGTATGAAATGGGGGTCAGCCGAGTTGCGGATTATGCGCGGCGCATTCTGGATCGCGCTGCGCTCATCCACGCGGCGGCCGTTGAAGAGGTGGCGCCTTAACTGATACGTACGGCAAGCCGGCCGAGCGTTTCGCGACTGGCGGTTCGCTGACCGTCAACGTAGACAGCGAGACCGGCGTCGCATCCGAACTTCTGGCCATTTCGATCCCGGGCGATGGAGACCGAGCGGCCGTGATACGGGACGTTATCGAGGCAGAACCAATCCCATGCGGGATCCGCCAACGGGTTGACCTCGAACGTGTCTCCTGATGATGGACGCAGGCCTGTGAGGCCGGTGATGATGAGATCGCAGTAAGCGGAATGGTTGTAGTGGTCGCCGCGGCCGTAGAACGTGCCTTTGCGGATCTTCATCGTGCGCGCAATCCACTCCCCGGTTTCCGGGTTTTGATTTTCGTCTATCCAGGGGATCACGCGGCCGTCATCCAGTTTCAGCCGATGGTTGTGGGTGTAAATCGCGAGTGTCCTCCGGTAGTCGGCGGGCGAGATCGCGTTTTGCGAGTGGTCATTGAGTACATTCGCCAGGCCGCGCAGCGTGATCGTCGTGGCGAATGGCCACGAGGGGCCGTTCCACTTGCAATCGATATTCGCGATGCGCCGCGCTTCCGGGCCTGAGTACCAATCGGCTGGCTTATCGAGCGGAATACTTTTCGCGGCCGATCCGCCGGGGGGAATGACCGGAGTTTTCAGTCCCGCCTTCCTCATTTCACCTTCGAGCGCTGCACGGTCGGCGCGCATCTGCGAAATCGAACGCGCCAGATACTTCCGCCAGGCGGCTGTTGCGTGGCGGGCAGCGCGGCAATTCGCTCTTCGGTGAGCGGTAGTGCCGCAATGTTCGAGCCGATGACCGCCGCGTATGCGCAGATGGATCCGGCGGCCGCCGCAAGAAGAGCGAGAACAATGGGAGGTTTCATGGAGACTGCGGATATTTTATTACCTCCCGAAAATGAAAGCGGGGGAGAAGGCCTTATGCCTTCTCCCCCGCTTTTTACAACTACACCTCGACTTAGAAGCCGAAGCGAAGTTCAAGTTGTATGTTGCGCATGGTCGCGGCGTTGTTAGCGGCGCCGAAGCCTGCGTTCTTGGGCAACTGCTTGCCGGCGTTGATGCCGCCCGTCGAATTAAATTCGGCGTTCTGCAGCGCCATGCCAGCCGGGGTGTTGAATGTTCCCGAAGTGACCATACCCTGGTTGTTACCTGCGATCTGCACCGCATTCAGAGTGTTGTAGATGTCCGCGCGGAACTCAAACCGGCGGCTTTCCTGGAACTTCCAGAAGCGGAAGCGCCGGACGATGGAAGTATCCACGTTGTCCGTGGCACAACCGCGCAACTGCAGGCGGCCCGATTCGAGGCCAGTGCTCCCGTATGTCGGCCCCGTCACACCCGCAGCGTTGAACTCGGCGTAGACGTTGCCGGAGCATCCGCTGCCGACGTTGTTCATAGTCACCGCACCGTTAAAGTCCGGCGAGCCGGTGATATTCACGTTCGCGCCCTGGCTGTTGTAGCTGTAGCCGATCGTGTAGGCATTTCCAGAAGCCAGCGTCCAAATGCCCGAGAACTGCCAGTCCTTCGTGATCTGGTGAACGAATCCACCGGCGCGGCTGATGCCGACTGGCTCCCAAGTCGAGTTGAACTTGAAGAAGTGCGGTTTGCGGTCCAGGTTCTGATTCAGGGCTTCATACTGCGCCTGATCGGACCGCAGGCTGATCGAGCCATCGGCATTATGCACATACCGCTGAACCAGGCCGGTGTTGCCCTTCAGCGAAATGCCATAAGTGTAGGACCCGGCGAACGAAAGGCCATGGCTGAACCGGCGGTTCAGGGTCACCTGCAGCGAGTGGTAGGTGTCCCAGAAGTCCGTCGTATTCTGACCGATCGAGCTGTACCCGACGTACGGACGAAGCAGGTTCGTCGTGTACGCGGACGCGCCCATATATGCCGGCGTGCCGAGCGTCGGATCCTGATACTTCGCCTGGTACGCGGCGCCGATGTCCACCGCATTCTGGTTTTGGACGTCGCCTCCCTGCAGCGCTCCGAGGCGGTTGTAGCCGTGGTTACCGACGTAGGATACATCCGCGACCATCTGCCCGGGAAGCGATTTCTGGAGACCGACCTGCCACTGCAGTGATGCCGGAACCTGCGCATTGTACTGGAATGTAACCAGAGCCGGTACCGGCCCGGGGTTCAAGCCGCCGCTGCCAAGCGTTGCCAGGGTGCCGTTACGCAAGTCCTGATCGGTCGCAGCCGGTGGGTTGCCGGGAATGGAGAAGATCGTGTTTCCGTCGGGACGATCATAATAGACACCGAAGCCGCCGCGGATAACCCAGTTAGATTTCCCGGTGACGTCGTACGCCAGACCGAGGCGCGGTCCGACAACGAGGGCGGGCCACGTGTAGTTCGTCTTCGCGATGCCTTTGCCCGCTGCCACAATCCCGTTCATGGGGTCGCCGGTGCCGGGAATTGGAGTGCCGATCAGAGCCTGCGTGTTGGCCGCGCCGGTCGCCGAAATGATCGCGCCTGTACGGGGATCCATCGCATTTCGATCGTTGCCGCTGGGACATGTCGCGGCGCCGCTCTTGCAACCGGCCGTATAGAGAACCGGGGCCGCCGATGCCTGCCACTTATTGCTGAAGAAGTTCGACATCGTTCCATTGATGTCATATTGCGGGCCCTGATTCACGAGCCGCAGCCCATAGTCGATAGTCAGACGGTTCGTGACTTTCCAGTTATCCTGGAGGAAGCCTTCGAACTGGTTGTAGACCATGTCGCCTTCGATGAACTTGGAGGCCTGCAGGTACTGCTGGAAGATGCCGAGCTCCGCGTTGGCATAGCCGAAACCGCTATCAAGAGTATTCGTACTATCGTTGCCGAAGTTTACGTAACCCTGGAAACTCAGGTTCGCGACGCCGCCCGCGCCGACGTTCTGCGCTTTGTAGCTATGATTCAGGTAAAGGCCGCCTTTGAAAGTATGGCGTCCGATGACCTTCGTCAAGCTGCCGGAGACGTCCTGCGTATGGTTGACGTTGAGCCAGCCGGGGAACTGCAGGTTTGGCGGACCACCGCTGATCAGGCCGCCCCATCCGAAGATCGGGGGCAGGTTAACCGATTTGCCATCCCAGAACACCGGCTTCTCTTTCTGAAGAACGGTGTAATCGTAATACTGCGAACTCACCACGCCAGCGTCCGGATACAACATCGGGAAAGCCTGGAGGCTCTTCAGACGATTCGATTCCGCGCCCGTATCGAGGCCGCCGTTGTTACCACCCGCCAACTGGTTCTTGATGCTCCCATAGGTCACTTCGAGGAAGGTTGAGGGTGTAATTGACCAGTCGAACGTTGTGCCGTACTTCGTGATCGTTGGATAAGGCACATAGGCATCGTTGAAACCCGGAATAGTCCCGATTTGGAGCACGGGGCGCTGAATCTGAGCGGAGTAATTCGCCGAGATACGAACGTTCGGGGTGAACTGATAATCGAGGCGGACGGCAGGCTGCTGGGTCAGCTGATTGTAGCTCGCTGGGTTCGCCTGGTAGTTATAGCTGGTGTTGGCGGCCTGCGTGAGATTCGCGGCGGGATAACGGGACAGTACCGCAAGTCCGGGGGCGTAGATGCGGCTTAGCGGAATCTTTTGGCCATCGAAAGGCTGACCATTGTTCGCAGCGTCCTTGAGCGTAGGGATTGGGTTGCCGTTATTGTCCAGGCTCTGCGAGAAGTCGCCCGCCAGTTCGAGAGCAGATGGCAGACGCATACGGATGACGCTACTGCTCGAGAGGATCGACTGGGGCCTGAACTCATGCGCGTAGAAGAAGAAGAACTTGTTCTTGCCATTGTAGATTTTCGGGATGATTACCGGGCCACCGATCGTGTATCCATAGGTGTTCAGGTGAGAGAACGTCGGAACATCGCCGTTCTTCTGCGTGTTCCACGCTCTGGAATTCCATTCGGTGTTAGTGAAGATGCCGTATCCCGCGCCGTGATACTGATTCGTGCCGCTTTTGGTCACAGCCGTAATCTGCAATCCGCTCGACCGGCCGTATTCAGCCTGATAACCCTGCGTCAGAACTTTGACTTCGCCGATCGACTCGACGTTCATGTTGATCATCTGGCCGTTGTTGCCTGTATCCATGGCCGAGATGCCGTCCATCATGATGTTGTTCTGGCCGACGCCGCCGAGCCGCGTACCGCCGGCAGAGGTGGTGTTGCCGCCATCCACGCCGGGAACAAAGGCAACCAGACTTGTGAAGTTGCCGTGTGAAATCGGCAGGCTTTCGATCGACTTGGTTTCGATCGCATAGGAACGCTCGCCGCTCTGCGTCTGCAGA
>DASYCD010000264.1:0-5048 GCA_036500405.1 Bryobacteraceae bacterium
TTATCTGCGCTCCACTTGAGCGCTGCGGATGGTCCGCGCTTCGAGGCAGCCAGCATACATCCAACACCCGACAACACCCCATTCTTAGCGCACCCGCCGTCGAACGGCAAGTTCTCTGGAACAGGAGTTGTCGTGCGCCTCCTGATGATGCTTGCGTACAACGTTCAGGAATCCCAGATCGCCGACGGTCCCTCCTGGATCGGGACCGAGAGATGGAGTGTCGACGCAAGGAGCGAAGCCGGGACAACTCACAACGACGAAGAGACCCGGCAGATGCTGCAAAACCTCCTGCGCGAGCGCTTTGGACTTCAGGCGCATCGGGAAACGCGCCAGCAATCGGCGTACGTCCTCAGAATCGCGAAAGACGGTCCGAAGCTCAAAGCGGATGAGAGCGGCGCCACGAATATCCGGATCAACGGCAACTCCATCGGTCTTGAGCGAGGGGAAATATCGCGTCTCACACAGCTTCTCTCCAGCGCCCTGGGCAAACCGGTCGTCGATCAAACCGGCCTGACTGGCCGCTACGATGTTTCGCTGCAATGGAGCGATGCTCCCGTCGCCGATGGTGGGGTCATCGGACTCGACGCGCACGCCACAGCCGACCCCAATCGCGAATCCATCTTCAGCGCAATCCAAAATCAACTTGGTCTGCAACTCGTCTCGCAGCACGCGCCCGTCGAGCTGATCGTCATCGACAAAATCGAGCGCCCGTCAGCGAACTGACCTGGATCTCGTCTAGACTATCCCTCAGGAGCAAACCTATGTTCAGGACCACCGCCTCGCTTTGCACGGTCGCCCTCGCCGCGACTCTCACGGCACACGCCGACTTCAGCTTTTCGAAAACCCAAAAGGTTACCGGAGGCTCGATGGCCGCGATGGCCGGCAGCGCGGGAAACCGGGAAAGCAAGAGCTATTTCAAGGGAGAGAAAGCAGCGGAGGTCGCGAGCGACTCCACAATCCTGATGGACTTCGCCGCTCAGACCATCACCACGATCAACAAGGTCCAAAAGACATATAAGGTTCAGAAGTTCAGTGACGTGAGCGCCGCGGCGTCTTCGAATGCCCAGATGACGATCAATATCCAGGACACGGGCCAGACGAAAACCATCAACGGCTTTAACGCGAAGGAATCCCTCGTCACGCTCGATCTCGATTTCGCCGTCGGCCGCGGACCGGCCATGAAGATGGCCGCTGAAATCGAAGTCTGGCGCTCCACTGATGTTCCGGGCGCCGCCGAGATGCGGGCGTTCTATCAGAAGAACGCCGCCAATTTCCCCTGGGCCGCGATGATGGGCGCCGGTGGCAACCAGAGCATTCAGAGCGCGATCACGCAGGTGCAGAAGAAACTCGCACAATCCGATGGCATGGTGGTCGAAGAGGTGATCCGAATCAAACCCGCAGGCGGCGGAGCTCAGGCGGCGCAGATGCCGCAAGCACCCCAGCTCACGCCCGAGCAGCAGGCCAAGATGGAGGCGGCCAAAGCCCAGATGGACGCAATGGCGAAGCAGGGTGGAGCTCAGGCCGTCGCGGCTCAGCGGGCGATGGCAGCCATGGCCGCCATGGGCCGCGGACCGGCGGCATCCGGGGGGGCGAGCAGCGCCCTGATCGAGATGACAATTGATAACACAGGGTTTTCCACGGAAGCGGTTCCAGATTCGGAATTTGTTGTCCCCTCGGACTATAAACAGATCCCCTGAGAAGAGTACATAGAGGAACAGGCAACCCTTGTTTCTGACATGTTACGCCTGTATAATCATACCCGTATAATCCCATGTCGCGCCGTTCAATCCCTGTAGCTTTCGGCCTCGCTTCCGGTGTCCTCGCGCTCTTCACGGTTCCCTCGGCGGAACCCGCCAGCACCCCGGCAGTCTCGCTCGATTCACAATTCAAAACCGTCGTCCGTCCGTTCGTCGAACAGTACTGCGTCGCGTGCCACAGCGGCGCGTCGCCGGCGGCGGGCTTCGACCTCGCATCCTATACCAGCATGGATATGGTCCTTCGCGATCATCCCCGCTGGGCGCTCGTCATCGATAAGCTCGGCAGCAAGCAGATGCCGCCCGCCGGCATGCCTGCGCCGACCGACGTGGAGCGCAACAAGATTGTTGGCTGGGTAAAGGCGATGCGCAATGAGGAAGCCCGCAAACACGCCGGCGACCCCGGTCCTGTGCTCGCGCGCCGCCTGAGCAACGCCGAGTACAACTACACGGTTCGCGACCTGACCGGTCAGGACATTCAGCCGACCAAAGAGTTCCCCATCGATCCCGCCAATCAGGCCGGCTTCGATAATTCGGGCGAATCTCTCGATATGTCGCCCGCGCTGCTGAACAAATACCTCCAGGCTGCGCGCGACGTTGCCGATCACGTGGTTTTCACTCCGGATGGGCTGGATTTCGCGCCGAATCCGATGCTGGTGGAAACGGACAAAGACAAGTACTCGATCGAGCGCATCATCGATTTCTATAAGAGTCAGGATACCGATTTCGCCGACTACTTCGCGGCGGCCTGGCGCTACAAGAACCGCGTGGCGCTCGGCCATCCGACGGCAACGCTGGCATCCACCGCCGCCAGTTCGAAGGTGAGCCCGAAGTATCTGCCCCTCGTCTGGAAGATTCTGGAAGAGACTTCGGCGCAGCGCGCCAAGGAAGTCGGTCCCATCAAGAAGCTGCAGACGATGTGGCTGGCGCTCCCGGTTGCAGGCAAGGCCAGGCAAGAGCCGGCGCGTGAGAAGTTTACCGCCATGCGCGACTGGGTGGTCCGGCTCCGTCTCGATACGGGCATGCAGTACGCCACGCCGGTCGTCAAAGGCTTGCCCGGCGCTTCTGAAGCCCTGATGGACTGGAAGCTCCAGATGTTCGCCGATCACCGCCGCGACAGCGACCCCGCTGCCCTGCGCAATGACGAAGATCCGGCGCCGGTCGTCGGCCCGATCCCGCGTTACCCCGGACTCCATCAGGATGCCGCCCCGCACTGGGCCGCCGTCATGAACAAGTCTCGCGCTGAAGATCCCGATCTTGTGGTGCCGAAAGCGTCGCACGCGAAATATCAGGAATCATTCGCCCGGTTCGCCAATGTTTTCCCGGATCAGTTCTTTGCGTCCGAACGCGGCCGCTATTTCCCGGATGACAGCCAGGACAAAGGCCGCCTGCTGAGCGCCGGCTATCACAACGTGATGGGCTACTATCGCGACGACACCGCGCTCCAGCAACTCATCCTGAACGATGCGCAGATCAAAGACCTCAACCGCCTCTGGACGGAATTCGATTTCGTCGCCGCCCACACTTCCCGCACCATGGTGCAGTTCTATTTCAATCAGAGCGGCGAAGCTTACGGACGCGGCGCTGAAGGCGGCTCTCCCCGGCCTGCGGATCATGCCGTGACCGATACGGAAGTCATCATGAAGCTGAAGGCGGACTATCTGGCGAAAGCTGCGGCCGATCCCAACAACAGTCCGCTCGCTTCCGGCGCGATCACGGAACATTTCGATCGCATCAACGCCACGCTCCGCAATCTGGAAAAGATGCACACCGACGCTGAGCCGCAGCACCTGGTTGCGCTTCAGAAACTCGCCGCGAAGGCTTATCGCCGTCCGCTGACGCAGCATGAGAAAGACGACATCGTCGCGTTCTATCACCAGCTTCGCGATAAGGGTGGGCTCTCGCATGAGGATGCCGTTCGCGATTCAATCGTCTCCATCCTGATGTCGCCCGACTTCTCTTATCGCTTCGATCTCGCGCCGACCGCGACCTCAACGAAGCAGATGAACAAGCCCGGCTCCGCGAAGATCGTACCCGCCGCGCTGACCACCCCTGCTTCGCCCTCCGGCGTTGCGCTGAGCAACTACGAACTCGCCAGCCGTCTGAGCTACTTCCTCTGGAGCAGCATGCCGGATGACGAACTGCTCTCGCACGCCGCCAAAGGTGATCTCCAGAATCCTGTGGTGCTTCTCTCGCAGGTGCGCCGCATGATGAAGGACGACAAGGTTGCCGACTTCGCCACCGAATTCGGCGGCAACTGGCTGGAGTTCCGGCATTTCGAAAACTACAACGGCGTGGATCGCAACCGCTTCCCGGCGTTCACGAACGATCTTCGCGAAGCGATGTTCGGAGAACCGATTCACTTTATCGGCGACGTGATGCAGCGCAACAAATCCGTGCTCGACATGCTGTACGGCAATTACACGTTCGTAAACCCCGCGCTCGCGAAATTTTACGACATTGACGTTCCGGAATTCGCGCTGACGCCGCCACCGCCTCCCGCTCCTCCCCGTACAGGTGGTGGACGCGGCGTGCTGCCGGCGGAAGCGCCCGTTCTTCCAAAGTACGTGGACTCGAATACGACCGACAATACCTGGGTGAAGATTGACGACGCCAGCAAATACGAGCGCGGCGGCCTGATCCCGATGGCCGTGTTCCTCACCCAGAATTCTCCCGGCCTGCGCACCAGCCCGGTGAAGCGCGGCCACTGGATGGTTTCCCGTTTGCTTGGCGAAGCCATTCCGCCGCCCCCGCCCAATATTCCGGCGCTGCCGAACGATGAGGCGACAACAAACGCACCCATCAAGGTACTGCTCTCCGAACATCGCAAGAATCCGATGTGCGCCCAGTGCCATATGCGCTTCGACGTGTTCGGCCTGACCATGGAAGGTTATGGTCCGATTGGCGAAGCCCGCACCAAGGATCTGGGAGGACGCACGGTCGATCCCAGCGCCACACTCCCCGGCAACGTGGAAGAGGCGGGATTTAAGGGCGTCCAGCAGTACATCAAAGAACACCGCCAGGAAGGCTTCATCGACGGTATGACGCGCAAGCTCCTGTCTTACGCGCTTGACCGATCCCTGATCCTTTCGGACGAACCGCTCATCGCGAAGATGGAAGCCCGTCTCGCGGCGAATGGCTACCGTTTCGATTCGCTGGTCGAGACCATTGTGACCAGCCCGCAGTTCCGTAACAAGCGTGGCGCTGAGCCGGCGGATGATTCCGCTCCCTCTCGCGCCGAAGAGTCAAAACCCGCAGGTCAGAAAATAGCTGAAGTTAAGAAAGGGATGTAGA
>DASYCD010000265.1:0-1533 GCA_036500405.1 Bryobacteraceae bacterium
GCGGCGAAGAAATTCCGCGCATCGAAGGCGTCATTGCGCAGGAAGTCATACATGTTGCCGTGCAGCGTGTTGCCGCCGGAACGGGTCACCACCGAAGTGGTGGCGCCGCTTGTGCCGCCGTATTCGGCGGGTGCGTTCAGCGTGAGAATGCGGAACTCGCTGACGGCATCGACGGGGGTGCGGAGGGCATAACCGCCGTTGACGCTATCGACATTCGACGCGCCATCCAGAAGATAGTTGTTTGATTCCGGGCGCTGGCCATTCACTGCGAACGCCTGCCCACTTCTTGCGATACCGCCGGCTTTCGACAGTCCTTCGGTCATGGGGGCCACGCCTGGCTGGAGCAGGCCGAGTTGGGTGAGATCGCGGCCGTTGAGCGGCAGATCCTGCGTCTGGGCTCCGGAGACTACGACGCCGATCGACTGGCTCGTGTCCACCATAGCTGTCTGGGCCATCACGTCAACGGATGCATGCCCGCCTGCGACTTCGAGCTTTGCGGGAAGGGTGACCGTGCGCCCAATATCGATATGGATGCCGGATACGGAGAACGCCGTGAAGCCTTTTGCGTTCACAGTCAGGGAGTATTCGCCGACGGGGAGGTTCGAAAAATGATAGTCGCCGTCGCGCGAGGATTGCGAGGTGCGGCTGAGGCCGGTCTGTGCGTTTTTGACCGTGACGTCGGCGCCGGAAACGGCTGCGGAAGAGGGGTCGGAGATTTGTCCTTCCAGCGTTCCGATGGGGTCCTGCGCGAACGCGGAAGAGCAGAGAAAAAGCGATGTCGTCAGAAGAGCGGCAAGCGAGAGCCGCGAAAGAGCCAGCATAACCGACCATGGTAGGAGTGGCCACGCGCGGCGGCAATAATGGAAAGTAGTTAATTGAATTCCATTAGCATAAATCTATTAGAGGGCGTTGGTCCGGGCGGCAGCGGGCTCCTGATATTCTGAAATTTCCCCTATGAAAGTACTCCTCAGCGTCACCGACAAGACCGGTGTTGCCGAGTTCGCGCGCGGGCTTCATTCGCTCGGCGCTGAGCTCATTTCCACCGGCGGCACTGCGAAGCTTCTGCGTGAATCCGGGATTCCGGTTCGCGACGTTTCTGATGTGACCGGTTTTCCGGAAATGCTCGACGGGCGCGTGAAGACCATGCACCCGAAGATCACGGGCGCGATTCTCGCGATCCGCGGGAATGCGGGCCACATGGCCGCGCTGAAAGAGCACGGGATTGAGCCGATCGACATTGTGGTGGTGAATCTTTATCAGTTCGAGAAGATCGCGGCGCGCGAAGGCGTGACGACGGAAGAGCTGATCGAAAACATCGATATCGGCGGGCCGACGATGATTCGGTCGGCTGCGAAGAACTGGCAGGATGTGGCGATCGTGACCTCGGCGAATGACTACACGCCGATTCTGGAAGAGCTGCGGCAGTTCGGAAAACTTTCGCGCGAGACGAAGTGGGCGCTGGCGGTGGATGCGTTCCGTGTGACGGCTGCGTATGACCGGGCAATTGCGGCGCGGTTGGGCACTATCGGAAAA
>DASYCD010000266.1:0-7382 GCA_036500405.1 Bryobacteraceae bacterium
TCGCGAGCCGTACCCGGCAAAAATCCGGCAAAGACGCTCAGTCGTCCGATGATTTCGGACAACTGGCGTAGGATTGGAGATGGTCAGCGAAGGGTCTGCAAAACCCTTATTCGTCGGTTCGATCCCGACTCGCGCCTCCAACAAACTCATTGATTTATAACGGTTTGTCCTCATTCTGCTGTACCTCTGGACTTCACTATCTTTCCCTCCTGTTCGCCATCTTCCGCTCCTGTGCCCGGCAAAAATCCGGCAAAAGATTTCGACCTCCGGACCCGCAATTCCTCGATCCGGTCCGCCTCCGCGTCCAGATCATCCGATTTCACGTGGACGTACTTCGCGACCGACTTCAGATCCCCTTCGGCGTGGCCTAGCGTGGCGGCTAAAACCGGCAACGTCATGCCGTCCAAAGCAGCCCGGGTTGCAAAGGTGTGGCGGAAATCGTACATCACGAATTCAGCCGCGCCGGGGCGTCCCTTCATCGCCTCGATAACCTCATCGTGCGAGCGCCAGTGGATGGACCGGTGATGGTCTGTGGTCTTGGGTGACGGGAAAAGGAACCGGCCCGGCACAGTCAGGCGATGCTTCATAACCTGAACGGATTCCAGCGTGAGCTTCAGGCGCCGCCGCCCAGCCCGCGTCTTCGACGTTCGAACTCGCGCGTGCCGGTGGATCAGGTCCACGTCCGATTTCTCCATCGCGACGAGCTCTTCCGGTCGGAATCCCTGCTGGAGCATGAGAATCGCGAAGTCGCGCAGATCGGCGTAGGTGTTCTGGTCTGGAGACGGCCGGAATTTGGCCGCCCGGTCCAGATACCCTATGGTTTCGAAATACAGCCGCTCGGTGGCCGGCGAGAGGATATTCATGCGCACGGCATCTTTCGAGGACGGCATGTCGATCTTCCGGACAAGGTTTTCCCGGCACCAATGCTTTCGGACGCAGTATTGGAAAAACAGCGAAAGAGCATGGAGGTCGTTTCGGATCGAAACTTCTTTGACGCCCATCTTCCGGCGGGCGGATTTGAAGTCGTCCAGGTGCCCTTCGGTGATGGAATTTACAATCGCTTTCCCGAAAAAGACCTTGATGTACGAGAATGAGGACCGGATGCGCTTGAACGTCCCACTGAGTTCGCCATCCTTCCGGGGGTATTCACCCTCCGCCCAGGCGAGGAACGCGCTGGCGGCGTCACTGAACGGTGTAGACGTGATCCTGAGAAGGTGCGCTTTTCCGGTCAGCACTAACTCGCGCGCCGCCGCCTCCATCCGCTCCGCCTTTTTCCGATTTCGTTCGGTGGCCGCCAAACCGGTTGGCTCGTTGTACTCCACGCCGTCCACGACGAAGCGGACGTAGTATTTCCCGTTGCTCTGGCGCATTGTTTCCTTCCGAGGGTAGTTGCATCTGGCTTAAAACGTAGTTGCTCAGGTCTTCGACTCGATACCGTACGGCGCCGCGGATCTTCACCCACGGCGGCCCGACTCGCAGCGATCGCCAGTTATCGAGCGTGGCCGGCGCGAAGTTCAGGAACTCGGCGGCCTGCTCGATATTGAGGAGAGGTGGTGTCACTGGGCCGCAACCTCCCGCTTCCGAATCTCATCCTGCATCCAATTGAAGTCCGCGCGGCAGTTGTCGAGGGAGGTTTCCATGTCGATTTTCAGGTCCTCAAGGCGTTCAAATTCTTCGAGTTCGTCTACTCTCCACGTGGTTCGCCGATCTGCTCTGTTCTCAAGAGTGGCCATGCGCGACGCGACCACCAATCTGGCGTCCTCGTGGAGCGTTTCGAGTTTTTCGAATCGTCGCCGTATCTCGATCAGTTCCGCCGTCAGCTTCGATATTGCACGACGTACAGCCACACAGCACGTTGGGGCACTCTCTCAACCCCTCCGCGTTCAGGGTGGCGGGTGAAGGGGCGAGCGCCAACAATATGTCCACGTCCTCTCTGTACCAACTCAGGAGAGTGTCGTGGTCTACTGCATCGCACGCGGCGCGTCTGAGTTTGAGCGTCCCGCTGTTCTGCGGTGTCAGCATGGCGTGTCCTCCTTCACCAGTAATTGGCGGTTATCCAGATGCTCGATGTGCAGTGGTGTTTTTCGCATACCTGTTTGGCCCATTCCTCCAGCGCGGCCTTTTGCGCCGTCAAAACATCCCACGCGATGCGCTCGCCGTAGCCATAAGTGACCAGATCATAGATGACGATTGAGCCTTCCCTTGCGGAAAGTTGCATGTCTTCGTCGTAGTCAGATTCCATGACGCGGTGATGGTAGTCGGTCCCGCCAATCTTCAGATCCGTGTCTGCGTCAGACACCCCGCAGTCGGCCATGATGGCGCGACGGGCTCGATTCGACAGATCATCCGGGACCAACTCCAGCAACAAAATCACGTTTGGGTGTGTGCTCATCTACTCCTCCTTCCGCTCCGCCAGGCGGGGTTCGGCAGCGGCAATAAACTCAGTCACGTGATCCGGGCACAATTCGAGATAGCCGGTCTCCGAATTCCACCAGCATCCACACGGCTTACTTTCCATCTCTTACCTCCATGGATTCGATAGCCTTCAGGGCGGCGAGGCAGCGTTGCCGTGGCGTTGCGTGGATCATTGCCCAGTCGCGTCCGTTGCCGCCGCAGTCAGATGGACTCTGCCAGGCGATTTCATTCAGGGCCTGCGTAAACTCTCGGCGAACCTTCGGGCCGAGTTGCAGAATACGATCCTGAAGCATCCAGGCGTCGGAGATGGATTCGAGCGGGTTCCAGTGCTGGACGGACATCAATTTCGGCTCTTCTGGGTCCGGAAGCCATACAGCAATCGCATCCACGTCGCTCCTGTCACGTGGCAAATAATGGCCGAGATTCGTTTGGTGGCTACAGACGAATCCCATCAACTTCTCTGCCAGCGCAATCACCTGCTCGCGGTCGCTAAGTTGCATAGTATTGTCCTGCTGGATCGCTTTCGGATCTTCGGCGGTCGGGTCGGTGTAATCGCATCCCGGCGCATCGCACTTGATTCCCCGCAAGACCATTTCAACGGCTTTCATCGCCTACAAAGCCCCCATTTCCCGCGCATGCCGAAGCACTTCCAGAACAGCCTCAGACGGGCTATTCACTGTCGCCACATGCCCGCGCCAGTTCGTATGCCAAGCTCTCTCATCTGCCGTCAGGCCGCGTGCGCTGGCTGGCAGTGACCCGTCCTTGATTTCCAAGAGGCACACTACCCCGTTGAGTCCGCAGGCGAGGTCCGGGAAACCTTTCCCCATCGAGGCCGTTGAGTGGACCGAGATGCCGGCCTTGCGGAGAGCCCTCACCACTTCCCGGTGATTGGCGTCTGTTTTTGCGGCCACCCTCATCGACCCTCCGCCTCTCTCAACTCCCGCCGCTTGCTCGTGAACACATCCCACCCATCCCGAGCACTGAAGCAGAAACATCCGATCCTGTGCAGGGCGTTTCCAACTCCTACGCGATGGATGACCAGCGTGAGGATGGCGACGGTCATGAACAGGGCCAGCCAGATCGAGAGTTCGTGGGCCATGGCTGCGATAGTGGCGACGGCGAAGAGGTAGAGGGATTTCATAAGATTCCAAGTGGCCGCGCTCACTTCGAACGCGGCCCGGAGGATTAGTTGCCCGGAGTTCCCAGCAAAACTTCCGTCTTCAGGAGGTCGCCGATGGAGCCGACAGCCTTATTGAATGCGTCGTTGAGCGTCTCAACTGGACGGTACAGCTTGTAGTGAAACGTCACCTTTCCCTGGCTGAGACGAAACCGCAGGCGAGCGGAGATTTCCACGGGCTCTTCGCCGTAGAATACCGGGATGCGAATCTTGAACGCGGTCGGAATTTCCACATTCCCAGCGCCCACGCCGGCCTGAATTGTTTCGGTGTACTTCAGTTGCACCTGCCCGGACTGAAGGACCGTCGAGGATGCAAAGTTCACTTCCGTCTTCGCCTGAAGATCGCGAGCGACTTCGAGCATGACGGCCGCCGTGGGGTCAAAGATATCTTTAGTGTTGTCTTCGATGAACTCCGCGAACTCAGTTTGCGCGAATGCCTTCTCGTTCTTGCCGCTCCAGATATTCCATTGTTCCGAGGTTTTGAGCGTCAATTTCGCCCGAAAGTCGCAGAACTCAGCGGCGTGATCCGCCGCGCTCCCAGCGCCGTGGTAGTCGAGAACGGACAGGAAAGAGACGGTCGCTGGATCAGCGAAAGTACGCGTACGCTCATCGTTGAAAAGATTCACGAACGCCGCAAAGCTGGGCGCATCGTAGAGCGTGACCGTGCCACGGCGGCGGCTCGGCGGAATACCTTCAGGGAACTGATATTCCTTGAGGGAAACCAAACTGGCCCCGCCGTTGGTGGTCGGAACCACGGCAAAATGTATCTTCTCGGAAGTGACCGGCTGACCGATCTTTTGCCCCAGCGCGATAACGGCGGCAAGGGCGGTTTCGTTTATATTAGCTTCGGACATTCGGCGCAGTCTCCTGGAATTCCATATCCATCTGGTTGGGGTCTTCGCGCGTCAGTCGGCCATCTTCCGTGACGAAGAAAATGCTCTTGCCTTGCGCGTGTTCCGGTTTCGAGATTGAGACGTTCGGACGAATCTCAAATTGATTCACCTTCCCGCTCTGCATTCCACTCGGCGTCACTTCGAGAGTGATCGTTAGTTTCCCCTTGCCGCCCGTGTCGATAATCGCTTCGGCTAACTCGCCGAGCTTCTGACCGGCAGTCAGGATGAATTTGCCGCGATTCAGCTCCACAAGAGTGGAAATAATATCGGCAGATCCCGCGTTCTGTTCCATTTGCCCTTCCTTCTTTTACTTGCTCATCTCGTCACCACCAGCCAGCCCATCCCGCAAACGATGACCGCAGCCACTACCAGATAGATGGCCTGAAGACGAATGGTCCGCTTCAGCCCCGCATTCGTCTGCGCCAGGTCGAAGTTTTTTCGCAGCAGCACTTCGTTCTCAGTGGCGGATTCCTTGGCCTGTGAGCACCAGTGAATCGCCGCATCGCGGTAGTTAGCCTCGATATCGGCCTCGGTCAGACGGTGAATCGTGCGAGCGTCGGCGATCACGTGGGCAATATCAGCGTCCTCCGTGTTGACGGCTTCTTTCACCTGCGTAATTTGCAGGGCTTCGAACATGCGGTTATCGGCGTCGGTAAAGGTGTGTCTCATGCTCCCCTTTCGTACTTTTCGTGGTGACCCGTTCCAGTGAATCGTTGCCAACTGCCATGCTCCACTTACCGGGATCAGGACCGGGCCGGATTCGAACCGGCGCGCTTCGGGTTTCTAGCCCGACGCTCTACCAACTGAGCTACCGGCCACTGACCGAGGATTTCGAGTTCGTCTCCCCGTGCCGGTCATCATCCCGGTCGCACCACGAATCTCATTTCCGGGCGGGCTCCGTGTCAGAGCAGAATCCACCCGGTTATCGCCATGCCGTTTCGGGCCGGAATGACGATAGAACTTGTTAGGCCGGTAACGAGGCTGCGTACCCACGCGCCCATGTCACGTCGGCATCCGTGAAGAACGGTTCTTCGATTGGTTCGGGCTGGGCATCGCGAATGATCCCGCGTTCCCGAAGCTGCTCGGCCTTCTCTTCGAGTTGGCAGCAGAACGCCAATACGTGCGCGGCCATGGTCTTGATGAACTCTTCGTCGCGCTGGACGCGAAACAGCACCTGCGGCAGATCGGGGTGGAAGGCGATAATGTCAACCCACGCCTTTTCGCAAACCCACAACTCACCCTGAAGCTGGCAGCGGTAATCCTTGTCAACGCTCTTGCCTTCACCGGCAAGCAGGTACGAGATGTGCACGTCCGGGCTGGGCGCTTTCGCCTCCACCATGCCATCGGGTCGCTCGATTATGAAGCGATCAGGGGAGCACCCGTAGCGATTGGCGTCATCGGTCACGAAGCCGATCTGCTCCGTCGTCACATCCTGATCGAACTCGTACTTGGCGATGGCGTCGGACTCAACCTCGGAGCCGCGAGACATCCACTGAGACTGGAATCCTTCAAGCGGTCGGCCTGTCACGCGCTCGTACAGTAGCGTGTTCATGTAGGCCTCTGCCTGCGAACTGGCCTTGCCGCCTGGGGTGATGATGCGGGAAAAAGCACTCGCTGTCGGGATACCTGACCGCAGCTTCAACCAGGCCTGAGTTCCTTGGGCTACCTGGTGGATGATCACTTCCGCCTCTTGTCTTCGATGGCCTGCATCGCACGCGACAACTGGCCGGCAGTGATCTTCTCGAACGACTCGACCTTCATGTACTTCAGGAACATGGCCTGATTGCCGCCCACCTCTGTCAGCTTGTCGCGCAGCGTGTCGGCCTGATCCTGAGTGATCGGCTTAAGGTCCGCACGGTTCGCGCCGTCAACGTCCAGGCCCTCTTCAATCAGGTTCCAGAACATCTTCGAGATTTGCCGCTTGCCGTACGCCACGCTGGACGCCACGGCCTGTGCCGCCTGCTTGCCCCCGCTTGTGTCGGGCGGGAATGTCATCTCGCGCTGTTCGGTGTGGCCGTAGCAGGTGAACTCGCCAACCACACGGATCTTGCCTTCTGGCGACATCGGCGCATTCCACATCACGGAGAATCCTTCGGGCTCGTAGATGGGGCGAATAGCGGCGTCGAGGTCTTCCATCTTGGCGTAGGCGATCTTCGAGCCTTTGCCGTAGTCAATGGAGCCGTTCTGCTTGATCCGCGGCATCTGGGCTTGGCAGCGGGCCAGAGCGGCCATGAAGTCGGACTTTCGCTGTTCGGCCATCACGGAGCGCTGCATCTCCAGCAGCCTTTCAAGCTTGTCGATATCCACGCGCGGGTCAACCGCCGCGCGGGAAATCACTTCGAGGATGGAAGATGCCGGGGATTCAGCCCGCGCAACCGCCTGCGATTCAGCTACCGTCAGTGCCGTGTTCATTTCGCTTTCGCCTCCGCGTCCATGTCCCGACCGTCAAAGCACATCTCGCACACCTTGCCGCGCTCATGACGACAGAACGGCCCCACATCCGGCACGAACGGTTCGCACGCACACGGGCTCATGTCGCAATCGAGACAGTAATCAAGGCACCCTTGACAGAGCCACGAACGGCGCTTTGTCGTCACGTCCGGAACTGCGTCGAATGCGACGCCCAGAGTCTCGCCGCATGATTCGCAGTCGTCATGTTCAGGGCAGCCGCGCGATGTTTTCACATACCGCAGCGGATCGCCAATGCAGTCGTAATCGCAATTGCAGGGCGACGGAACGACGGCCGCTTTCACCTGCTCCGGTATCGCCAGATGAGCGGTCAGGATCGCGTCAAAGGGGGATTCGATGAGGGTGGTCATTTCGAACCCTCGGATTTCAGAAATTCCGCAAAGAATGAACGTGTGGAACTGCTACTAATTCTGCGAAGTTGAGAGCCC
>DASYCD010000267.1:0-17705 GCA_036500405.1 Bryobacteraceae bacterium
CGGCGAGAGTGGTGGCGCTGATGGAGCCGGTCCAGCCGCCGTTGCCGTTGGCTTCGTATTTACCGTTCCAATCGGCGGCGGCGGGGAGCCAGAGTTCCATTTTGATATCGGAATCGGTGGTGGGACGGAGAGTGACGGAGACGCGGCAGAAGGCGGGGAGATTGGCGAGGGCGGCGCTGCCGCGGGCGTTGGTGGTGGCGAGCCCGCCTGCGGGGACGGAGACCGCGGAGGTGATGGCGCCGCCGGGGAGGGTGAGGGCGGTGAGGCTTTCGCAAGTCGCGGCGTGGGTGAGGGCGGGGGCCAGGAACAGGGCGAGGGCGTAGATACGAAGCGAGGCGTTCATCGCATCAGAGTATATACGCTGGCGGCTAATTAATGTGAAGAGTCGTCGAATTCAGGGGGGCGGCTGATATTCGCGGTCACTTGTCCATCCCTAGCGCCTTGTGTAACTCAGCGATAAGCCGCTCGCGTTTTTTGGGATCCATCTGTGCGAGATTCTGGATCTTCCATTGAACCGCTGGCAGCTTCTGAGCGTGAGGAATGCCCAACAGGTTCCACTCCGGCTCCCCTCTCTTAAAGGTTGCCAGGAATTTGCGGTGCTCATCAGGCATTTTGCCGACAAGCTCTCTGATGAGGTCTTCGCGCGTTTGGATCAGATCGTCCAGCTTCACCGGCTGCTCGGTCATCCCTTCAAAACCGCGCTCAAATTCCCGCGCGATGTTCTGACGCACCGGCACAAGCACTTCCGCTATCGGCCGATTGTGGCTGAGGAGATAAACAATGAACGCTTTTCTTAGTTCCTCGCCGATGCCCTCATTCGCAAGGAGATCGCGGACATCAAAAAGATCGCGCGGATGCTGGCGATCGAGCGCCGCAACCACCTTCCCGGCATAAAGGTCGGGAAAACTGACAACCTGGATTTCCGCGAACCCGAATTGCGCTTCGACGGAATTCGAGACAGAGCGTGTTTCCGGGTCATAGACGCAGCCACGCAGGACCGGGGTTACTTCGACTTTGATCTGGACCCCGTTCGCCTCCACGAATATCCTGCTGACGATGTTCTCAGGCCTGATCCTGACGGAAGTCACCTTCGCTACACGCAGGCCTTCGCAGATACGATTTTCGAGCCGCTGCATCGCGGCGTTGATATTGGCGAGCGACGTTGTTCTGTCCTCAACCGGCAGGTATGTCAGATCGAGATCCACTGACAGACGGGGCATATCACGAACAAAGAGATTGATGGCAGTGCCGCCCTTCAGGGCGAAGCAGAGCTCACTCGCGACGAGCGGTATGGTGCGGACCAGCAGCGCGGCCTGTTTTCGGAATTGCTCAGACGCTGGCATCGAAATTCTCCGGTACCGTGATGTTGTACTTTGGGTCCAGCTTGCCGCCGCGCACCAGCATGCGCCTGCCTTTGCCCAGATCGATAGCGGACGGATCCAGCTTCCGCAGCCATGCATGATTGTGGCGTTCCGCAAACAGGAAGAACAGCCGCTTAACTTTGACGCTGTTGCAGTCAGAGAGCAGCGCTTGAAGACGCCGGGGACTGAGGTTGCGAAGTCCGTCCATCAGGACATCCACCTGGTGAAAAGTCTCCCGCTGGGGAAGCTCGTCGAGAATTTCGAGAATCGCCCTTTCCGGCGTTGAAAGTATAAGCGGGTATTTCGAACGCCTCCACTCCTGCTGTGTAAAGCCGCTCACCTCCGGAGGGAACGCGACATCTTCCTTCGCAGGATATGCCGGGACATCACCTCCTTTGAAAAGCTTTCGGGCGTTATGCAGAGCGAGTCTGGTGTCCAGCGGTACTCGCAAGACCCAACCGGGGAATTTCCCGTTTGCGTAGAGATGCGCTTCGCGCACAGCAGACGAAAGATAGTGACTGAATCCATGAAGTTCCAGCGCCGTCCTGGCGCCGGCTGCGGCAGGAAGATTGTGAAGGGTATTGAGCGAGATAAGAAGATCCTGCCATTGAATCGATGAGATTTCATCAGGGACGCAGGATTTACAGTAGACTCCTCGCGCTAATGGAAGGAGCCAGCCGTGCGCTACGTACTTGTGCCGGAGTTGGCGCGAGATGTCATGCTGTTCCAGCCAACCTGAGTCAACGATGAGGCCTTCCGGCAGCACCCGTTGCAGCCAGTTTAACTTTCCTCTCATCTGACTACCCATGGTTTACAAAATCAACTTCTATTAAACCACAGGCAAATATGACGCGGAACAAACCCAGCTCTCGTGCCCGGCTGCGCGTGACATCGCAAACGGGAACGCGCGCTCACATTAGCCCTCCGGTTCCCAGCGGAAGCGGCTGATCGCGAGGGCCGTGAAGATCGCTGTTGCCAGGAGCAGCAGGCCAATTGGCTGGAGGGCGGCGGAGAAGCCGAGGCCGCGCCAAGTCATGCCGTCGAGGCCGTCCATGGCCCAACGCGTCGGGATGAACATCGTCAGGGTCTGGAGCCATTTGGGGAAGAGAAAGGCCGGGACCCAGGCGCCGCCGAGCATCACCATCATCAGGGTGACGAGGATAGCGAGGCCGCGCGTCGCTTCCGCCGTCTTGCCGAGGCCCGCGATCAGCAAGCCGAACGATGCTGTCATCAGCGAGAAGCCGATGCAGATGCCGAGGAAGCCCGCCATGCTCCCGTCGATGTGAACGTGAAACACGACGCGCGCGAAGCCGAACACGACGACCAAAATCATCATCGAGGTAATCGCGGCGCTTATGGCGCGGCTGCCGAGCAGGAGTCCTTTTGAAAGCGGGGCCGCGCGAAGGCGCTTCCACAGACCTCGCTCGCGCTGCAGCAGCATGCCGATGCCGACTTCGACGCCCATGAACAGAATGAACTGCACGCTCATGCCAGCGAAGGAATGGGCATAGCCGTTATAGGGCGTCCCGTTGTGCGCAGTCACGGCTTCCGGATTGACCGTGTACGGCATCGTGATGCCGCGCTGCAGTACGGAGCCGCCGCCCTGGGCTTCGTTCCACTGCTTGACGCTCTGCAGAAGATTGCGCAGTGTTGCCTTGTCGCCTGAGCTGATGGCGGCGTTCCCGTCGAGTTCGTCGAGCGATTGTTTCACCAGCGTCTGGCCCGTCTGGCCGCCGAACATTTCGCGGCTGACCACCTGCATGACCGATCCGGTGAGAACGCCCTGCACCATGCTCTGTTCGGCGGTGTGCGAGGGGTCGTAAAGCACCGAGATTTCGGGCTTCTTTTCCGGCCCGAAGAAGGCGCGGCCCGCGTCGGCGCCGAAATTCTTCGGGACGACGATCGCGACGGTGGCCGAGCCTTTTCGCACTGCTTCGCGGGCGGCGTCGGAAGTCGAAGCTGTGACGCTCAGCAATTTCTGTTTCTGGAGGTCGGCCAGAATGGCGTTCGAGATGGTGCTCGCGTCCTGATCCGCATAGAGAACGGCAAGCGGGCTGTTGTCGCTATTGTTGCCGCCGTTGCCGAAAATAAAGCCGAAGAACGAGGCGATCGCGATGGGAGCGATGAACCCCATGATGACGGCGCGGCGGTCTGTGAAGAAGATTCGGATGTCCTTGCGGACGAGGGCACGAAGGGGAGTGATCATGAGTCGCGCAGGTTCCTTCCGGTGAGGGTGAGAAAGACGGTTTCGAGATCCGGGCGTTCGGTCACCAGATGCGTGAAGGTCTGGCCGCGGGCGTTCAGCCATTCGAGTACGCGTGGCGTATCCGCAGCGAGATTGCCCACGCCAATGCGGAGCGCTCCGCCGGCGAGTTCAGCGGATTGCACCTCGGTGAGTGAACGCAGATCGTCGAGCGGGAAATGTCCATTGGGGTTTTCGAGCTCGACGGAGAGGATGTTACTCGCTGGCAACATGCGGTAGAGGCCATGCAGCGTATCGTTCGCGATGACGTGGCCGTGATCCACAATCACGAGGCGGTCACAGAGACGCTCGGCCTCTTCCATGTAATGCGTTGTGTAGAGCAGGGTCTTGCCGCGCTGCTTGAGTGTTTCCAGATTTTCGAAGATGGCGTTGCGACTTTGCGGGTCGACGCCGACGGTGGGTTCGTCCAGCAGGAGAAGATCGGGATCATGCAGGAGCGCGACGGCGAGATTCAGGCGCCGCTTCATGCCGCCGCTGAAGTTTTTGACTTTTTCGCGGACTTTATCGGTAAGGCCCACCAGCTCAAGCGCGGCCCCGGCGGCGCTGGCGAGCTTTGCGCCTGTCAGCTCGTAGAGGGCGCCGAAGAATTCGAGATTGGCCTGCGCGCTGAGCTCGTCGTAGAGCGCCAGGTCCTGCGGGACGAGACCGATCCGCTGCTTGACCGGGTCAGTGTCACTGCGGAGTGCGCGGCCCTCGATCAGAACTTCACCCGAATCCGCGCGGATGAGGCCGGAAATGATGGAGACAGTCGTGGTCTTGCCGGCGCCATTCGGGCCCAGTAAGCCCAGCGTCTGGCCCTTTTCGATGCGAAAGCTGACGCCGTCGACGGCGACGGTCGGGCCGTAGGTTTTGCGGAGATTGCGGATTTCGAGCATGGCGTCCTGTGAGAGAAACGCTGGGAACCAGGTGAAAAGTTCCCTGACGTTTCCAGAAAGGATAGCTCGAAGAGCGACGCCGCCTTAAACGGCGGCCGCGGCGGGGGCGGCCAGTTTGCGTTCGTTGCGGAACTGGCGCCAGTTGACCTGCGGCAGGAACAGCGCCTGATCGATGCGGTCGCGGTACTGGACCGAGATATTCAGGAGCGAATCGAGCAGTGAATCCGAGAGCAGATGCGGCTTCAGGCCGAGATCCTGTAGTTTCGAATGCTTCGCGTTGTAATAGTGCTCTTCGAGTTCCACGCGGGGATCGGGAAGATGGTCGATCTTCACTCTGAGCCCGATGTTTTTCGCCACAGTCTGCACCATATGGGCAAGCTGCAGTACGGTGAACTGCTCGGTGAACTGGTTGAAGACGCGGCATTCGCCACGGCCCGCCGGATTCAGGCAGGCGAGCTCGATGCAGCGCACGGTATCGCGAATATCGATGTACCCGCGCGTCTGGCCGCCCTTGCCGTAGACCGTGAGCGGATGTTCGACCGCGGCCTGCACGCAGAAGCGGTTAAGCACCGTGCCGAAGACTTCGTCGTAATCGAAGCGGTTGATCAGCGTTTCATCGAGGGCGGTCTCGTCCGTCAGGGTTCCGTAAACGACTCCCTGATGGAGATCGGTGGCGCGCAGACCCCAGATGCGGCAGGCGAACGCGATGTTGTGGCTATCGTGGACTTTCGAGAGGTGATAGAAGGAGCCGGGCTGTTTCGGATAGGGCATCACGTCCTTGCGGCCGTTGTGCTCGATCGTGATGTAGCCTTCTTCGATATCGATATTCGGCGTGCCGTATTCACCCATGGTGCCAAGCTTGACCAGGTGGCAATCCGGCACATACTGCTGGATGGCGAACAGGAGGTTAAGATTTCCGACGACGTTGTTGACCTGGGTGAAGACCGCGTGTTTGCGGTCGATCATCGAATACGGCGCGGAGCGTTGTTCGGCGAAATGCACGACGGCGTCCGGACGGTCGTCGCAGAGGACGGAAGCGAGGAAATCGTGATCGGTGACGTCCCCGACGTGGAGCTTAATGTCTTTGCCGCTGCGCTCGCTCCAGGTGCGGAGCCGCTGGGGCATGGGCTGGATGGGGGTTAGTGTCTGCGCACCGAGCTCATGGTCCCACGAGCGACGAATGTAGTTGTCCAGGATGGAAACGCTGTGGCCTTTCTTTGAAAGATAGAGCGCAGTTGCCCAGCCACAATAACCATCACCGCCAAGAACCAGAATTTTCATATTTTCATCGTATGAGGGACTTCCCGGATTGTAACGTAGGGGCGACACGAGTACTGCGTAAAGAAGTTAAAAATGGGGTTCTTACGTACAGTTACAGGGCAACTATTGTTGTAGGTGTGAGGATTGTTCCGGAGTATCAAAGCCGCCGTACCCAACCGGCCGTGACCCCGGCTTCTGGGCACAACTCGCGACGATGTGCGAAAGCAATGGCGCGACATCGGCTGGCCCCGGAAGACAAAAGCTCGCGGCTGTGAGGCGCGAGGAGCCGACGCGAATGCTCACGTCACAGCAGGCCGCGCGGAACATCGATTCATCCGTGCGGTCGTCGCCCAGACACACACAGGAAGCGAACGGTCCCGCGTGTTCATAGATATAGTTGAGAGCCGCTCCCTTGTCCCATGCCACGCGCGGGCGGATCTCCAGTGCGTCCCGGCCGGCGCGCATCGCTATGTTCGCTCCGAAGGCGCCGAGTGTTCGGCGCGCGGCGAAGAGAAGCGTCTCGCGATATGCGGTTTTGACATTGCGGAAGTGGAGCGTCGCCGTGACGCCCTTATCTTCCACCCATGCCGTGGGCCAGGGAGCGGACGCGGCTTCGAGCGCTTCACAGGCCTGCGCGATCATCGGCCGTAGACGGAGGGCGGCCTCATGCTCGAAATGAAGCCCGCCGCCTGCGATTTCGAGGCCATGGTTACCGGAAAAAATGGGGCCAGCGGGGAAACGCCGCTCGATATCCGTCAACGCGCGCCCAGTGATCACCGCAAACGTTACGCGATGGCACACCAGCGCCTGCTGGACCGCCTGCAACATGGACGGAACTAATTGCGCTTCGGAAGGACGGTCGACGAGAGGACAGAGAGTGCCGTCAAAGTCCGACGCAATGAGAACGCGCCCCGGCCGTTGCAGAATCGCGTCGATTTCGGTAAGGAGCGGCAAACCCAGCTTCAAAGGGCAACACCGGCGACGGAATGGCTTTCGGCGAGCGCCGGCACATAGGGAATTTCGTTTGGCTCGCAGCCGCAGAGTGTGAGCAGAATCCGGCCCGCCCAGCGGTAAACGTTATTGGCAGCGACCACCGACCGCATCCGGTTCATTCGCCGGCGGCGCTCTTCGGCAGGCATGTTGATCGCCTGATGGATGACGTCCGCCATTTCGTCCACCGCGAACGGATTCACGAGCAGGGCATCCACCAGTTCTCGCGCGGCGCCGGTGAAGGCGCTCAGGATCAGCACGCCATCGCCGTCGATACGGCTCGCGACGAATTCCTTCGCAACCAGATTCATCCCGTCATGCAGAGAAGTGACCAGGCAGAAATCGGCCATCAACTCCAGAGCGACCAGCGATTGCTGATCGAGATGGCGCGATACCAGAACGATGGGCTTCCACGAATGGCGCGTCCATTTCCGGTTGATCGCGTCCACCTGTTCGTGCAGAGCACGGTTGAGCGAGTTGTATTCCGAAATCGCGGTGCGGCTCGGCACACCAACCTGCAGGAACACCAGGCGGCCGATATATTCCGGATGCTCTTCGAGAAGACGGTCGACCGCCTGCAGCCGATGAGGAATTCCTTTGGTGTAATCCACTCGGTCGATGCCAATTCCGAGAATCTCCGGCGGCTGGCCGAGCAGTTCCATCCAGTGCGCGGTGGCCGGCCCGCGGTGGGCACTACCCGCCATCCTGGCGTGCTCCTCGAAGTCGATGCTGATCGGAAAAGCGCGAATCGCGGTGCTATGACCGTTGCGCGCGACGGAGCCCTGCTCGCGATCGATTCGCGCTTCGATCGACCGTTCGATGGTCTCCATGAAATTCGCGCAGTGGTACTGCAGGTGAAAGCCGAGCAGGTCATTGCCGAGCATGCCATCCAGCAATTCGTCCTTCCACGGAAAGGCCCGGAAGGTTTCGCGATTGGGCCATGGAATATGCCAGAACTGCGCGACCGTGAGGCGCGGGTTCCGCGACTTCAACATCCGCGGCAGAAGCGCGAAATGATAGTCCTGAATAAAGACCAGAGCCGAACTGCCGTTCGCCTCTTCCAGAATGGCTTCGGCGAACAGCTCGTTCGCAACCTTATAGCTCGCCCAGTCTCTGGCGCTGAAACGCGGACGATGGAAGGCCGCGTGACACAGCGGCCAGAGTCCCTCGTTCGCAAGGCCGTAGTAATAGCCTTCCTCCGTTTGTTTCGGCAGCCAGACCCGGCGCAGGGTATAAGACGGCGTCTCCGGCGGGACGCGCACGTGATTCCGCGCATCGACCATTTCCCGATCCGCATCGCCGCTGCCGTGCGCGACCCACACTCCGCCCGAAGCCCGAAGGATCGGATCAAGGGCGGTTGTGAGTCCGCTGGCCGCCTGAGTGCAGACGATCCGGCCACCTTCGCGAACGTGTATGTAAGGCTCGCGGTTGGAGACGGCGATCAATTTTACGCCGCTCAGGTGGTCCGTAACGAGGGTTTGAAGACGCTCTCTGGTCCAGTTTTCCATGGTGGTATCCGAGAGGTTCCCCGGCACTTCAAGGGTAAAGTTTTCAAGGGGTTAAGCGTTATCCCGCCCTCGTACCAGCGTCACCCTAAAAAGGCCGTAGGGCATGCTTCGGCGCCCGTTTTCGTGGCACCCTGAAAGCTGGGAGAAGTGCGTAAGACTTTGCCGCTAAGAGGGATACTGGGATTGGGGGAACCGATGCGCGCCCGCAGATCCATTCTTCTGGCGGCGGCGCTGGCAGCTCTGCTGCTGGTGATTGGGATTTCCGCATCCGCCGTCTGGTGGAACGCGAAAAATTCCCAGGAGCGGGTGGCGGCGCTCCAGGGTGCGCACATGAAAGCGGGCGTGGCGCTCGCAGCTATTCGGGCAAACGTTTATCTGGCGGCGATTCTGACCCGGGACTATCTTCTTGACCCCGATCCTTCTCACGCCGCGGAATACATCGATCAGTTCAGCTCGATTCAGGCCAATACGGAAAAGAGCTTTCGGGTTCTGGAGGCTTCCGGACTCGATGAGCCGCAGAGAGCGGCGCTGAACCACCTTCGCGATGAAGTCGCATCCTATTGGGACCCGACCGAAATTGTTCTCGACTGGAGTCCGGAAGAGAAGCGCGTGCAGCGGACGGAAATGCTGCGTCAAAGGATCAAGCGCCGGCAGGAAATCTTTGGATTGGCGGAGCAGGTAGAGAACCTGGTGACCGCCAACTTCGTGCACGAACGCGAGAGGATCACCGGCGCGGATCAGGAATTCCGCGCATCACTAGGCTGGACGACGGGTATCGCACTGCTGCTTGGGTTCGCCATTGCGGGCGGAACACTTTTCCGGCTGCTCGCGCTCGAGCGTCAGTCCCAGATGGCGGAATCCGAGTTGCGGCTCCTCTCCGGGCAAATTCGCACCGCTCAGGAGCAGGAGCGGAAGTATCTCTCGCGCGAACTGCACGATCAGGTGGGCCAGATGCTGACCGGCCTTCGGATGGAATTGGGCAGTATTGCGCGTGTGCTCGGTAATGCGGAAGGCGAGGTTTCATCGCGCATCGCACGGGCCAAGGGAACGGTGGAGCAGACGCTGCGCATCGTGCGGGATATTGCGATGCTGCTGCGGCCTTCCATGCTGGACGATCTCGGTCTGGTTCCGGCGCTTGCCTGGCTGTTTAAGGAAGTGAGCCGGCCGAGTGGGATCGAGATCCATTCGAATATCGATCCGGCGCTGGACAAGCTTCCCGATATCCACCGCACGTGCATCTATAGAATCGTGCAGGAGGCGCTGACCAACGCGTCGAGACACTCGGCGGCTCACAATGTTGACGTTTCGATCCGGCGGGAAGATGACCAGGTGATCGGCTTCGTGGTGGATGACGGCCGCGGCTTCGATCGCGGCGCGCAGAAGCGCGGAGGCCTGGGTTTGCTCGGCATGGAGGAACGGGTCCGCGAGGTGGGCGGCTCGGTCGAAGTCGGTTCTTCTCCAGGCAAGGGGACGCGGATTGAATTCCGGCTGCCCTGGCCTGAATCCACGGAGGTGATGAGTGATACGGGTACTGGTCGCGGACGATCACGGGATCGTTCGGACGGGCTTAAAGCTTCTGCTTGACCGCGTTCCGGATATCGAAGTTATCGGTGAAGCGGGCGACGGACGCGAAGCCCTGAAATTGACGAAGGAGCTGCAGCCGGATATTGTCGTGATGGATATCGGGATGCCTCTGCTGAACGGGATCGACGCCACGGCGCAGATCACGCGGGAGGACGACCGTGTGGGCGTGATCATCCTGAGCATGTATACGGATGAAAGCTATATCGTGCGCGCGCTGGACGCGGGCGCCCGCGGATACCTGCTGAAAGATAACGCCGATGACGACATCGAAAGGGCCATCCGGTCGGTTGCGATTCGGCGGCCGTTCTTTTCGCCGACGATTGCGCAGGCTCTGCTCGAGGATTACGTTCGCCTGATGCGTGAGCGGAAGGTACGTGATTCGTACGAGATGCTGACGGAGCGCGAGCGGGAAGTCCTGCAGTTGCTGGCGGAGGGCAAATCCAACAAAGAGGCGGCGACGATTCTGGATCTGAGCCCGTACACAGTCGAAACGCATCGCCAGAATCTGATGCAGAAGCTGGGGTTGCACAACACCGCCGAAATCGTGCTCTACGCGGTTCGGAAGGCGATTATTCCGGTCTCCTGAATCACTTCCCCGGGGATAGATGGTTTGTCCATACTTTGTTACTGTTACGCGTTAGTGGATTAACTATTTTGAACTTACGGGTTTTTCGGGGATTCGCTTAAAATCAACCCGTGGTGATATCGCTCAAGAAGCACATCGACGCCAATGGCGGTGAGGCCGTAAAAGCGGCTGTGGACGCATTCCGATCGTCGATCGGATCGATCGCGAAGGCGGGGGCGCAGGCGATTCCTCCGCTGGGCGCGGGACTTCTCGCGAAGCTGAATGCGGTTCAGGAGAGTGTTCCCGCGCAGGCGACGCCGGATCAGGTGGCCGCGGCTCAGACGGAATTCGAGCAGGAACTCGGGCAGTGGGGCGAGAGCGCAGCGCAGTATTCGGACGACAAAGAGAAAGAAATTCGCGACATCATGATCGCGGTCGCGGTCAGCGCCGAGGCGATTGCCGAGCGGGATCAGCGTTACGCCGGCCAGTTCGGGGGTCTCACCACGCGTCTGCACTCGATTGCCGCGATGGAAGATCTTTCGGCGATCCGGCGATCCGTGGTGCAGAGCGCGGAGGACATGAAGTCGACCGTCGAGAAGATGACGGAAGAGAGCGGGGAGACGGTCGCGCAGCTACGGGCGGAAGTGGCTCACTATCGCGCGAAACTCGAACAATCCGAGGCGCGGGAGATGGTGGATCCGCTGACGGGTTTGTCGAACCGCCGCGAAACCGAGTCGCAGCTTCAGGACCGCATCACCTGGCGCCGGCAGTTCTGTGTTGCCGTTCTCGATTTGAATGGCTTCAAGAAGATCAACGATGTGCACGGTCACGTGGCCGGCGACAATCTGCTCCGGAAGTTTGCTACCGAAATGAAGGCCCATTTCCGCTCCACCGACGTGGTGGGGCGCTGGGGCGGCGATGAATTCATCGTCATTATCGATACCACGCTTGAAGAAGCGCAGTTGTCGCTCGACCGCATTCGCAAATGGGCGTTCGGGGAATACACGATTGAAACCGGCAAGGGGGAAGTGCGGGCGCCGATGCGCGCTTCGATCGGTGTAGCGGCGTGGGATAAGAACGAGACGATGGTGGAGTTGCTGGCGCGCGCTGACGCGGCCATGTACGCCGAAAAGAAAGTCCGCAGCATGCCGCGGGCGAGCGTAGCGTAAAGCACGCTGGTGGGTCTCAACCAGCCCGGTGGTGGAAAACCGGATTTCGGGCTGCTTTGCCGCTGAAAACAAAAGCGTTAAAGAATGGCACGGTCTTTGCATAACTCTGAGTGGAGGTTTGACAGGTTATGAAAAGGCTCACTTTGCTGTTTGCCACCGCGTTGATGGTGCTTGCTCCGCTGGGCGCGTCGGCCAGAGTTCGGGCGCGCGTATTTATCGGACCTCCAGTGGTTGGTTTCGGCTACGGTTATGGCTACGGCTGGAATCCCTATTGGGGCCCGGGCTACTACGGTCCTCGCTATTACGTCCCGCAGAACAACGCGGGCGAGGTGAAGATCGATAACAACAAGCACATCAGCGGAGCGGCGGTGTATGTGGATGGCGCTTACGCCGGTCTGGTGAAAGACAATAAGACCATGCATTTCCGGCAGGGCAACTATAAGATTGAGGTTCGGAACGGCGGGCAAACGCTGTTTTCGGATCGTGTCTATGTGACCGCCGGGAAGACAATCCACATCAATCCCGCGTCGTAACTTTTGCGAGTAGAGTAGCAGCGCAAACGACCGCCGTCCGGCTTCGTGCCGGCGGCGGGTTTTTGTTTTGCGGCGAGCATTCTCTCGTGTACCATGACCGTTAATGTCCTGGAAAAAGGCTGCGCGGATGGCGCTGCATGAGATGGGTGGGCTGGCGGTTTTACGACGCAGGCACCGGCGGGAATTCGGGGCACTCATGTTCCATTCGTTCAGCCGCGAAACCGAAACGAATCTGGATGCGGTTTGCTCGCACATTACGAGGCATTTCGAGCCGGTTTCGCTTTCGAAGATTGTGGAGGCGATGGACGGGCGTACGGCGTTGCCGGACAATGCCATCACTGTGACGGTGGATGACGGCTATAGCAATTTCCTGCATGGCCATCGGATTTTTCGGAAGCATCGAATCCCCGCGACGCTGTATGCGGTATCCGGGTTCGCGGCCGGGCAGCTGTGGCTGTGGCCGGATCAGGTGGAGTTTGGCGTCAGGAACTCGCCGCGGACAGCGCTAAGAGTGACTCTTTCGAGCGGCGTTATGGATCTGCCGGTCGATAGCGCTGAAGCGAAAGCGGCGACGCTCACGCGCCTGCTGGACGTTCTGAAGGTGACTCCGAACAATGAGCGGAAAGCCTTCCTGCAGAGTTTTGGAAGCGTTTGCGGCGTGGAGATTCCCGTCTCGTCGCCACCCGGGCGCGAAGCCCTTACGGGCGACGAGCTCCGCGCGCTTTCTGAGGAAGGCGTGGAGATCGGATGCCATACGGCGACGCACCCGATTCTTTCGCGCGTGGAGGATCTCGCGGAGCTCGAGGGCGAGATCGCTGGCGCGAAACAGCATTTGGAGGCGCAAACTCGTATTCCGATCCGGCATTTTTGCTATCCGAATGGACGGCCCATCGATTACAGCCCTGACGTGCTCCGTCTGGTGGGTGAGGCGGGATTTCTATCCGCGGTCACGTGCACGTGGGGCTTGAACACCGTTCGGGCCGAGCGCTTCCAGATTCGCCGGATTCCGTTTGGCGACGCTTTGGACTTTCAGTACGGAATCGAATTGATGGCAGGGCTGCATATGTAAGGCCGGGCCGTAAAATCAGAAAAGTGCAACTCGGCGAAGCATTACGGATTATCGGGCAGGCGGGGACCGAAGGACAACGGACTGTACACCTTCTTTGCGGCTTCACGCCTCTGCATTTCGAAACATTTCTGAAGGCCCATCTGGCGCTCCGGTTTCCGAAAAATGCGATCCGGCTTCGTACCGGACTTTACGGCGATCTCGAAGGGAACATCCCGCGGGCACGGAAGGAAGCGGCCGATGGCGCGGTTGTGGCGCTTGAGTGGGCCGATCTCGACGCGCGGCTGGGATTTCGGGCTTCCGCCGGGTGGGGGCCGCAGACGCTGGAGGATATCACCGCGCAGGCGGCGGAAAAGTGCGGACGTCTGGCGAACGGACTTGCGGAGCTCGCCGAAGCGATGCCCGTGGTTGTTGTTGGCCCCACGATCGGCATTCCACATCTGACTTCCACGCCACCTTCTCAGGCGAACATGCTCGAGCTGGAGCTCGCGAGTGTTTTGGCGCAGTTTTTGAAGAGGATCGGGACGCATCGCAATATTCGGCTGGTGAGCGCGGGCTCGCTGGGGATGGCGTCGCCATACGCCGCGCGGCACGACGTCAAGATGGATCTGCTGACGGGGTTCCCGTGGACGAATCTGCATGCTGGCGCCGTTGCGGAAATCAGCGTGGGATGCCTGTTTCCCGCCGAAGTAAAGAAGGGCATCATCACGGATCTGGACCATACGCTGTGGAAGGGAATTCTTGGGGACGACGGCGTTGGTGGCGTTTCGTGGTCGCTGGAGGGAAAATCGCAGATCCATGCGCTATACCAGCAGACGCTGGCGTCGCTGGCCGATTCGGGCGTGCTGGTGGCGATCGCATCGAAGAACGATCCCGCGCTGGTGCGTGAAGCGCTGAAGCGTTCCGACATCCTGGTGAGCGACTCCCGCATCTTTCCAATTGAAGCGAGCTGGGGACTGAAATCGGATGCCGTGGGCCGCATCCTGAAGGCGTGGAATATCGGCGAAGACGCCGTCGTGTTTGTGGACGACAGCCCGATGGAGCTCGCCGAGGTATCGGAGAAATATCCGCGGATGGAGTGTATTGCGTTTCCGGCGGGCGATCCTGCGGCTGCCGCAAAACTGCTGACAACGTTGCGGACGCGCTTCGGACGCCGCGAGGTTCGGGAAGAAGATAAGCTGCGCCTCGAAAGCCTGCGCGCCGCCGCAGATTTCCGCGAGCAGGGCGCTGGGGAGAACTCTTCCGATTTCCTCTCGCGGCTGGACGCGAAGATTACGTTTGAAGCCGCCGGTACGGACAAGCGTGCGTTCGAGCTGGTGAACAAAACGAACCAGTTCAATCTGAATGGCGCTCGATATACGGAGTTGGACTGGCAGTCCGTGGTAAATCGCGCTGGCGGATTTCTGGCGAACGTCTCCTATGAAGACCGCTTTGGGCCGTTGGGAAAAATTGCGGTAGTCGGCGGGCATCGGGAAGACGACGATTGCGTCGTCGACATCTGGGTCATGAGCTGCCGGGCGTTTTCGCGCCAGATCGAATTCCAGACGGTGAAGAAGCTTCTGGAGCAAACGGGCGCGCGGGGAATTCGTTTTGACTACATGGCCACCGAGCGCAATGGCCCGGTCAAAGATTTCCTGACGCACTTCTTCAACGGCGGGGCGGCTTCCGGCGACGAACTCTATCTGCGGGCGGAGGATTTTAATCGGCTTTGCCCGCCACTCTTTCATCAGGTAAACGATCAATGGACAGTGTCACCGAAAAACTAAATCGCTGCTTCGCGGCTACGTTCCCCACGCTTGATCCCGGCAAGTACGTCACCGCCAGCGTGGAGAATCTGAGTGAGTGGGATTCCATCAAGCAGCTTACGCTGCTCACCGTGATTGGCGAAGAGTTCGGACGCGAGATCGATTTCGAGGAATTCGAAGACGCGACTTCGTACGAGGCGCTGGTCGGGATCCTGCAGGCCAGTTAAGTGAGATAGCAGTAATCGCCGCCGTCGAGAAAGAAACCATCGTTTTCCACCGGCTGGAATTGAAAGTCCGGCGGCAGGGTGAGATTCTTTTTCTTATTCAGGAGGAAGACCGGCGTCATTTCGTCGCTGAGGCGTAATCCGGATTCCCGCGCCGCCTGCTCCGTGACGGTACCGCTGCCCGCGGCTGTGAATTCATTCGCGCCCGCTAGTTTGCCGCCTTCCACCTGGGCCAGCGCGTAGGCCGCACGCGCGTATTCCGGCTTCGTTTCGCGCAGCCACAAGCCGGCGAGGCGCGCCTGACCACGAATCGCGCTGAGAACGAAGTGCCCGCGCGGCGTATTGCCTTCGCGCATTTGATAGAAATGCACGGGCGCGACGGGGCATGCCATCAGGTAGCGAAAAAACTCCGCTGAGCGTGGGACCAGGCTGGAAGAATCGACCTTTTCGGGCGCGATTTGCTCAGTGGTCCAGCCGGCGGGGGTGGATAAGCCGCGCGACCACATCAGATTTCTTCCGAGTCGCGGAATCAGTTTCCAATTCTTGTGTTGGTGCGTCAGAATCTGCCGCAGCGGATGGATGGGGCGTGCCCCTTTCCACTGTTGCGTATGTTCCACGAAACCGTACGCGGGCAGGATGGTGCGTGTCATAGCGGAGCCGCCCATCGCGATGATGAAATCGAACATCGCGTTGAGTTTCTGCACGATGAGAAGACCGGCGCCTGGGGCTTCCGGGGCGGACGCCCAGTCGATCATGTGGACGCCCGGGATTCCATTCAACGTGATCGGCCACAGGCCCACGTGCGCGGTGATGGCGCCATCGCGCTCCAGCACGTACGCGCGCGGCCCGGAATAATCGGCGCGCGGGCCCCAGTATTTCCAGTGCATCACTGCGGGCTGGACAAAGGGCGCGTCTGGCCCCGCGCCGAACACACGTAAAAGGAACTCGCTGACGGCGGGCAGATCGTCAGGCGTGGTGGGGCGCAGAACCGATTTCATCCGGATCACTCATTATAAGTGGCGGGCGAGTTATCGCTGAGCTGCGCGGCGGCTTGCGTAGAAGGCGTCGAAAAATCCGAAGCGGGCCTGGTCGGGCGTCGGGATGGCGCGCAAATCAGTGCTCATTTCCATCGATCGCGGGCTGGAGGGCGAGTACGCTGGCCACGCGGGAAGGTCCCTGCCATTCGGATTGCCGGTTTTTGCAAAGTTCACCCAGTAAGAGGACATCTCGTCGGCGAGCTTGCGATCGGCGGGCTCGAACGGACGATCCCATTTGGCAAGCGTGTTCAGCGCGTAGGGAACTTCGCCCGTGTGGTGCGCACCGTATTTCGTCTGCTCCGGCGTGCCGGGCGCGACGCGATTGAAGAAGTAGAGATAGACCTTCGACTTCGCGCTCTTCGACTGCGCTTCCGCCCAGGCATGGCTTTGCCAGGCGAAGGTCGGGATGCGCGAGAGGGCGCGTTGCGATTCCGTGGTCTCGGCCTGGGTCGCGGCGGGGAACACTTTCAGGAAATCTTCGGCGCGATCGCCGTACATGCGCGTGGCGTTGGCGCGAAATGCTTCGGGGGTGGGCGGGGTGTTGAAATTGGTGCCGTCGTCCGCATTCCAGCCGAGGATCGTGGGTACGTCATTCTGCTCGCCTGCGGCGAAGATCTCGGCGACGCTCTTCGAGATTACGTAGCCGTCGACGATCGGGCCTCCACGGCCGCCTCCGTTTTGAATGACGTCGGCGGACTTCGCCCGCATTTCTTTGAGATTCGCGGCGCCCAGTTTCTGCTGGAAGGCGACGCCGTTGGCTTCGCCCTGCTGAAGGGTCTGATTGCTGTTGAAGACGCCGCCGCTTTCCGCGATCGCTCGACTGAACAGACCTTTGGTGAGGGGCGACGCAACCAGGTAGTTCACTGCGAACGCGCCGGCCGATTGCCCCGCGATCGTCACGTTCGAGGCGTCGCCGCCGAATGCGGCGATGTTCGACTTCACCCAGTGGAGCGCGGCGACCATGTCGAGGAGGCCGTAATTGCCGGACGCGTTGTGGCCCGATTCCTTCGACAGCTCGGGATGCGCCATGAAGCCGAAAATGCCCACGCGATAGTTGATCACCACGACGACCAGACCCTTCGACGCCAGACCCTCACCGTCATACACGGGAACGCTGGCGCCGCCCGAATTGAATCCGCCGCCGTAGATCCAGACGAATACCGGACGTTTTTCGCTCGCGCGCGCCGCGCCGGTCCACACATTCAGGTAGAGACAGTCTTCGCTTGATCCGCCTTCCATCGCATCTTTCGCAATGAATTCCGCACTCCATGGGCCGAAGGCGCCGCTCTTGCGCTGCATGCAATCGTGCTCGAAGTGATCCGCCGCGCGCACGCCCTGCCATGCGGCAGGCGGCTCCGGAGCGTGCCAGCGGAGATCACCCACCGGCGGCGCGGCGAATGGGATTCCTTTGAAGGACGCGATGTTGTTGCGGATCACGCCGCGCAGTTTGCCGCCCGCGACCTCTGTGGTGTTCATAGCCGCCGGTTGCGCGGCCGATGCGGTCAGTAATGCGGCTAATGCGAAG
>DASYCD010000268.1:0-13824 GCA_036500405.1 Bryobacteraceae bacterium
GCCGACGTGGTGGTGAGCGTGATGCCATCGCATGTGGTCCGCGAGGTCTACGAGCAGATGGCGCCGTGGCTCACGCCGACAGTGCGGCTGGTGAGCGCGACGAAGGGGCTGGAATCGCACTCGCTGCTGCGAATGTCCGAAGTGATCCGAACGGTGGTCGGCGATGCTTATCGTGTCGCGGTGCTTTCCGGACCGAGCTTCGCTCAGGAAGTCGCGGCGGGGAATCCAACGGCGGTGGTGGCGGCGTCGGAGGATCCGGACATCGCGGTCGAAATTCAGAACGGTTTTTCCGGGCCGTCGCTACGCGTCTATGCCGGGAATGATCCGATCGGGGTGGAAATCGGCGGGGCGCTGAAGAATGTGATCGCGATCGGCGCTGGCATTTGCGACGGTCTCGGGATGGGGCATAACGCCATCGCCGCTCTGATCACGCGCGGCTTGGCGGAACTGACGCGGTTGGCGGTTGCGGCGGGTGGCCGCGCGGAGACGCTTTCGGGCCTGGCGGGCTTGGGCGACCTCGTCCTGACGTGCACAGGGGACTTAAGCCGAAACCGTAAGGTTGGCTTGCAACTCGCTGCGGGGCTGAAACTTGACCGCATCCTGGATTCCACCGTGAGCGTCGCTGAAGGAGTGCGGACCACGGCGGTGGCTATCGATCTCGCGGCGCGTTTCGGCGTCGAACTGCCGATCACGGCGGAGATGCACGCGGTCCTCAGCCAGGGCCGGACGCCCGAAGAAGCCGTCCGGCGGCTGATGGGGCGGACTCCCCGGCACGAATTCGCCTGATAGATCCGCAACTATATATGGCTGAGTGGGTTCAGTGGGATATGGAGGCCGTGGCGGCGCCCGATCTCGACGCTCAGTTGATGCTGCGCGTGCGCGAAGGTGACGAGGAGAGCTTTCGCGTATTGTTGGAGAAGCATCGCAATCCGCTGGTCCATTTTCTGCAGCGGATGGTGCAGGATGCGGGCGCCTCGGAGGAACTCGCGCAGGAAGTTTTCCTGCGGATTTACCGCGCGCGCGGTTCGTATGAGGCCTCGGCGAAGTTCACGACGTGGATGTTCCGGATCGCGTCGCACCTGGCGATCAACTGGCTGCGGGATGAGCGGCACGAGCGCGCAGCGGAGCGGCTGGACGCCGGGCGCGCCGCGGCGAGCGATCTACCGGTGCGTGAGTTGAAGGATAACCGTCCGCTGGTGGAGCAGGATATGGTTTACGAAACCAGATTGCAGGAAATTCGGGATTCGATTGCGGCGCTGCCAGCGAAACAAAGAGCGGCGGTGCTGATGCATAAGTACGAAGAGATGGGATATTCGCAGATTGCGCAGGCGCTCGAATGTTCGGAATCGGCGGTGAAGAGCCTGCTGTTCCGCGCCTATGAGACGCTGCGCGCGCGGCTGGCGCACCTGGCCGCTGGAGTTACGCCATGACACATTGCCCGACGGAAGATATTTTGCTGGATTATGTGGCGGGTTCGCTCGCCACGGCGCAGGTGGCCGAGTTCGAGCGGCACGCGAAGGAGTGCTCGCGGTGCGATGCGCTGGTCGCGTCGCAGGCGGCGGTATGGCGGAGTCTGGATGAGTGGAAGCCGGAGCCGGTGAGCGCGGGTTTCAATCGGGAGTTGTGGCGGCGGATCGATGCGGATGCGGCGGCTCCTTCGTGGACAGCCCGGCTACATTTCTGGAAGGAGTTGGCGCCGTTGCTGGCGCTGCTGGCGCTGGTGGTGACGGGATTCGTGATGGATCATCACTCGCGTCCACAGGTGACGGCGCCCGCGACTGTAGCGGTCTCGGTCACCGAGGCTGACCAGCTGGAGCGGACGCTCGACGATTTGCAGTTACTGGAAGCGGTGGATACGGCGACGCCAGCCAAGCCGGCTGCGGATTTGATGTGAATGCGATGACCAGGTACGGCACAGCGACGGTGGCGGGAATACTGTTGGCAGTGTGCCTGCCCGGCGTGGTGTCCGCGGCGGATAAGAAGGCTGAGAGGCAGGCGGCGAAAGAAGCGGCGCAGGAAGCGAACAAGCAGGCGCGCGCTGCCCAGCAGGCGCTGAACGCCCCGCGCGTGTTGCGGCTGGAGCAGATGTCGCCGGAACAACGTGCGGCGGCGCTGGCAAAACTGCCGCCCGAGCAGCGAGCGCGGATCGAGCAGCGGCTGAACAACTTCTCGAAACGGCCTCCTGAGCAGCAAAAGCGTGTCATCGACCAGCAGAAGCGGTTGATGGCGCTCCCGGCGGAGAAGCGGCAACAGGCCAGGCAGTCGCTCTCGGACCTGGTCAATACGCAGCCTCCGCGGCGCGGGGTGATCGCGGCTCAGTTGCAAAAGCTTTCTACGATGAGCGACGACGATCGTACGCAGTACATGAACAGCGCCCGGTTCCGCGCGCGGTTCTCGGAGCAGGAAATCCAACTCATGAACAATCTTCGCGGCATTGTTCCCTGACGCTACAATGCAAATGCTGTGATTTTGAAATCTCACGCATTCGCGATTGGTGTGGCGTTTGCGCTCGTGACGAGCGCGGGGTTGGTGGCGCAGGGGCGCGGCGGGCGCAGCGCGAATCTGGCGAAGGGCACGGACATTACGTCCAGCCGCAATTTCGACATGACGGCGGTGGATCGCGGCAAGGCGAAGTTTGCGATGCTGTGCGCGTCTTGCCATGGCGAGGATGCGCGCGGGGGCACAGGCAAGACGCAGGTTGATCTGGTGCGGTCGGTGCTCGTGCTCGATGATGTCGGCGGGAAGGAACTCGGCGAGTTTCTGAAAATGGGGCGTCCGGCGCGCAAGATGCCGGCGTTCACGCTGCCGCCCGAAGAAGTTTCGGACATCGCGGCATTCCTGCACTACAACGTGACGGTGGCTTCGGAACGGGGCGCGTACAAATATCTGGATGTTCTGGTGGGCGATGCGAAGGCGGGCGAAGCGTATTTCAAGGGCGCGGGTGGGTGCACGAAGTGCCATTCGGTGACCGGCGATCTGAAGGGCATCGGCGCGAAATACGATCCTCCGAATATTCAGCTTCGCGTGGTGACGGGCGGCGGGGGAGGCGGACGCGGAAGCGCGAACAATCCGGCTACGGCGAAGAAGGCGACGATTACCGTGCCCGGCGGCGAGGTGGTGAGCGGTACTTTGACGCAGATCACGCCGTTTTCGGTCACGGTGCGCGATGCATCCGGCGCGCCGCAGACGTTTGAGCGCGATGGCGACAATCCAAAAGTGGTGGTGACGGATCCGCTGCAGGCCCATCTCGATCTGATGCGCAAGTACACCGATGAGCAAATGCACAATCTGACGGCTTACCTGGCGACGCTCAAATGAAATCGCTCCTCGTTGTTTTTATTGCAGTCCTGGCGGCTTCTGGCCAGGGACTCGATCCCGCACTGAAGAAACCCGCGACTGACGCCTGGCCGACCTACAACGGCGATTATTCGGGACGCCACTACAGCACGCTCGATCAGATCAACCGGTCGAATGTTTCGCAATTGACGCTGGCGTGGTCGAGCAAGTTAAATGCCCCGCTCGAGGGGCCGAATTTCGGGGGCGAGCATAAGGACGGCGATCCGTATTTCTGGGGCACGCCGACGGCGGGCGGGCGTGTGGCCGGGGAGCCGCTGCTGGTGAATGGCGTCCTCTATGTTTCGGCGCCGGATCATGCGTGGGCGATCGACGCGCACACCGGCAAGGAGATCTGGCATTACTACTGGAAGACGCTGGGCGGCATCCATATTGGGAATCGCGGGATGGCGATGTATGCCAACTGGCTGTTCTTCGAAACACCGGATTGTTTTCTGGTATCGCTCGATGCGACGACGGGGCATGAACGCTGGCATAAACAAATTGCCGATGTGAAGCAGCAGTATTTCTGCACGCCGGCGCCGGTGGTGATCGGAAATCACGTGGTGGCGGGGATGGGCGGCGATTCGCTCGATGTGCAGGGTTATCTGCAGTCGTTCGATCCGGAGACCGGCGATGTGCAGTGGAAGTGGTACACGACGCCGCAAAAGCCGAGCGATCCCGGCTACAACACGTGGCCCGATGAGTATGCGCGGACGCACGGCGGCGGGATGCCGTGGCAGCCGGTCACGTACGATCCGGGGCTGAATCTGCTTTATGTGACAACCGGCGGGGCGAATCCGACGTTCAGCGGCAAGAGCCGGAAGGGCGACAACCTCTATGCCAATTCGATTGCGGCGCTGAATCCCGATACCGGGAAGATGGCCTGGTATTTCCAGTTCACCCCGCACGATACCTGGGACTGGGACAACACACAGAACGCGATTCTGTTCGATGCCGAGTTTCAGGGCCGGCAGCGGAAGATGGTCGGCATGGCGACGAGCAATGGTTACTTCTTCGTGCTCGACCGGACGAATGGCAAGAGTTTGGTCACGGAGCCGTTCGTCGATTTCCCGAACTGGGTGCTGCGAAAGACGCCGGATGGGCATCTGATTCCGAATCCGGCGAAGGAGCCGTCGATTGGCGGGACGCTGATTGCGCCGGGCAAGGCGACGAACTGGCCGCCTTCCACGTTCGATCCGCAGACGGGATTGTTTTACGTCGGGATGACGCAGGGGTTCAACATTCTCTATGCGTCGGATGACAGCGAGCGGCCGGAGGGATACGCGGGGATCGGAACGGGGTCTGGGCCGTACGGCAGCGCGGGGGCGATCCGCGCGATTGACTATAAGACCGGGAAGATTCGGTGGAGCTTTCCGCTGCCTGCGAGCGGCGTGCAGGGGTTGCTGAGTACGGCGGGACATCTGCTGTTCGGGCATGACACGGCGCGGGATTTCATGGCGCTCGATGTGGATAACGGGAAGCCGCTGTGGCATGCGCAGCTTCCGGCGAATCCGACGAACGGTCCGCAGACTTTTTTGCTGGATGGCAAGCAGTACATTCTGGTCGCCGGCGGCGATACACTTTACGCATTCACACTACCCCAATGACACGACGAGATTTTGGAAAAATAGCTGCGGCTCTTCCTGCCGCTTCCGCTTTCGGAGCCGCGCCCAATTCAACGGTCGGCGGCGTGAAGCTGGGCGCGATCACGTACAGCTTCCATGACCTGAAGCGAACGCCCGGGCAGGACGCAGTGGATGAATGCATTTCAAACCTGCTCTACGCGGGGTGCCAGTTTTGCGAGCTGATGTTTAGTGACGTGGAACCCGCGCGGCAACCGCGAGAGGAACTTCGTAAGTGGCGGATCGAGACGCCGACGGAACACTTCGAAGCCGTGCGGAAAAAGTTCAATGACGCCGGGATCACGATCTTCGCGTACACAGTAAATTACAACGCACAGTATTCGGATGAAGAGATTGCGAACAGCTTCCGCCATGCGAAGGCGCTGGGCACGAATATCATCGCGTCATCAACCACGGTCACGATGGCGAAACGGATTGCGCCGTTTGCGGAGAAGGCGGGGATGAACGTCGCATTCCACGGCCATACGAATGTGAAGGATCCCGAACAGTTCGCCGCGCCGGAAAATTTCGCGGCGGCGCTGGCTATGTCACCGCTCTACCGGATCAATCTGGATATCGGACATTTCGTCGCGGCCGGGTTTGAGCCCGTCAGCTACATTCAGGAAAATCACCAGCACATCACGCATCTGCACGTGAAGGATAAGAAGAAGAACGATGGCCCGAATATGCCATGGGGTCAGGGCGACACGCCGTACAAGGAAGTTCTTCTACTGATCAGGAAGAACAAGTACGACATTGCCGCCATGACCGAGATGGCTTATCAGGTGACAGTACCCACGCGTGAAGAAGTAAAAAAGAATATGGACGATATGAGGAAGATATTGTCCTAAGCAGCCGCTGACTTATCGTCCGCGGACGGACCGTACATGCCAGGCACCGGGACATCGTTCAGCCGGTAATAAACGCCCAATTGGCCGCGGTGATGGATGATGTGGTTCAGCACGACATTGCGAACGACCAGGTACTTCGGCAGCGTAAACGCCTTGTGACCGTTGAAAATCAGCGACCAGGGCTGCTGCAGTTCTTCATCGGACAGGCTCGCGAGAGCCGCGCGGCCTTTCACTACGTTGGCGTCAAAGAACGCCAGCAACTGATCCTTTGAAGTAGCGGTGTTGGGCTTCCAGTCCGCCGGAACTTCCAGACTATCCTTACCGGGCAACTCGGCGATCCAGCCCGCCATCTCCGCGATGTGTCCGGCAAGACGGCCCAGCTTCATCGACTTCGGATGCGGCTGGTAATCGAGTTTATCTTCGGGGAGGTTCGCAAACAGCTTGCGAGTGCTCACCATTTCGTTATCGAATTCGGGTAACAACATCTGACTGATCGGCATAGGAATAACTCCTTACCTTCGCTCAGATTCACGCCGGCTGAACTTCGATTCGCTTTTTTTCCGGGTCGAGCTTCGTAATGATGAAGGAACGCACCTGACCGGGCTTCGGCACGTCACGTTTCGATGACGAATCGCCGCCTTCGGAACCCCCGCCGCCCTTCCACTTGCTGGCGAGCATGGAGGAAAGCTGCGAGAGGTCCACGCTTTCGGCGCGAGTCTCCGTCTTCTGTTCCACCGGCGCCAGGTTGTAGACCGAGTGCACGCCTTCGCCGAGTTCAACCGTCACGCGATTGCCCTTCACATCGGAAATGCGGCCGCTGACGGATTCGCCTTCCTTATGTTCACCGATGAATTCGTCGACAGAGGTCGGCTGCAACTGCTTGAGGCCGAGACGCAGGCGGCGCTTCTCACGATCGTTTTCGAGCACGATGGCTTTGACGATCTGGCCGACTTTAAGAATGTCCTGCGGATGGTTGATGCGCTTGTCGTTGACGATATCGCCAACGTGGATCATGCCTTCGATCTCTTCCGATACCTGAACGAACGCTCCAAACTGCTTGAGCTGCGTGACAGGACCTTCCACGATCGACTCGACCGGGAATTTCTGCGCCACTTCATCCCAGGGATCGCCCAGCGCCTGCTTGAGGCCGAGCGCGATGCGGCGTTCGCCGGGACTCACGCTGAGAACGACGACTTCGACCGTTTCCCCGCCCTTCAACAGATCGGAAGGCTTGCGCACCTTCTTCGACCAGGACATTTCGGAAAGGTGAATCAGTCCATCGAGACCCGGTTCGAGTTCCACGAAGGCGCCGAAGTCGGTCACGCGCGCTACGGTTCCTTTAATACGGGAGCCAACCTCGTACTTCTCCGCGGCGAGCGACCAGGGGTCGGGCTGAAGCTGCTTGAGGCCGAGCGAAATGCGCTGCTTGCCGGGATCGACTTTCAGAACTTTGACGTCGAGTTCCTGGCCGATCGTCAGAACGTCGGACGGCTTGTTGACGCGGCCGTGCGAGATGTCGGCGACGTGCAGCATGCCGTCAATACCGCCGATGTCGATGAAAGCGCCGTAATCGAGCAGGCTGCGAACGGTTCCACGGACGACCGAACCGACCTGCAGGTGACCGAGCAGTTCCTGGCGGGCATGCGTGCGCTCTTCTTCGAGAACGACGCGGCGATCAACGACGACATCTTCCTTCTCGGTATCGAGCTTGATGACGCGGACGGCGATTTCCTGGCCGACCATGGTCTGCATTTCGGGCACGTCGCGCGAACCGGAACGCGAGGCCGGCATGAAGGCGCGAACGCCGACATCGACCGAGAGACCGCCCTTGATCACCTGCGTCACCACGCCGGAGATCGTCAGTTTTTCGTCAAAAGCTTTTTGCAGCGATGACCAGTCTTTCGGACGCTCCACCCGGATCACCGAAAGCTGATAGAATCCCTCCGAATTCCGGCCGCCGACTGTGACCTGCACGGTATCGCCCGGTTTGACGGGGATCGGCCCCTGCTCATCGCGTAATGCGGAAAGGGGCAGGATGCCTTCGGTTTTCTGGCCGACATCGAAGAAAACGTCGTCGCCGTTCACGGCAACCACGGTCGCGGCAACGGTGGGCGCTGCGCCTCTTTCCCGGGCCGCTTCGTGCGTGTGGCTTTGTTCGAACTGGTTCAGAATATCGCCGAAAGAGCTCTCCGTCTCAGACGGATTCTGCCCTTCCGTGTCGCGCACGTCTTCGTCGCGAACCGATGTTGAGGGATTGGACATGGGAAAGAGAATTTACTTTCATATTGTGGCACAGGCGGCGTTACGTTTTGATACAACCTGAATGGCCTCAAAAACGCGCGCGCGTTAGACTGAGGGCAGTGCTCGTCTCGATCAGCAGCAATCCCGCGCGGCCTGGCTGGCTGCGCGCCCCGGCGCCCGTCGGGCAGAATTACCGCGAGCTCAAATCGCTGATTACGGAGCTGAAACTCCACACAGTGTGTGAGAGCGCGGCGTGTCCGAACGTGGGCGAATGCTGGAATCACCGGACGGCGACGTTCATGATTCTGGGGAATGTGTGCACCCGGCGCTGCGGATTTTGCGCGGTGCAGAAGGGCGGCCCGCTGGCGGTAGATTACGATGAACCGCGCCGGGTGGCGGAAGCTGTCTCGCTGATGGGGCTGAAGTACGCCGTTGTGACGAGCGTGAACCGCGATGACCGGAAGGATGGCGGGGCGGAATTGTTCGCGGTCACGATTGAGGCGATTCGCGAACGGGTCCCGGATTGCCGGGTGGAAGTGCTGGTGCCGGATTTTCAGGGCAGCCGGCCGGCGATGAAGGTCGTGATGGATGCGCGGCCGGATGTGCTGAATCACAACACCGAGACGGTGCCGCGGCTTTACCGGCAGGTGCGGCTGGGGGCTCGATATGAGCGGTCGCTGGACATGCTGCGGTATGCGAAGGAACTGGCCCCGCGGATTCCGGTTAAGTCGGGATTGATGCTGGGGCTGGGGGAACTTCGTGAGGAAGTGCTTCAGGTGATGCGGGATCTTCGGGCGCATTCGGTGGATATTCTGACGCTGGGTCAGTATCTTCGGCCATCGCCGAAGCATCTGCCGATTGTGCGCTACGTGCCGCCGGCGGAGTTCGATGAATATCGGGAGGCCGGGCGGGCGATGGGTTTTGCGCATGTGGAGGCGGGTCCGCTGGTGCGGAGTTCGTATCACGCGCACGAATCGCAGATCGCGGCGGTAGCGTGATCATTGCGGGGCGGGCTTCGCCCTGCAGCTGGACGGCGCAAGCTCTGCGAAATTCTTCTGGAGCTCCGCGTCGGGCGGAACCCCGACGGCACGGCCGAAGCCATGCCCCACATGGGCTGTAGTGACGGTGTTCGATGATTGTGTTCGCTTATGACTAATCTCTTTTCTCCCCTGACGCTGCATGGCGTCACTTTTCGCAATCGAATTGCTGTTTCGCCGATGTGCCAGTATTCGTGCGTTGACGGATTCGCGACGGACTGGCATTTGGTGCACCTCGGCAGCCGGGCTGTGGGTGGCGCGGGGCTCGTCACTATGGAGGCGACCGCCGTTTCCCCCGAAGGACGAATTTCGCCGCAGGATCATGGCATCTGGCTGGATGCCCACGTTCCGAAGCTGCGGCAGATTACCGATTTCATTCGTGCGCAGGGGTCGCTGGCGGGTGTGCAATTGGCTCACGCCGGTCGGAAGGCGAGTACATGGCGGCCCTGGGACGGTGACGGCGCGGTTCCTGTGGAACAAGGCGGATGGAAGGAAGTCTTTGCGCCGAGCGCGATTCCGTTCAATGCAAAGTATCCGCAGCCGACCGCGCTGGATGCGGCGGGTATCCGAAAGGTTGTTTCGGATTTCGTCAATGGCGCACGGCGGGCTCGCGAGGCCGGCTTCGATCTTATTGAAATTCACTCCGCGCACGGCTATCTTTTGCATGAGTTTCTCTCTCCGTTGAGCAATCAGCGCACGGATGAGTATGGCGGGTCTTTTGAAAACAGAACTCGGTTACTCATCGAAATTGTTCGCGCTGTGCGCAGTGAGGCTCCGCTGTTTGTCCGGATTTCGGCGACCGATTGGGCGGAGGGTGGCTGGGATGCCGATCAATCCGTCGCGCTTGGGAAGATTCTGAAAAACGAAGGCGTCGATCTGATCGATTCGTCCTCTGGCGGCCTGGTTCCGAACGCGAAGATTCCAGTTGCGCCCGGGTTTCAGGTTCCATTCGCGGAGCGCATCCGAAAAGAGGCCGGCATCGCGACTGGCGCGGTCGGGCTAATCACCGAACCGAACCAGGCAGACGACATTATCCGCAACGGGCGGGCCGACATGGTGCTGCTGGCCCGTGAGTTTCTGCGCGACCCGTACTGGCCGCTGCACGCCGCGGAGGCGCTCAAACAGCGCATCTCATGGCCGGTTCAATATGAACGGGCCGCTCCGATCAGGGACTGAACCGCGTCCACGATCGCAACCGGATCGTCAAACGGAATTCCGTGTCCGCTGAGCGGGAGGATGCGTTGCTCACCGCGCGAGGAAAGTTTCGCAAGCGCCGCCTGGCTTCCGAAAATGCGGTTCTGCATATAAGACGCGAGCATCGTACTCTGGCCCGGTATCATGCGGCCTGCCGTGAGAACGATGAGCGGGATGCTGCCCAGGTTTCGAATCGCCCGTACTTGTTTCGCGGATTCATCCTCATCGAGACCTTCACGCGTTTCCATGTCGAACGTCTTCGCCTGAAGACCGAGCGCGTGAAGAATCCCGACATCCTGCGCCGTCAGGGGACGCCGCGCGGGCGGTGTTCCGTTATCCATGAGCCGAACAATCCCTACATGCACAAAGAACTTCGCGACCATCGCCGCGGCGGGCCACCACTCGCGCGGAATCAGTTTTCGGCCGGGTGCTTTCAGCTCATCCGGAACATAGTCTGGGTTTTCGAATTCGTCGGCGGAGTCCGCCAACACGAGACCAGCGGTTTCATTCGGATAGCGTGACGCGAAGAGGCGAACGTTGAATCCGCCGAAGGAATGACCGACGAGAACATAGGGCGGCGGAATGTGGGCCGCGTGCAGCATCTTGTGGAGGTCTTCGGCGATATCGGCGCTGGTGCGCGGGCCGGATGCGGGGTCACTCCAGCCATATCCTGCGCGGTCATACCAGCACGCGCGCGTGAAGTGCGCGACCTGCGGTTGCACGAGCAACCAGGCGTAGCCCGGTTGATTCGCGCCGGTATCGAAGATGACCGCCGGTCCTCCCTGCCCCGTGCAGTAAAGGTTGAGAGATCGGCCGCCGATATCCACCGCCTGGCCGACCCGCGGGAATACCCGACGGTCATGCGATTCGCTCACAGACTCATAGAGAAATCCACAGAGAATCAGTACAACGAAGCCGAGGGCGAAAGGACGCAGCCGTCCCCAGATACTGCGGCCCATGTTGGGATCGATGGTGTCGACGAAAGCCTCGTCGCTCAGCCATGCCCCGTCCTGATGGAGATCGAGCGCGTAGATGTCGGCGGGCGGCGAGTCTTCGAATTGAACCCGATTCTCCGGCGCATTGGCGAATTCGAGCGTACGGCGGCGCGAGTAAAGCGCCAGCGCGCCCAGGATTCCCAGCACCGTGACGATGCGCGCAGGCTGCCCCAAACTCCAGACCAGAAGGCCAGCGAACATGTTCGCGACGAGATAGAACACCCAACCCCAAATGCCGATTTTCATCTTGCGATGGGTCGAGCCGGGAAGCCAGGAGCAAGCGAACGGAATCTTGCGGAACTGGTTGAGACCGCGTTCCACGAGAATAATTCCGAGCAGCACGAGGATCAGAACGTATTCCACTGCCGGCTGGCCAGGCCAGATGGAAAGGTAGACGATGGCAACTCCGATCCACACGGGCGCCGCCGCGAGCGCGAACAACGACTTTCTCACGGCCGCGAAATAGGCCACGGGGCGATGGACGGAGGTGATGCGGAAAATCCAGTTGGCCCGCAGCGTGAACGGGACTGCGAACAGCGCCCGGACGCCCACCACCGCGCACGAAATCAGAAGCAAGCCACCGATGACAAGCTGCGGACTCGGCCTATCCCACGCCGTGGGATTTCTGCCTTCGAACAAGCTATGCGAAAAGGCTAGTGCCAGCGCGAAAGCGAACCCGCCGTAGATCGCCAGCATCATTCTGTGCTGCCGGCTGCGGACGAGCGTACGCGAAACGAATTGCAGGATGGCGCGCTCGAAGGGCCGGCGAGCGATCAGATGCGCGATCCAGTTGGCGAGCCGCGGATGTTTGGCCGGGAGAATTTCGGGCGCTTCGATCATGCGCCGCAAGTTGCGGCTCCAGGAGAGCGCGTAAACCAGCGCGGCAAGCGGTATGACGATTGCCATCGCCGTAAGGGCGCGCATCGCGAGGGGACGAAACAGGTCCACCGAATCGTGCCGCAAGACGTGAAGCAGGCCGACAAACCAAAATGATGGATAAATCACCGGCGCATTGACCGCATTGAATGGCGGAGCCACGAAAAACGTCGCCAGCGCGGAGAACAGCAACGCAAGTTGCAGGAATCCCGAAATGCGCAGGAAGCCACGCCACGGCAGCAACTGCGCCGCCAGGCCCTGGAGCGCGATGGCGAAACAGAACGTCGTCGCGCCGGCCAGCGCGAGGACGAGCCACCAGGTGAACAGGGCTCCGATCGCGTCCAGAAATCCGGTACTGAGCGCCAAAGGAAAAGCGACGCCGGTACAAATGTTGAGCGTCAGAACCACGCCGCCGAGCACAACCGAAATAGCCGCGACGCGCGCAGCGATCATGGTGCGCGGACGAACCGGGATCAAGCCGAGGATAAGGCTGTCGCGACGGTCCGGAAAAACGGAGTTCCAGGCCATCACCGCGCAAAGTCCGGCAAGCGTAATAGTGGCGGAGATCAGGAATTCTTCGTCGCCGCGGGCGAACACAGCGAGCTTCGCGTGCGGAAGGCCCGACGTGAAGTAACGCGTCACCATCAGATACGTAATGCACAGGCTCAGCGCGGCCAGCATTGCGCCGAAGCGTGAGATCAGGGCGCGTGGATCTCCTCCCGCCGCGATCAGGTCGAGATCGACCATGCGGGAGAGAAAGTCCAGGTTCAGAATGCGGAACTGCCGTCGCTCGTCGAGCATGGGTCAGGCCTCGATCAATCCAACGATTTCCTGCGTGATGGCAGCAGTGTCCTGCTCGATCGCAAGCTGCGAAAAGATGCCTTCGAGCGTGGGTAGCGACATCAGCGACCGCAGGTGTTCGATGGAATCGTTGGCGACGACTTTGCCTTTATGCAGAATCACGACGCGCGAAGAGACGCGCTCCACCGTATCGAGTTCATGCGAGCTGAAGAGCACGACCTTGCCGCGCACCGCGAGTTCGCGAATCAGGCCGCGCAGTACAAGAGCGGAATTGACGTCGAGCCCCGAAAATGGCTCGTCCAGCAAGACAAGCTCCGGATTGTGCAGCAGTGCGGCGGCCAGCAGAATCTTCTGGCGCATGCCTTTCGAATACGACGAGATGGGGACGTTGCGGTCGCCATGCAGGCCAAGCAACCGGAGGAAGCCGGAGGCCTTGTGGTCCACCAGGCGTTCCGGAATCCCGCGCAACTGGCCCACCATTTCGAGATACTCCGCGCCGGTCAGATGCGGATAGAGATGCGGTTCTTCGGGAACGTAGCCGAGGCGCTGCTTGTGGGCCAGGCGGTCGCGGCCGATGGGCACGCCATCGAAAAGAATCTCGCCGTCACTGGGCTCGATCAACCCCGTGATCATCTTCAAGGTTGTAGACTTTCCGGAACCGTTCGGGCCGAGGTAACCGGTCACTTCCCCACGGGCGGCGGTGAAGCTCACGCCTCCCACGACCGGTATTCCTGTGTAGCGCTTGATCACGCCGCGCAATTCGAGCATTCTCTCCTCCTGGCATCCAGATCGGTTTCAGACGTCCTGCACGGTTGCCGATGATCCTCATGTTCCAGACGAACGCAATCGAGAAGACCCCGATCATCACCAG
>DASYCD010000269.1:0-7445 GCA_036500405.1 Bryobacteraceae bacterium
ACCACCATGAAGGAATCGATAATGTACGACTGCCCCAGGTCGGGACCGACGTTGGTCAACTGACTGAGCGCGACACCCGCCACGCCGGCAATGCCAGACCCGAGCCCAAACGTCATCGCATCTACCCAGCCCGTCGGGATACCCATGGCCCTGGACATCGCGCGATTCTGGGAAACGGCCCTGATGTCGAGTCCAATGCGCGTACGCTTCAACACCAGGAGGATAAGCGAGAAAACAATCAGCGCGAAGAGCAGCACGTACAGGCGGTTGCTCGTGATCTCCAGCGCATCGTTCAGACGCAGCGAGCCACTCATCCAGCCGGGTGTCACCACCGAGCGGTTCAGGGCGGAAAAAATCGAGCGCACGGATTGCTGAAGTATCAGGCTCACGCCGAACGTGGCGAGCAGGGTTTCGAGGGGCCGTCCATAAAGAAATCGGATGATGGTGCGTTCCATCAGAACCCCGGTTAGTCCTGAGACGATAAACGCCGCCGGTATCGCCACCAGGATAGAAATTCCGATGTGTCCCGGCATCGCCGTCTGAACGAGATAGGTTGTATAAGCTCCGAGCATCATCAGTTCGCCGTGAGCCATGTTGATAACACCCATGACGCCGAACGTAATCGCAAGACCGATGGCGATAAGAACGAGGACCGAGCCGAGGCTCAGGCCAAAAAACAATGTCTGGACGCCCGAATAGAACTTGCGCCAGGAGTCGATGGCGGCCACCGCGGCGGCGGCGGATTTTCGCACGCTTTCGTCGGGTTCGGCGAAACTGCCGTCGGGAGCTTTTTCCAGCAGGAGAGCCAGTCTGTTTCGCACGTCCTGACTCAGACTTTGCTTCAGCGTTGAGACAGCATCGAGACGCACTTTGGCGTCCGGAGAGTTCAGCGCGCCTATCGCAAGATCCGCGGCGATTTGTTTCCTGACCCCCGAATTGGGTTCGATCGCGAGCCGTGCGCGAAGCAGTGGCAGGGTCGTCTCGTCCGGCGTCTGGCCCATTTCCCGCGCCGCTTCCAGACGCACCGAAGAGTCGGGGTTCGAGAGCCCAAAGCGCGCCACGGCCGATCTCAATAAATGCCGTAGAGCGTTGTTTGTGCCGATTTGTGTCAGACTGTCCGCCGAGGCGGTCCCGGCGCTCTTCAGCGACAATGGGTCGGTTAAATTGAGGGGGTCCGCGTCCGCCGCCTTCGCAACGAAAATTTTCCGATCGCTGTTCCGAAAATAAAGCCGGTCTTCCATCAGCGCCGTAAGCACAGCGTTTACACTCGGATGGCCGCTCTGCCCCAAACGCTCAATGATACTTGCCTTCTCGCTATACGAAGCCTCCCGCAATTCGCCGAGGGTGGAGAGGAAAGCCGCGCCGTTAGGCGATTGTGCGTGCGCGGCAACTGTGCCCGCCAGGGCGAGCAGAACGATGATCAGCCCCTGCCCGCCCCACCAGAGTTTTTTCATTATTTGTAGTTCTGTCCTGAACACTTCTTGGTGACCTTGTTATAGTTACCGCATTTTAGCGTCACCCAATCCGCTTCGATGTTTTTGCTGGCCGGAAGGAAGTCGGACCACGCGTCGCCCGGCACCGTTCCCGCGGATTTCCAAACCACGTTAAACTGACCGTCAGCTTTCACTTCGCCGATGTAGACCGGCTTGGTGATGTGATGATTTGGCAATACTTTGGCGATGCCACCGGTAAGGTTCGGAGTTTCGAGACCAGGAAGAGTGGCGATTACCTTTGCCACGTCGGTCGTTTTCGCCGTCTCCACAGCCTTTACCCACAGATTGAAGCCAATGTAAGTCGCTTCCATCGGGTCATTGGTTGTCCGCTTCGGATTCTTAATGAAAGTGTGCCACTGATTGATGAACGCTTTGTTAGCCGGCGTGTTGATGCTCTCAAAATAGTTCCAGGCGGCCAGCTGCCCAACGAGAGGCTTGGTGTCGAGACCGGACAACTCTTCTTCGCCAACCGAAAAGGCAACAACCGGAATGTCTTCCGCCGAAATTTTCTGATTGCCCAGTTCTTTGTAGAAAGGCACGTTGGCGTCGCCGTTAATGGTCGACACAACGGCGGTCTTCTTGCCCGCCGAGCCGAACTTCTTGATGGCGGCGACGCGCGCCTGCCAGTTCGAGTACCCGAAGGGCGTATAGTTGATCGAAATATCGGCCTGCGCCACGCCTTTCGACAACAGGTATGCTTCGAGAATTTTGTTGGTCGTCCGGGGGTACACGTAATCGGTACCTTCGAGCACCCAGCGCTTCACGCCGACTTCCTTCATCAGGTAGTCGACGGCGGGAATAGCCTGCTGATTGGGCGCAGCCCCGGTATAGATGACGTTTTTGGAGGATTCTTCACCCTCGTACTGAACCGGGTAGAAGAGCAGCCCGTTGTCTTTTTCGAAGACCGGAAGGACCGACTTTCTCGAAACGGATGTCCAGCATCCGAAGACGACGGAGACCTTGTCCTTCTCGAGCAATTGCGCCGCCTTCTCGGCGAACAACGGCCAGTCGGAGGCAGGGTCCACAACCACAGGGACAAGCTTCTTGCCCAGCAGTCCGCCTTTTTTGTTCTGAGCGTCGATCATCATCAGAACTGTGTCTTTGAGCGTCGTTTCGCTAATGGCCATGGTGCCGGAAAGCGAGTGCAGCACGCCGATCTTAATCGTGTTGTCCTGGGCGGATGCGACATGAGAGAACGTCAACCCCGCGAGCAACAGCCCGGCTGCAATAAAGCCTGATGTACGTTTCATTGATTGAACTCCTTCATTTTTGAGATTGAGGAATACTGTAGGCGTGAGAACCGCCCCTTACATCTGGATCTGAAGGCCGACTCCGGCCTGCCAGAAATCCGGCGGCGTTCCGGCTCCGCTGAATCTCGTGTCCTTGTAGAACGTCATCACACGCGCGTTGAACTGCTTGATGACGTAATTGAAATTAAATTCCGTGGTCTTCTGTCTGTAGCTTGGCGTCAGGGCGTGAGTGAATTCCGCTGTGGCGTACTTACCGAGAACCTCAAACTTACCGTGGAATTTTCCTATCTGGACAACTTTAGGGAAAAGGTAGCTCCCCAGGCCATAAGCGCCCTGGCTTTTGCCATAAGCGGCGTTGTAACCGCCGAGTCTGTTGTAATTACTGTATTCGCTTTCGATCGAAAACGCGCCACCGTTGGGCAGTTTCCTGTCGAGCAAAAAATCGACCGTGGATGCGGTGTGGCCGTCCTGAAGCTGCGATGCTCCGCCGAGAGCCAGAATATTCTTGTCGCCGTAGTAGGTACCGTTGAGATAGTAGCCTTCTTCCTTGTCCCAGAAATCGACCTGTACGCGGGCGGCGCCGATGATCTCGCGGCGTCCGGTTGCGGAAGTGCCGTCGAACCCACCGACTGAGATCTTCACTTTTGAGAAATCGCCCCAGTAGGCGATGCCGTTGTCGCGACCCTGAAACACAAAGGGATATCCATCCTGAACGCCATCGGTGTACACGGACCACTCATGCGAGTAAAACGGTCCATACAGATTCGCACGATCGCTCGGCGGCAGAAAACGGCCCGCCCAGACATGGAATTTGGGAGAAGCCGTGAATTGCGCGACGGCGTCCAGCACTCCAATCTTGTTGGTGGCGCTGTCATAGTCGGTGTTGAACATGAAAGTGACGCCGTCCACGACGGGTCCGTTAACGTAAAGACGGGCGTCGCCGACCTGAAACTGATTGGCGACAGGGGCGCCGTTTGTATTCGTGGCGGTGAAGTCGGTTCGCAGTCCGCCGCCCACCGTCACAGGGCCTACGGCAACCTGAGCTTGTGACTGCGGCGCCAGAACGATCAACGCCAGAGGCAGAAACGAAATGGACGCACGCCATCGCGCCGCCAGTGTCAGTCTTTTAAGAGCAAATCGATTCGTCATTTGGGTAAGGCTCTCCTGTGGGCGCATGAAGCACCTGTCTGTATTTGGTTTTGGTGCAAACCGGAACCCGCTGGATTTAGTGCCGGGTTCGGTGCTTCCAGAGGTACTGAGGTTAACCTGAAGCGTTATTCCCCGTCCGGAATATGTCTGTGCTTATAAGCTACTAGAAGGGGGGGGCAGGCGTCCAATAGATTATTTGTATGCGGTTCAGAACGAAAACGTGATGTGATGCCGGAAATGTAAAGAGTAGACTGGTTTTTTGTCCGCACCCCTTTTCGTCCTCCGCCTTCTTCAACTCGCCGATAGCGCATTGCCGATTGGCTCGCTGTGTCACTCGTTCGGGCTGGAGGCTTTAGTTTCCGATGGGGATATTGAAAACGGATCCCGGGAGTGTCCACAATCGCTGGCGTGGTACCTCGAAGACTGCCTTTCCGAATCGCTGCTGGTGGATGCGGTGTTTTGCCGCGAGGCGCATGCCCGCGCGCTCAAGTCCGCTTCCGTCATCGATCTGAATGAGCAGGCCAGTGCGCTGCGGCTGGCCAGGGAATCGCGCGAGGCGAGCCTCACTGTAGGCCGCCGCTTTGCCGCCCTTGCCTCCGCTCTGTGTCCGGACCCGGCGCTTTCCAGTCTCGCGAACCTCAGGGAGTTACATCATTCGGTGGCTTTCGGTTATACGCTGGGCGTCCTTGCAGCCGATCCGGAACTGACGGTCAGCGCCTTCGTGCATCAGACGGTGCTCAATTCGATCTCGGCGGCGCAACGACTGCTGCCCCTTGGGCAGATTCAGGCGAATCGCATCGCATGGGATCTGAAGCCGGCAATGCTCGAAACCGTCGAACGCAGCCGGGATCTGCCGTTTTCCGCGGTGGGCGCCTTCGCCCATCTTCCGGAGACCGCATCCATGAGACACTCTGTTTTGCCTACGCGGCTCTTCGTCAGCTAAGGTCCTCTCATGATGATTTTGGAACGACCTCCGATGTTTGCCGAAACGGCGCAGAATCGGGGGCCATGCGTCCCCAGTCGCCTGTCATTGAAGTTCACGCCGGAAGATAACGCAACCCGGATGTTTATTCTTGCGCAGGAGCCGCCGTGGCGCGCCATTCGGGCCTTCCGGAATTCGCAGGGACAAGCTCTTGTTCATCTGCACAACGTTTCGGGAGGTATTCTGTCGGGCGACGCCCTCCATCTTTCGATCGACGCGACCCCGGGCGCTCGTGTTCAGGTGACCTCCGTTGGCGCCACCAAACTCTATCGGGCTCGCACCGACGGTTCCACGGCTCGGCTGCTCACGTCCATTCGCATCGGCGAAGGCGCAATGCTGGAATATCTTCCGGACGCGATTATTCCGTTCAGAGGTTCGCGGACCAGCCAGTCCACAACGATTTGGATGGGCCGGAATGCGGGATTTATCGGATGGGAAATGATCGCCGCGGGCCGCGTAGCGAGAGATGAACTGTTTGGATTCGAGTCTTTTCGCTCGGAGTGCGGTATTCACACGGAGAACCGTCCGCTGGCGCTCGAACGTTATTCGCTGAATCCCGCGGAGCGCGATCCCGAATCCGCCGCGCGGTGGGGGCGCTTCCGATACACAGCCACTTTATACGTTTGCCATACCGGCGTGGCTCAATCCCGATGGCTTGAACTCGAGTCCCGGCTGAATCGGCTGGCTATGGAAAGCACGTCGCCATCCGCACGATGGGGCGTGAGCGCTTTGATCGCTGACGGCCTGGTGGTTCGCGGCCTTGCGCTCGAGGCGCATCAGATCACAACCGGCCTCCAGACGTTTTGGGGACAGGCTAAACAGGAAATCTGGGGCGAACCTGCCGTGCCCCCGCGTAAGATTAATTAAAGACAATCCGATGCATCTGACTCCACGTGAACAGGAAAAACTAATGGTTTTTGTGGCTGCTGAAGTCGCCCGAAAACGCCGGGGCAGGGGGCTCAAGCTGAACTATCCCGAAGCGATCGCCCTGATTACGGCCGAGATGCTCGAAGCCGCGCGCGATGGAAAAACCGTCGCCGAGATTATGAGCTTTGGGACTACAATACTAAAACGCAGTGACGTGATGGAAGGGATAGCGGAGATGATCCACGATATTCAGGTGGAAGCCACGTTCCCGGACGGAACAAAACTTGTCACCGTTCATGATCCGATTCAATAGGTTATCCATTTTATGATTCCAGGCGAGTACATGCTTCGATCAGAACCGATCGTCGCCAATGCCGGACGCGAGCCAAGGACCATTCTCGTCCGTCATACCGGCGACCGCCCCATCCAGGTCGGAAGTCATTATCACTTTTTTGAAGTGAACGGCGCTTTGGCCTTCGATCGCGGCCAGGCGCGGGGCATGCGCCTCAATGTACCTGCCGGAACCGGAATGCGCTTCGAGCCGGGAGAAGAAAAACAGGTGACGCTCGTCCCGTTCGGCGGTTCGCGACGCATCTTTGGACACCAGGGAAAAATCAACGGAGCGCTATGAGCTTATCCATCGACCGCCGCGCTTATGCGGATTTTTATGGACCGACCGTTGGCGATCGGATCAGACTCGCGGATACGTCTCTGGTGATCGAAATCGAAAAAGACTTCACCGTCTATGGCGACGAAATCACCTTTGGCGGTGGCAAGGTCATTCGCGACGGCATGGGCCAGAACAGCACCATGTCGCGTCGGGAAAACAGCGGGGTGCTCGATCTCGTCATCACCAATGCGATTATCATCGACCACTGGGGAATCGTGAAGGGCGATATCGGGGTCAGGGACGGCCGCATCGTGAAGGTGGGAAAGGCGGGGAATCCGGACACTCTGGATGGCGTCGATCCGGAGCTTGTCGTTGGCGCCTCGACCGAAGTCATCGCGGGCGAAAACATGATAGTTACCGCCGGATGCATCGACAGCCACATTCATTTCATCAGCCCTCAACAGATCCAGGAGGCGCTTTCGAACGGCACCACCACTATGATCGGTGGCGGCACGGGACCGGCGACAGGCACCAACGCAACAACCTGCACACCAGGCGAATGGAATCTTGCGCGAATGCTGGAAGCCGTCGAAGAATGGCCCATGAATTTCGGCTTTCTGGGAAAAGGAAACGCTTCGGGGGCCGCGCCGCTCGAAGAACAGGTCGCCGCCGGCGCGTGCGGCCTGAAGCTGCATGAGGACTGGGGCAGCACACCGGCGGCCATCGATCACTGCCTGTCAGTGGCGGATCGCTACGACGTACAGGTTGCAATCCACACGGACACGATTAACGAGGCAGGCTACGTGGACGACACGATTGCCGCGATCGGGGGGCGAACGATCCACACCTATCACACGGAAGGAGCAGGCGGCGGCCATGCGCCGGATATAATCCGCATCGCGGCGGAGCAGAACGTGCTGCCCTCCTCCACCAATCCGACGCGGCCGTTGACGGTGAATACCATCGCGGAACATCTCGACATGCTGATGGTATGCCATCATCTGAATCCGATGGTGCCGGAGGATGTGGCGTTCGCGGAAAGCCGGATTCGCCAGGAAACGATTGCGGCGGAAGACATTCTTCACGATCTCGGC
>DASYCD010000270.1:0-1667 GCA_036500405.1 Bryobacteraceae bacterium
ACGCTGACGGGCGTGCCCAGCGTAGTGGCAGTCGCATCGGTGATGCTCGAAATGAACGAGCTTTGCCCGAGCACGAGGTCGGCCGCTTCGCGCGCCGTTTTGCCTGACGCAAATGGCGCGGGAAAGCGCAGCACGCGGTCATTACCCGTATCCGTCACATAGAGATTACCGGCCGAATCCACTGCGAGAGAGGTCGGCTGGTAAAGACCGACGGAGTTGGGTTTGGATGTATCGCCGTATGGAAAGTTGATAATCGAACGGCTGAAATCGGGCTGGCCAATCACGATATCGGCAGGCTGCCCATTTTTCAGGTGGGTGAAATCGCTGTAGCCAAGGATTCGATTGTTGAACGTGTCCGGCACATACAAGTGCGCGGGCGTCGAACTCGAATCGATCACGGCCCCCGCGGGAAACGCGTTCGCGAAAGAGAATCCCTTCGCATCCACCAGGTTGACTCCAGTGAAGGGGAAATCGAGCTGACCGACGACGCGGGTCGCGGAAGAACCGGGACCCGTCTTTGTGACCCCAAAAACCAGAACACGATTGTTGCCGGTGTCCGCAACGAAGAGTTCATCCGCGGACGCCGCAAGATCGTCCGGCGTGTGGAGCGAACTGGCCGACGCGTCGCCGGCTCCGAGGTTGACCTTGATGTCCGTGAATGTCGATTGCCCGATTACGGCGGAAGCAGTGGAAGAAGTTTGCGGCGACGTGAAGGCGAGAACGCGATTGTCAGACGAATCCGCCACATACACCACGCCGGCCGCTGCCGCAACGCCCGTCGGTAAACTCAGAGAACTCGCGTCGACCGGAGTGGAAGGGTCCGTGCCGAGCATAGCCGTCGCAGTCGCGCCGGTCGCCTGCGCCGGAAATACCAGCACACGGGAAAACTGGTCCGTAATGTAGAGTATGCCGGCACTGCTGACGGTGATGCCGTTCGGCGCCCTCAGTGTGGAAAGGACCGTGCGGCTCGTGCCAGCCACATTCGTGTCGAATGCGGCCTGGCCAATCACCATGTCCGCAGGGGCGAATTTCGTGCCCGCCGCGAGCTCTCCCGCGGGAAAACGCAGCGCACGGTTGTTCCCGGTATCGGCGACCCAGAGATGCCCTAAAAGATCGAAGGCAAGCCCGGTCCGCCCGCCGCCGCTCTTGCTGATGGAGAGCGTCGAAGCACCCAGGCCGTTCAGGTTCGCGGTGCTGGTGGACAGCGTCTGCTGTCCGATCACAAAGTCCGGAAATTCGCTCGCGTTCGCGGCGCTGAAGGGCTGCGGAAAGCGAAGAATGCGGTTGTTGCCGGTATCGGCCACGTAGAGATTGCCGTTCTTGTCGACGGCGAGGCCAGTTGGGTTATTGAGGCCAGTCTGGCGTCCGCCGTTCGCCGGATTCTGAGCCTGATTGCTGACGCGATCTACCTGACCGATGATGATGTCGGCGGGCGCGCCCGCGGTGAGCTGAGTCGCGTAGCGATATGCCAGTACACGGTTGTTGCCGGAATCCGCTATATACAGAATCGGCGGAGAGACCGATGTATCCACGGCCACGCCCGTGGGCGCGTTCAGTTCGCGTCCATCCACCCAGTTCGGCCCAACCGTAGCGAAGGCAGTCGGATTGGCGGCAGTCCCGATGAAGTCCGGATCGCCTAAAACCTTGACAGGCTTCTGGAAAAGGGC
>DASYCD010000271.1:0-1533 GCA_036500405.1 Bryobacteraceae bacterium
GCGGCGGCGGGCGCGCTGGAGCATGGCGCCGATGGCCGTCAGGATCTGGCCGAATTCGTCATGCAGTTCGCGCGAGATGGAGCGGAAGGTGCTTTCCTGCGAAGTGATGAGTTGCTGGGCGAGGTCGCGGCGCCGTTCGGCCAGCATGCGGCGCTGTTCGGAAAGATCGGCTACGCGCTGGAATAGCCGGCGATAGTACTGCACCAGATAGAGGCTGGTGAGAACGATGACGATCAGCATGGCCGCCAGAAAAATGTAGACGTTGCGCTCCGCGCCCGCATAGATTTCCTGCGTACGCTGCGCGGCCGCTTCTTCGCTCGCGTTATTCGCCACCAGCAGGCGGGAGACGGCGCTGCTGAGAGCCGCCTGGCGGGGCTGAAGTGAATTACGGATCTGGATACGGGCTTCGTCGGAATGGCCGTCGTCCGCCATGCGGAAGACGCGGTCGAGCGAATCCCAGAATTGGCGGAAGGAATCCGCGAGATAGCGGCGCTGGCTCGAATCGCGAACGGTAATCGAGACGCCGGCCTCGCGGGCCAGGGCATCTTCGAGATCCGTCCGGATGCCGCGGAACTGCGGCTGCCAGGCGGCGAGGCCGTAGCGCTGCACGTCCACGGCGTCGGCATCCAGCATGTCGCGCATGGCGAGGGCGCAGGAGTTGAGGCTGTTCTGGATGCGGAGGAGGAGGTGGGAATCCAGCCGGTTGCGGTCAATGGTTCCGCTCTGCAGCTCGCGCAGCGCGCGTAACTGGCGGATCGTGTAGACGGAGTAAACCCCCACGGCCAGCAGCGTGACCAGCAGGCCGGCGAGCAGACGATAGGTGGGGGAGCGGGAGGTCATCGCCTTATCGCAGGCTAGCAGCCAAATGGGCCGCGCAGTTAATATTTTTCCACTGGCGCGCGTGGACCGGGGCAGTCATGATGGTAATAGCATGATGCGACTGGGGATTGTTCTGGCGATGGCGGGCGTCTTTCTGGTGGGCGCTTTTCTCAGGGGAGCCGCGCCGCCGGCCGATGTTCACTTCACGGATGTCACCGCCGCGGCGGGAATCCACTTCACCCATAACGCCGGCCGGACCGGTAAGAAGTGGCTGCCTGAAACCATGGGCTCGGGCGTGGCGTTTTTCGATGGCGATGGCGACGGTAAGCTCGACATCCTGCTGCTGAACGGGAGCGACTGGATTCCACACGGCAATCGCACGGTGGCGGCGCTTTATCGGAATGACGGCAAGGGCGGGTTTGCCGATATCACGCGCGGGAGCGGGCTCGATATCGAGATGCACGGGATGGGCGTGGCGGTCGGCGATTACGATAACGACGGCCGGGACGACCTGTACGTGACGGCGGTCGGTGGCGATCATCTGTTTCGCAATGTGGGTGGCGGGCATTTTCGCGATGTGACGCGTGAGAGCGGGATTGCGAATGCGCAGTTTTCATCGAGCGCGGCTTGGTTCGATTACGACAAGGACGGGAAGTTGGATCTGTTCGTCGGGAATTATGTGCAGTGGACTGCCAAGGGCGATATTCGGTGTTC
>DASYCD010000272.1:0-22186 GCA_036500405.1 Bryobacteraceae bacterium
ATCGGCTCCGGCGTGCAGAAGTATTGCTGCCGTACGTCCGCAATCTGCTTATGCCACCTCTCCTTGCCCGTCGCGGCGGCGAGCGACACCACATAGCAATCCGGCGTTTCGAAGAACAGCCAGTTGCCGTACATGCCGAGCCCCCGATTCCCAATGTGAATGCCACCCGTCGTCTTCCATGTGTAATGCCACAGTTCGCGACCCGAACGCGCATCCACCGCCCACGCATGATCCACCGAGCTGAAATACAGGACGCCATTCACCATCAACGGCGAGCCCTTGATGTTCGCCACCGTCGACGGTCCGCCCCAATACAACGGATCGCCTTCCTTATGCTCGCCGCCCGTGCGCGTGGGGTCCGGCGTCATATTCGCGTGATAGAACCACTGCAGCGTGAGCTTATTGACGTTCGACTGATTGATCTGATCGAGCACGCTGTAGCGCTTGCCCGAATAATCGCCGTGATACGTCGGCCACGAATCGGTCGCGGGCTTCTTCAGCAGCGCCGGATCCAGCATCTGCGCGGACGCCGCGCCAGTCAGCGCCGCGATGACGAGAAAGTGACGGATATTCATTTCAGGCTCTCCAGATACGCTGCCAGATTGTGGATGTCGTCATCCGTATACTTGCCGAGCAGATCCACATGCGCCTGCAGCGGATTGTGTTCCACCACTTTCGGCCATTCACCCTGCCGCAGGAACGAGCGCACCGGACCGGTCTGCGGCTGAATCACAACCACGAAATCCGTGATCTCCACCGGCAGCCCCGTCACCGTCTCACCCGATTTCGTCGTCACAGTCGCAGTCGTTGCCGATTTCGAAAACGTCGGCGCAGCCGCTGGACCGCCGCGACCTCTGCCAGCGCGTCCGCCACGCCCACCGCCCGAACCACCGCTGACGATCAATCCCTGAATCGTCGGCGCATCGTCCCCATGCTTCGCGGCCAGGCCTTTCATATCGCCGCTCGCCGAATGACACGTGTTGCACTTCCCGACAGGTCCGTTGAAGAACGCCTCGCCGGCTTTCGCATTGCCGCTGAATACATTCAGCTTCTGGTAGGAGCCTCGTTCGGAAGCCGCCACAATCTGCCGATGCAGAAACGCCGCCATGTCCTCCACTGTGTTCTGCGGAAGATCGAACTTCGGCATTCCCTTTTCTGGCCGGCCAAATTTGAGGAACTCACCGATCTCGCGTCCATTCAGATCGTCGAGCACCATCGCAGAGCGCAACAGATCGACATCGGTCTTCCCCTTCCCGCCGCGCGCATTCGCCCCATGGCACGACCCGCACTGCGCCCCGAAAGCCTTCTCACCGCGAGCCACCTGGTCCGCATTAAAGGACGAGCTCACAGTCGGATTCGGCCCGCTCGCCTCGCCGCCACCGCCACGCCCTCCGCGCCCCTGCGCGACCAGCGAAGGCGCAGCAGCAAGACACACACTCGCAAGCAAAACTACAGAGCTTTGGATTTTCATTCGACCCGAACCTCTTTGCCCTTCTTGAAGGATCAACTTATCGGAACGAAGCATCGCTGTCAAGTAAACCTTCGGCCCTCTTATAATTCATTCTAAAGACCGGCTGATGGACAACCTGTCGATCGAGCAGCGCAGTAGCCTGATGTCGCGCGTGCGAAGCAAGGATAGTGTTGCCGAAATGACAGTGAGACAAACAGTACATCGGCTGGGCTTCCGCTATCGTCTCCACATCCGCAGCCTGCCCGGCTGCCCCGACCTCGTCTTCCCCTCGCGAAAAAAAATCATCTTCGTCCACGGCTGCTTCTGGCACGGCCACAGCTGCAGAGCCGGACAAAACCGCCCCGCCACCAAGCGTTCCTACTGGGAAGACAAGCTGAACCGAAACGCGGCCCGCGATCGCTCCAACGCCGCGCGCCTGCGCCGCAGCGGATGGAAAGTCCTTTCGATCTGGGAATGCCAGGTCCGCAAAGAAAATCTCGCCCGTCGACTGAAGACCTTCCTGGAGACTGAGTGAAAACCGGCCCTTTCGGATTCTGCGAATTCGGTGACAGTTACAGCCCCACCTTCTTTGATCAGCTGATCTGGCAGGCGATAGATAAGGATAGGCAACAGCGCCCCGGCGACGTTTCAAGGAATACATGGATCACTGGAACTATCCTTGATGAGTTGCCCAAGCCTCTTCAACAGGAGAAAGTGAAGTCCCGGGTTGCCTGATTTTTACGAATTCTTCGCAGGTGGTGGCATGGCTCGCGCTGGTCTCGGGCGAGGATGGACCTGTCGATTCGCAAATGATTTCGATCACAAGAAGGGGCGGACCTATGAAGAAAACTGGGGCAAAGGGGTATTCAAGACGGTCGATGTCGGGACGCTCTCGGTAGCCGACCTGCCAGGGCGCGCAGATTTGGCATGGGCCTCATTCCCATGCCAGGACCTTTCTCTCGCGGGCGGCGGAGCCGGATTGAAGGGGGTCCGGTCGGGAACCTTTTGGCCTTTTTGGAAGCTGATGCAGTCGCTTGTCGCTACTGGTCGAGGCTCCAAAATGATCGTTCTCGAGAACGTCTGCGGGACATTGACCTCTCACAACGGCAAAGATTTCGCGGCGATTTGCGCGGCCATCCAGGAATCGGGATATTTAACCGGAGCCATCGTGGCCGATGCCGCACTATTCGTACCGCAATCCCGCCCCCGCCTTTTTGTCATCTGTGTGCGCGAAGATGCTGAGATTCCGCCCCAGTGCATTTCTCCCAAACCAGTCGCGCCATGGCACACGCGCATCAAACCAGCCTATGATCGGCTGCATCCCGGAGCTAAGCATGGTTGGGTCTGGTGGAATCCCCCAATGCCTGCAAAGCGAACTTTGACTTTCGCCGATATCATCGAAGACGACCCCATGGATGTCGAATGGTATTCGAGTCAGGAAACTCGGAGATTGATCGCGAAAATGAGCGATATAAATCGTGCCAAACTGGATGAGGCGAAGTCGTTAAAGCGCCGGCTGGTCGGCGGAATCTATCGCCGCACGCGCGAGAATCAATCAGGCGAGCGGGTTCAGCGTGCCGAAGTCAGGTTCGATATCTCAGGATGTCTGCGCACTCCCGCGGGTGGGTCGAGTCGTCAAATCATTCTCATGGTTGACGGGAATTCAGTGCAGGCTCGATTAATCTCCAGCCGTGAGACTGCGCGCCTGATGGGTTTGGAAGATACATACGTATTGCCTGAAAATTACAACGAGGCCTACCACCTCACAGGCGACGGCGTCGTCGTGCCTGTAGTCCGGCATCTTGCGGAGCATATCTTCGAACCGGTGATCGGAGCCACAGAACCGGGGGCCATTGCTGCTGCTCCCTATGCGGCCGGATTTTCATTTTCAGGTGACTGAAAGCACGCATCGGCAGGGGATAAACTGGAACAATTCGGTTCGGTTCCGCGTTTCTCTCCATGTTGATGCACAGCCATCGTCATTCGTGTCTATTCGTAGCTCTTGCCCTCCTCGCCACCGGTTGCAGCAAGCAGAACGCGTCCGCGCCCGCCGCTGGCGCGCCCGGCGGTGGAATGCCCCCGATTCCCGTCACCACAGCCACTGCTGCGTCCGAAAACGTGCCTCTCGAAGTCAATATCGTCGGCACAATTGACGCCTCCTCGCGCGTCGAAGTCAAATCCCAGGTCGCCGGCCAGATCATGAAGGTCAGTTTCACCGAAGGGCAGGACGTCAAACTGGGCGAACTCCTCTTCCAGATCGATCAGCGCCCCTATCAGGACGCCGTTACCCAAGCCGAGGCCGCCGTGGAGCGCGACCGCTCCCAGATCGCCCAGGCCCAGGCCGCCCAGCAGAAGGACGCCGCCTCGGCCGCGCAAGCCGATGCCGACGCCAAACGCTTCGTTTCCCTCGCCGATCAAAAACTCATCTCCGAGCAGCAGCGCCTGCAGTACACCACTGCGGCCGACGCCGCCAAAGCCGCCATACGCTCCGATGAGGCCGCGGTTTCCGTCGCCCAGGCCAATCTGAAGGCCGACCAGGCCACCGTAGAGCGCGCGAAGCTCGATCTGACCTACTGCGACATCACCGCGCCCGTCTCCGGACGCACCGGCAATCTTCTGGTGCACGCCGGCAATCTCGTCAAGGTCAACGATGTCGCGCTCGTCGTCATCAACGGCCTCGATCCTGTCTTCGTGAATTTCAACGCGCCCGAACAATACACGAACGTCGTTCAGAGCAAAGGCGCCGGCCGTGCACTCCCCGTCGAAGTCACCTCGCGCGACGGCGAAAATCACCACGCCACCGCACAGCTTTCGGTCGTCGATAACACGGTGGACAGCCAGACCGGCACCATCCACCTCAAAGCCACGCTCGCCAATCCCCAGCGCGTCTGGTGGCCCGGACAGTTTGTGGATACGCGCCTCGTGCTCGACGCCAAACGCGCGGCGACAGTCGTCCCCACCGAGGCAGTCCAGAACGGGCAGGCCGGAACATTTATCTATGTCGTGAAGGCCGATAAATCGGTGGAAGCCCGTAAGGTTACGGTCAGCCGTACGCTCGACCGCAAAGCGATCATCGAGAACGGCATTTCCGCCGGAGAGACAGTGGTGACCGATGGCCAGATGATGCTGGCCCCCGGCGCCCACGTCATGAATGTGCCGCCAGCCCAGGGCGAAGGCGAGGGAGCCACTCCACCCGCCGGCGGCGGAGGCCGCTAGGGAGCACATCTTGAACTTCTCCCGTCCCTTCATCGAACGTCCGGTGATGACGACGCTTGCGTCGCTCGCCGTTCTGATCTTCGGCATCCTCGGCTATCGCGCGCTGCCTGTGGCCGCGCTGCCGAGCGTCGATTACCCCACCATCCAGGTCAATGCCGGTCTCCCCGGCGCCGATCCCGAAACGATGGCGTCGGCCGTCGCGACCCCGCTCGAACGTGAGTTTTCCACTATCGCCGGCGTCAAGCAGATGAGTTCTTCGAGCGGACAGGGCTCCACCAGCGTCACCGTTCAGTTCGATCTCAGCCGCAAGATCGATGAAGCCGCGCAGGATATTCAGGCCGCCATCGCGCGCGCCGAAGGCCGTCTTCCTCCCGGCATGCCCAGCCCGCCTTCCTACGAGAAGGTCAACCCCGCTGAGCAGCCCATCCTCTATCTCGCGATGCGCTCTTCCACATTGCCGGCGTATACCGTCGATGAATACGCCGAAACGCTTCTCGCGCGCCGCATCTCGGTCATCAACGGCGTTTCGAGCGTGCAGATCTACGGCGGCCAGAAGTACGCGGTCCGCGTTCAGGTCGATCCGCAGAAGCTCGCCGCATACGGCGTCGGCATAGACGACGTCCAGAAGGCCATCCAGCAGGGCAACACGAATCTTCCCGGCGGACGCGTCGAGGGCTACTCGCAGGCTTTCACCCTGAAGTCCACTGGTCAGTTGCTCGATGCTGCGGCTTACCGGCCCCTGATCGTCGCCTACAAGAGCGGGGTTCCGATCCGGCTCAATCAGGTCGGCAACGTCGTCGACGATGTCGAAAACAACAAGACCGCCGGCTGGTACAACAACGAGCGAAGTATTATCCTGGCCATCCAGAAGCAGCCCGGCACCAACACGGTCGAGGTCGCAAAGAACATTCGCTCCATCCTTCCGGAACTGCGCCACAGCATTCCGCCCTCGGTCACTCTGGAAATGGCATTCGACGCCTCACAGCAGGTCGAATCCCAGATCAATGATGTGAAGGTCACGCTGCTCGCCACCATCTGCCTGGTAGTGATGGTGATCTTCATCTTCCTGCGCAATATCTCGGCAACTCTGATTCCCGGTATTGCGGTACCGCTCTCCATCGTCGGCACTTTCGGCACAATGTACCTGCTCGGCTACAGCCTGAATAACCTCTCGCTGATGGCGCTCACACTCTCCGTCGGCTTCGTCGTCGACGACGCCATCGTGATGCTGGAGAATATCGTGCGCCATATGGAGATGGGACAGAGCCGCCTCGAAGCCGCGCTCAATGCATCGAAGGAAATCGGCTTCACGATTGTTTCGATGACCATTTCGCTGGTGGCCGTTTTCATTCCTGTGCTCTTCATGGGTGGAATCGTCGGACGCCTCCTGCATGAGTTCTCGGTCACGATTGCCATCGCGATTCTCATCTCTGGCTTCGTTTCGCTCACCCTGACCCCGATGCTCGGCAGCCGTTTCCTGCGCATGGAACACAACGCGCGCCACAACATCCTCTACCGGATGTTCGAATCCGGCTTCGATGGGCTGACGCGGATGTACGACTACACCCTGCGCATCGCGCTGCGTTTCCGTCTCGCGACGGTCGGCGTCGCCGTTCTGCTGCTGGCCGGGACCGTCTGGCTCTTCGACATCATGCCCACCGGCTTCATTCCGAGCCAGGACAGCGGCTTCTTTTTCGCGTTCGATCAGGCCGGCCAGGACGTCTCATTCGAGAACATGATGCGCCACCAGTACGCGATCACAAAGATCGCGCAGGCGGACCCGAATATCCGGGCGTGCGGCTCCTTCCTGATGGGCGGCAATCAGGGCATCTTCTTCTGCCAGCTGAAGCCGCGCGACCAGCGAGCGCTTTCGGTGGACGAGACCATCGCGGAACTGCGCGGCAAATTCTTCATGGTGCCCGGAATCATGGCGTTCCCGCAGAACCCGCCGCCGATCACCGTCAGCGGCCAGTTCACCAGCAGCGTTTACTCAGTCACCCTCCAAAGCACGGACCTGAAGCAGCTCTATGAGTGGACGCCCAAAGCCGTGCAGGCGATGATGGGAATCCCAGGCTTCGTGGACGTCAATTCCGATCTCCAGATCGCCAGCCCGCAGGCCCTGCTGCATATCGATCGCGATCGCGCGCGAACCCTCGGCGTCTCGCCCCAACAGATTCAGGACGCGCTCCAGAGCTCCTATGGCGATCGTCAGGTGTCGCTGATCTATCAGCCGGCGAACGAATACGAAGTCATCCTCGAAGTCTTGCCACAATACCAGCGCTCACCCGACGCGCTGCACAGCCTCTACGTGCATTCCTCCTCCGAGGGCGGCCCGCTGATCCCGCTGGATTCCCTGGTGAAGGTGGAGCGCACCGTCGGACCGCTCTCCGTCAGTCACTTCGGCCAGCTTCCGGCGACCACCGTTTCATTCAACCTGAAGCCCGGCTACTCGCTGGGACAGGCCACGACGGACGTTCAGAATGCCTTCGAGAAAATCCGCTTCCCGAGCACGATCACCAGCAGCTTCCAGGGAACGGTGAAAGAATTCCAGGAATCGTTCCGCAATCTGACGGTGCTGCTGATCGTCGCGGTGGTCGTGATCTATATCGTGCTGGGTATTCTCTACGAGAGTTTCATCCACCCCATCACGATTCTTTCCGGCCTGCCCTCGGCGCTATTCGGCGCGCTGGCGACTCTGCTGCTATTCCATCGTCAGCTCGATCTCTACGCATTCGTCGGCATCATCATGCTGTTCGGCGTGGTGAAAAAGAACGCGATCATGATGATCGACTTCGCCATTCAGGAACGCCGCCGCGGCGCCACCGCGCACGACGCCATCTACAAAGGCTGCCTCCTCCGCTTCCGCCCCATCATGATGACGACTGTAGCGGCCCTGATCGGCACCCTGCCCATCGCCCTCGGCTACGGCGAAGGCGGCGACGCCCGCCAGGCTCTCGGACTCGCCGTAGTCGGCGGCCTCGTCGTATCGCAGTTCCTGACGCTCTACATCACCCCGGCGATTTATATCTACATGGAAAAGCTGCAACCGACGCTCCCCATCGAAGCGCCCGCAGGCGAAGCGATCCAGTCTGTCTGATCGAAAGAAAGAGGGACGCCGAACTCTTGAAAGGGATCACCGATGCCTCGCCGGTCTCCTGCGGCCCGGCCTTCGCGTGCTCGATGGACATCGTCACGGCGGCGCGTGCCCTCCAATGGATTGCCGATTGGACGCTAATTCCCGCCCTCATGCGCGGCCCAGTGCAGATAGCGCCAGAGGTCTTTCCGGTGCTCCCAGGAGAAACGAAAAAATATCTTCGCCGTAATGCTCTCGGCGTGGATGCCGGACCAGGTCTCTATGCGCCAGCGCAGATAAGGGCTGTTCCAGGGGTCGAGCCAATAGCCTTTGATCATCCGCAGCGCGACGTCGATCTCGCCGGTCATTCGGGATTCTTGCTGCCGTTTGGCCGGCGCGACTCCGTCGCGTAGTAGCCAGCGCGGGTTCGCGCGACCGGATTGCCCGGGGCCTTCACGTTCACCTTGATCTGCCGATAGCTGTTATCGAGCTTGTCATTGCTGGGCGCGTACCAGATCGAATACTGGTTGCGAATGTCGTGCGCCACTTCATGCGCGATGGGCTCGACATCGCTCACTTCCTTCGGATAGAAAACCAGGCCGCCCGTCGCATCCACCAGGGTCTTCAAAGCCTTCTTCGCTTTATTGGCTTCCGATTTATCTTCATCCGCCAGCAACCCGATGGCGTAGATCAGCGTGCCATCCTGCTGAGCCAGCTTCGTCAGGCTTTCGAGCGTCACCATACTGGCGTTGTCGTTGCCGTCCGTGACCACGACGATCACTTTCTTATCGTGCTTCGCCTTGTCATGCAGGTGATCGATCGAGACGCGGATTGCATCGCGCATCGCCGTGCCGCCCTTCGCATCAATGCGGTCGAGACCTTTTTGCAGGAGCGAAATATCGCTGGTGAAATCCTGGTCGAGAAATGGTTCGTCGTTGAAATTCACGACGAAGGTTTCATCGTCGGGGTTCGAATCCTTCACGAGCGTGAGCGCCGACGCTTCCACACCGGCGCGCCGCAGCCGCATGCTGCCGCTGTTATCGATCACGAGCGCCATCGAAACCGGCACATCTTCGTGCTTGAAAACCTTGATGGACTGCGGAACGCCGTTTTCCAGAACCTGAAACGCGCTTTCCGTCAGGTTGGTGACGAGCTTGTCGTTCTTGTCGGTCACCGTGACGTTCAGCGGCACATATCGCGCGTCGGAGGAAAAAATCGCTACTCCCCCCTGTTCGGCAGGGGCGGCCGCCGGGGGCGCAGGGGTGGATGGTGTCTGTGCAAGGGCCAGCGCCGCAAAAAGCGCAAGGCTGAAGAAAGTTCTAATTGGTAGGCGCAAACCGGCCGGTTCTCCAGAACGCATGAAGAGTAGGAAGCCCTCTTGGCTGAATAATTTTAACCTGAATCTTTCGGTACTTCCCATCACGAGCCTCGTTACTCGGGCTATACCCCACCACGTACTGGTTGCGCAGCTCAATTCCAATCTTAGCCGCCACATCCGGCAGATCCGCCAGATTATCCACCACGAAATGTCGGCCGCCGGTCGGCTCCGAAAGATCTCTGAGCATTTCAGGACCCGAAAGCTCTTCCGGGGTCCTGCCGCGGGCGGCGCCCGACTCGTAAATCCCTATTCCATATATCTGTACGTCGGCTTCGCGCACCAAATTGCGGACCTCCGTCGCGGTGTAACGGCTGCTGTTATCGCCGCCATCGGAGATGACTATTAACGCCTTCCGGGGGTTACGCGCCTTCTTCATGGTCTGTAGCGCCAGGTAGACGCCGTCCAGCAGAGCGGTGCGGCCTTTCGACTGCGTGAATGTCAGACGATTCTGGATGTCCTCCAGATTATGGGTCAACGGCACAACGAGCTGAGGCCGATCGTTGAACTCCACCAGAAACGCTTCGTCCTCCGGATTCGCGGTCTTGAAAAACTCCGCCACCGAGAGCCGGGAGCGCTCCAGCTTGTTCCCCATGCTCGCGCTGGTATCGAAGACAATTCCGACCGAAAGCGGCGAATCTTCGCTGCCGAACGAGACGATTTTCTGCTTGACCTTGTCTTCGTAAATTTCGAACGCGTCCTGATCGAGGCCGGTAACAAACCGATTCATCGGGTCGGTAACGGTTACCGGAACCAGAACGACGTCCACGTCCGAGCGAATGATGCTGCGGGGACCGGGCGCTTCACGAGCCTCCTCCGTCCGCGGAAGCGGCGCAATGGTAGCCGGAGCGTTCCCGACGGTCATTGGAGACAGGCCAATCTGCCGCGCCGTATCAGACGGCGACGGGCCTGGTGGTGGATCTGCCGCGACCCCCCCGATGGCGACGACAGTCAGTAAAAACAATAAATTACGGGACGGCATCTTTGTGCGCTTCCCTTCTGGAATGGAGCATAACACAGCAAGACCCCGACTAATGTAGGCACATCGACCCCCTGGTTCCAGGTACGCGAATCGCCGGAAACGGGCCGCCGATATGGTAAGATCGCGTGTGCCTGCGAAAATCCTGGGCGTTATTCCGGCCCGGTACGCATCGTCCCGATTCCCCGGTAAAGCGCTGGCCCGTCTTGACTCCCGAACCATGCTGGAACACGTTTACGAACGTGTCTCCATGGCTCGCTATCTTTCGAACGTCGTGATCGCGACCGACGATGAGCGCATCCTCGACGAAGCCCGCCGGTTCGGCGCTCTCGCGAAGATGACGCGGCAAGATCATCTCTCCGGTTCCGACCGCGTGGCTGAAGTTGCCTCCGCGTTTCCGGATGCCGAGCTTGTCGTGAATATTCAGGGCGATGAGCCGCTGATCGATCCCAATGCGATCGACGCCGCTATTCTTCCGCTGCTCGACGACCCGGAAATTCCGATGGGCACGCTGAAGAAGCGCATCGAAGATCCACGCGAAGTGAACGACCCGAATGTGGTGAAGGTGGTGACCGACCACTTCGGCAACGCGATTTATTTTTCGCGCTCGCCGATTCCTTATGCTCGCGACGATGCGGCGGCGTATTTCAAACATACCGGCCTCTACGTGTACCGGCGTGAATTTTTGCTGGGCTATTCGGATATGCCGGTGGGACCTCTCGAAAAAGCGGAGAAACTGGAGCAATTGCGCGCACTCGAAAACGGCTTTGTGATACGTGTGGTGGAAACCGATTATGAATCGACGGGCGTGGATACGCCGGCCGATCTGGAACGAGTCCAGATGATGCTGCGCGCCGCGCGCCAGGCGGTGCGGAATGCCTAAAACATCCGCCGCGCCGAACAAATATATTTTCGTGACGGGCGGCGTGGTTTCGTCGCTCGGCAAAGGCATTTCCGCGGCGTCGATTGGCTGCCTGCTCGAAAGCCGCGGGCTGACGGTGTCGCTGCAGAAGTTCGATCCGTATCTCAACGTGGATCCGGGCACGATGAGCCCGTTTCAACACGGCGAAGTCTTCGTGACCGACGATGGCGCGGAAACTGATCTCGATCTCGGCCACTACGAGCGCTTCACGCATTCGCCGCTCACGCGCGACAACAATCTGACGAGCGGCCGTATCTACGAACAGATCATCCAGCGCGAGCGGCGCGGCGATTATCTCGGCAAAACCGTGCAGGTGATTCCGCACGTCACGAACGAAATCAAAGCCGCCGTGAAGAAGCTGGCGGGCGATGTGGACGTGGTGATTTGCGAGATCGGCGGGACGGTGGGCGATATCGAATCGCTGCCGTTTCTCGAAGCGATCCGCCAGGTGCGCCATGAAGTGGGGCGCGAAAACTGCATCTTCGTACACGTGACGCTGGTGCCGTGGATCAGCGCCGCGCAGGAACTCAAAACGAAGCCGACGCAGCACAGCGTGAAGGAGCTGCGCGCGATCGGTATTCAGCCCGACATTCTGCTCTGCCGCACGGAACGCCCGTTGCCGGCTGACATGAAGGACAAGATCGCGCTGTTCTGCGACGTCGACAAAGACGCCGTTGTCGCCGCGAAGGACGTTTCTTCGGTCTACGAAATTCCGATCGTCTTCGCCGAAGAGGGAGTTGACGAAATCATTCTGAAGCATCTCGACATCGATCACACCAGTCCGCGTTATCTCGATGACTGGAAGGGGATGCTGAACCGCATGCAGAACCCGCGCGATTCGGTTGATATCGCGCTGGTCGGCAAGTACGTCGAATACGAGGACTCCTACAAGAGCCTGAAGGAAGCGCTGCTGCACGGCGGCATTGCGCACAACGTCAGGGTCAACATCCACTGGATCGAGGCGGAGAGCTTCGAAAAAGGACGGCTGGAGAAAGAGCTCGAGGTTTACGACGGCATCCTGGTGCCCGGCGGCTTCGGCAAGCGCGGCATCGAAGGCATGATCAACGCCATTGAATTCGCGCGCGTCAAGAAGGTGCCGTACTTCGGAATTTGCCTTGGGATGCAGACGATGGTGATTGAATTCGCGCGCAACGTCTGCGGTCTGAAAGAAGCCGATTCGACCGAATTCAATCCGGCCGCGCCGCACCGCGTGATTTACAAGCTGCGCGAACTGAAGGGCATCGACGAACTGGGCGGCACGATGCGGCTGGGCGCGTGGCCCTGCGTCCTGAAGCCCGGCAGCTTCGCCGAGCAGGCTTACGGCGCGACCGAAATCAGCGAACGCCATCGGCACCGTTTCGAATTCAATCGCGAGTTCGAAGAGATTCTGACTTCGAATGGCCTGAAGATTACGGGCGAAACGCCGAATGGGATGTACGTCGAGATTTGCGAGATCGCGAATCATCCGTATTACCTCGGTTGCCAGTTTCATCCGGAGTTCAAATCGAAACCGCTTGAACCGCATCCGCTGTTCCGGTCGTTCGTTGGCGCAGCGCATAAATTCCGGGAGCATCGACTGGCGCGCGAGATGGCGCCGCTGCTGCCGGACGACGAGTAACCCGCAATGCCCATCCGTTTCGAAGATTTCACCGACCCTTCGCGGCTGGTGCTGATGGCCGGCCCGTGCGTGATCGAAAGCGAAGAGCACGTGAATCGCATGGCGGACGCGATCGCGCCGATCGCCGCGTCGGAAGGCTTTCCATACGTTTTCAAGGCGTCGTTCGATAAGGCGAACCGGACCAGTGCGAGCGGCTATCGCGGCCCGGGACTTCAGGAAGGGCTGCGGATTCTGAGCGTGCTGCGGTCGCGCGGATTTTCGATCGTCACCGATGTTCATGAGGTGAATCAGGTCGCGGCGGCTGCTGAAGCTGTAGATGTGATCCAGATTCCGGCGTTCCTCTGCCGGCAGACCGATCTTCTGCTCGAAGCCGGCCGCTCGGGGCGCATCATCAATATCAAGAAAGGCCAGTTCGTTGCGCCGCACGATATTCATCATGCGGCGGACAAGGTGGCTTCCACCGGCAACCGTCAGATCGTGCTGACGGAGCGCGGGTCGTCGTTCGGTTACAACAATCTGGTGGTCGATATGCGCGGGCTCCGCGTGATGGCGGATTCCGGCTGGCCGGTGGTGTTCGACGCGACGCACAGCGTCCAGCTTCCGAGCGCGGGCGGAGGGGCTTCGGGCGGGCAGCCGCAGTTCATTGAACCGCTGGCGTCCGCGGCGGCGGCGGTCGGGATTTCGGGTCTGTTTATTGAGGTACATGACGATCCGGGCAAGGCGCTTTCGGACGGCCCGAACGCGCTGCGTTTAGACCTGTTACCTGCGTTTTTGCGGAAAATCCGGCGAATTCACGAAGCCGCACATTCGGGCTGAACGGTTCCGGCCATCAGCGCGTCATAAACTTGGAGAGGCTATCTTTCATGCATTTTGATCGACTTGCGATTTCCCTGTCTGAACGGCGCCGTGAGCGGCGCGGCGGCTTCTCCCTGATGGAGTTGCTGATTGTCATCGCGATCATTCTTGTGATCCTGACGGTAGCGCTGCCGAAACTCAATAACGCCGTCCGCGGGGCGCGCGAAGTCGCCGCGACGAAGGCCATTACGACCATTCAGACCGCGCAGGTGCAGTATTACTCGAACTACAACCGTTTTGCGGGATCCCTCACGGAGCTGGGACCACCCTCGAGCGGCCCCGAAGGACCGGGATCTGCCAATCTGATCGAGCGCGACCTTGCGTCGGGCGAGAAGGGCGGTTACAAGTACACGCTGACCGCCACGCCGAGCGGGTACAACATCGCGGCTGTTCCGAGCCAGTATCCTTCGAGCGGCAGCAAGACGTTTTTCTCCGATCAGGGGATGGGAATCCACCAGCACAGCGGACCGGAACCGGCGACGGTGAACGATCCGCTGATGGGTGAAAGCGCTCCCCAAAATCAGAAATAAGAAAACTGCTTACGCTGTTGTGGCACGCTCCCTTGTCTCGCGGACGTTGTTGGTGTCCTGCTTCGGAACGCCGTCACACTGCGCGACGATTGTCGTGACCGGGGAATCCGGCGCGGTTTTCGGCAGCCCAACGAAGCGCACTCTCAGATCATCCTGAACCACTTTCACGGACGCGCCGGTGCGGAGCAGTTTCGCGCTGAGGATTTTCATCTTCGGCCCGGAGATAGCGAATTCTTCGCCCGGCCAGAAGTGAATGTGCGCATAGAGCGTGTTGCCGATGCGCGTGAAATTGGCGTTGGCGGAGCGTTTCACATTGCACGGCTCGGCCTTGTAGATGGAGGCGCCGTTGCCATCCACCCATTTACCGACTTCACTCAGGATATTGACGGAAGGCTCCGGAATGGAGCCATCGCCGCGCGGTCCGATGTTCAGCAGATAGTTGCCGCCATCGCGCGCGCAGGTGATCAGGTTGCGGACGACGGTCTTCGGCGTTTTCCAGTTATCGTCGGTTGCCTGATAGCCCCAGCTATCGTTCATCGTCATGCAGGATTCCCAGGCGCGGCCACCGGTTTCCGCCTGAATACGCTGCTCCGGCGTGGCGAAATCGCCCTGCAGCGCGTTGCGGTTGTTGACGATGATCTGGGGCTGGAGGTCGAACACCATCTTGTTCATTTTTTCCGATTCCCAGCCCGCGGCGTTGAGCGGCCAGGAGACGTCGTACCAGAGCACGCCGATTTTGCCGTAGTTCGTCAGGAGTTCGCGAACGTGGCCGTGGATGTAATCGACGAAACGGCGGCGCGCCGCTTCATCGGTTGCGCAACGGGCGCCATCGGGATGATGCCAGTCCATCAGCGAATAGTAGAAGCCGGGCGTGAGACCTTCGGCGTGCGCGGCTTCCACGAACTCGGCGACCAGGTCGCGGCCGGGGCCCTGTTTGGGCGCGCAGTAGTTGGTGAGCTTCGTGTTGAAATTGCAGAAGCCCTCATGGTGCTTGGTTGTCATCACCATGTATTTCTGGCCGGCCTGTTTGGCGAGCTTCGCCCAGTCGCGCGCGGCGTTCGGTTTGGGCTTGAACTGTTTGGCGAGCCGCTCATATTCGTGGACCGGGATTGCCTCATCTTCCATGGCCCACTCGTGGCGGCCGAGAACGCTATAGAGTCCCCAGTGAATGAACATGCCGAAGCGCGCGTCGCGCCACCACTTCATGCGTTGCTCGCGGGTAGATTCCTGGCGGGGATCGGGAGGAGGCGGGGGAGAGGCGGGCTGCTGTTGCGCGTTCAGCCTGGCGGGACTCAGGAGTCTGGACGCACCCCAGACGGCAGCGGATTGCGCGATGACCGCGCGGCGTGAGATTTTCATGGCGACTATAGGTTATTCCCGGGTCGGGGCAAGCGCAACCCTTGCCTAATCAGCAGTGTGCAGGCTGATACCGAACTGGGCTTCGAGATCCCAGGCGATGCCGTGAACCGTGCCCGCGCCATTAGCGATGGTCAGTTTGCGGACACGCACGTCTTCGACGAATTGCGGAGCGGCCGCTTCGGCGCGGCGATTAGCGATGGAGCGCAGCCGGGCCACTTCGTCATTGGGCGCCATGGTGGCGAAGTCCGCGCGAATTTTGGCTTCGGTCTTCTGATCGATGGAGCCGTTCTGAACGCGGATATCGAACATGAGGGCGAGGGCGCGTTGGCTTGTGACGCCAAACCGAAGGCAGAGATTCTGAGCGGCGGCGTGGAGGGCGGCGGCATGGTCCACCTGGATTGCCTGGAATTCCGGCGTGCGGCCCAGCGCCTGGAAGAGACCTTTCCAGGGTTCGAAGATGGTGTGACGGTTCGGGTCCTGAATGTTCCGCGTCCATTGAAGCTGTGTGTTGCGGGGCGCGGCGAGCATGCTCTGGAGGTCGGTGAAATGATCGTGGAAGATGCCACGGAGGACATCTTCGTGGCCGGTTAGCATTTCGTTCAACAGCGGCTGAAGGGTGCCCTGGCCGAGGTTCCATTGCACGACGCCGAAGCTGAGACCCTGGCCGTCGAAATCGCCGGTGAGGCCGCAGAAACAATCCGGAACGCCCACGGAGGTCTCGAAGGCGCCGGTGAGGGCGAGACAGCGTTCGGCCAACGGCGCGTTTGCAAGCTGGTTTGCTGGAGGGGCTTCGCCATTGAAGAGGGCTTTCCATGTGTCGTCGCCGACAACGCCGTCTGGCGTGAGCCCGTGTGACGTTTGGAAGGATTTGACGGCCGATTCGACGCCGCCTCCGTAGTTGCCATCGAGCGCTCCGGTGTATAGCTTCAGGTCCGCAAGACGGCTTTCGATGCGGCGGACGTCATCGCTGTGGGAACCGAGGGAAAAAATCACAGCCCATCTGTACCACAGGGAAACATTCAACCGTTACGGGTGATTCGAAGAAACGAACCCATTACAGCAATTAAGCTATTTAGATTCAATCATTTGGAAAATCTGAAACAAACCCGAAAAAAGATTGTCACTGAGGTTGAGGGTACCAAGCCGGACTTCGTCAGTCCGAGCATTGACGTCTACCGACCTGGCCGATTCGCAATCGGCCGGCAGGATGCCATCCCTGCCCCGCAGCCTCGGACTAGAGAGCGATCCAGCCGTGGGCTCGGTAGTACACGATCTTCAAAAGTTCGGTCAGGACGGAAGCAACGTACGGGAGGCGGTCGAAGGGACGGTTCCAGCGGGCGGTGACTTCGGGGACGGGGCGTGGCGCGGCCGAGAGACCCACCTTCTCGAAGGTCCGGAGGGCGCGATACATGTGGAGATCGCTCGTCAGGAGGACGCGTTTGCCTGGCCAGGAGGCGATGATCTGTTTCGTGAGGAGGGCGTTCTCGCGCGTGCTGATGGAGCGCTCCTCCAGGAAAACGTGGTCTCGCGGAATGCCCGATCCGATCATGTATTCGGCCATGATGGAGGACAGCGAGCGGCGATTGTTGTCCATGTAGCCTCCGCTCACTACAACTGCTCGAAAGTGCCCCGTTTGCCAGGCTTTTACCGCGGCGAACGCGCGCGGGTAGGATGCGTGTCCGACAATGCCATCCGGCTGGGCGTCAGCAGTGAGAACGATGAGGATGTCGCCGTCGGGTTTGGTGATCGGTCCGCACAGGCGGCCGATGATCCACGCCGCGAATGGAGTAAGCGTGAGGAACAGGAAAGCGACTGTAAAGCAGACGCAAAAACGGACTGCCAGCCGGGCCATTCCTGTGGGTTACTCCTCCGTATGAGAAGGGAAGGTGGGGATTGTGGTGAAAGACGAGTTTAAATCGCAGAAAACGTTATAGCGGAGGATGTACCAGAACGCCGCGATCCCGTCCATCGTGCCAATTTTTTTGCCCTGTTCGTAAGTACGGCCGTAGTAGCTGATTGGCACCTCGTACATCGCACACTTCAACTTGGAGACCTTCGCCGTCACCTCAATCTCAAACCCGAAGCCACTCGACGTGATCTTCATGTTCCGCATGATCTGCGAGCGGAAGGCTTTGTAGCCGGTTTCGACGTCCGTGAGATTGATATTGGTGAACAGGTTCGAGGTGAACGTGAGCGCCTTGTTCGCCAGAAAGTGATAGAAGTACAAAACGCGGGACGCCTTACGAACCAGGAATCGCGAACCGTAGACCACGTCCGCCTTACCGTCGATGATGGGCTGGATGACCTCCGGAATTTCCTCGGGGTCGTATTCCAGATCGGCGTCCTGCACAATGACGATCTCGCCGCGCACTTCCGCGAAGCCGGTTTGCAGGGCCGCGGTTTTGCCGCGGTTGACGCTGTGCTGGAGGAGACGGACGCGGGGGTCCTCCGCTATCAGTCTTTGGACGATTTCCGCTGTGCGGTCGCGCGAACAATCGTTCACGACGATGACTTCGAGCACAGCCGGCAGCCGAAGCACTTTCCGGACTACCTGCGCGATCGTCGCTTCCTCGTTATAGGAGGGGACGATCACGGAGAGACATTGAGAGACGTCTGCCATCGGAAACTGTTCAGTCTAGCATCGCACGTATCCCCGGAGGGGTGGTGGGGAGGGTGACCTTTCCCCATGAGCGATAATGGATAAATCTGAGCAGGCTGGGATTTTACCTATGGATCGAGTTTTGAATACACCCAAGCCTGTGCGCAAATGGCGTCCGCCATCACAGGAAGAGGCGGTTCATCCAGCCCGTTCCGCATCAAATCCGGCCGCCGCGCCGGTAATCCGGAAGCCAAAAGCACCGAACACGGGGGGCTTTCCACGGCTGGCGCCGAAAGTTTCCAACAGTTTAGCCACCCCGGCGGCCGGTTTATCCACCCCGGCGGCCGCTGCCTCCACGGCGGACGATCCGAAATTCGGCGCCACGCCGCCGTTATCCTCTCTCCACAATTTCGGACTGATCTGCGCTTCGGGCTTTCTTCTTTCCGCCTTCAGCAACGACATTCTGAACCACGTGGGGGGCAAAGCTTATCTTTCCTGGGTTTTCGGTCCGCTGGCGATTCTTGCTCTGGTGATATGCGGGACGTTGACCCGAGGCGTCAAGCCGTTTATCGGCAAGCTCTGGATCGGATTTGGGGTCTGCCTGCTGTTTTCCACCGCGTTCAGCATGGTCAAGGGCGAAAGCTTCGAGATGATCGAGTACTACTTTACGCGGACGATCGTCATCTATTTTTGGTGCACCGCTTTCGCGCTGACGATCCGGAACGTTCATAAGCTGATGATGGTGAATGTCATCTGCACTGCACTCATGCTTCTGGAGGCGATCCTCTTCGGGCATCCGGATGCCGCGGGCAGGCTGATCATCACCGGCAGCAACTTTCTCGGCAACTCGAACGATTTCGCTTTAAATCTGGTGTGTAGTCTCGGCTTCAGCATGTATCTGGTCTGGCAGAAATCCGGCCTCAGCAAAGTTCTGGGCGGCGCGCTGTTTCTTCTGACGCTGTTTTTCATGCTGAAAACCGGCTCGCGGGGCGGGTTTCTTGCGCTGCTGGGTTGCCTCGCCATCTGGTTCCTCTTCTCGGGGAAGCACATGACGATCATTGCGCTGCTCTTGCCGGGCATCGCGGTGATACCGCTGATTTCCGGCGCGACTCTGGCGCGTCTGGTGCACATTGAAGTTCCGGGGTCGTCTCTCGCCTCCAGCGCCGAAGGCGAAGCGGAGACGTCCCAGGTGGAACGGACTCACCTGCTCGAAATCAGTCTCCTGTTCGCAGCGACGCACCCTCTTTTCGGGACAGGGCCGGAAACGTTCCGGGATGCACTGTATCGCTACGATATGGCGCACGGAACTCATACTCCGGCGCTCGGTACTCATAATGCCTGGACGCAGGTAGCGAGCGAATGCGGCATTCCGGCATTCCTCTGCTATACCCTCATCGTGCTCGGCTCCATCAAAATATGCTTCGGGATCATGCGAAAAACCCGAAACCAACCGGGTGCAGAGAGAGTTTTCGCGATATCCGCCTGTCTTTTGGGCATTCTGGTGGCCTATGCCATCAACACGACCTTCGATCACGTTGCGTATCACCTGTCCCTTCCGCTGTTCTCCGGAATGGCGGCCGCGCTTTATCTGACGACCCGCGGGGGCGATCTCGAATGGATCCGGTCGCAGAATGCCCTGGGGAATGTCTGAGGTTCCAGCCTTCCTGGGGGCATTCTGATGGCGCCGCGCAATGTGATGCTGATGACCCGGGCACTGGGCACGGGGGGCACGGAACGGCAGATGGCCGAAACCGCGCTGGCGCTCGATCCTGCCGTTTTCACGCCGCATGTGGCGTGCGTGGACAGCGAGGGTTTTCGCGGAGATGAGCTGCGGCGGCGCGGAATCCCGATTCTGGAACTGCCGATCAACTCGCTTAAGGATCCGCAGTCGTTCCGGCTGCTGGCGCGATTTTCCAGCTATATGCGCCGGCATTCGATTCGCCTGCTGCATTCTTTCGACACCTCGACCAATACCTATGCAGTGCCGGTGGCGAAGCTGCCGGGCGGACCGGTGGTGCTCTCGAGCCAGCGGTGCTTCGAAACGACGATCTTTGCTTCCAACCGCAAACTGAATCGCATCGCGCATCGCCTGGCGGACGGCATCGTGGTGAATTGCGAGGCCGTGGGACGGCATCTGCGCGAGGATTATGGGCTGCCCGCGGGCAAGATCCACGTCTGCCGGAATGGCCTTGATACTTCGGTGTTCCGGCCACGGGGAAGCAGTGATGAGAAGCCGGCGGCGTTGCGCGATGCGGGGCTGGTGATCGGGTCCGTGAGCGTGCTGCGGCCGATCAAAAGCGTGTGCACGCTGGTGAGCGCGTTTGCGCGGATCAAAGATCTGCGGCCGGGGTTGAAGCTCGCCATCGTCGGTAGCGGACAGATGCGCGAAGAGATTGGGAACCAGATGCGTGAGCTCGGGCTTGTGGATCAGTGCGTTTTTCAGCCATCCACGCCGGATGTGACGCCGTGGCTGCATGCGATCGACGTTTTTGTGCTGCCCTCCACTTCAGAAGCATTTTCCAATTCGCTGATGGAAGCGATGGCATGCGGATGCGCGGCTGTGGCGTCGAATGTGGGGGGAAATCCGGAACTGGTACGGCACGGCGAAACGGGGTTGCTGTTCGCGCCAGAAGATGTGGAAGACCTGGCGCGTCAACTCGCGACGATGGTAACCAGCGATGAACTGAGGAATCGGCTGGCTTCGGCGGGATCGGAGTGGGTTGCGAAGAATCTTTCGCGTGAAGCCGCCATGCAGTGCATGGAGTCGATTTACCGCCGGTACCTGAACGAGCCGGCCCGTTAGCGCGGCTCCGCGACAACGCACCGTTGAATCGCACTACAGCGCTCATAGTAGGATCGGGACGAAAAATGCTCTTTGACGCGCGCAAAGGCGTTGGCGGCGAGCCGCGCTCTGAGTTCCGGCGAGTCGAGCAGACGGCGCATGGCTTCGGCGAGTTTCTCCGGCTCCCGCGATGGAACCAGCAGGGCGCTCGACTCATGCTCCACGGTTTCCGGCACACCGCCCACCGCCGTGGCGACGATTGGGGTCTGCGCCATCATTGCCTCGAGGAGAACGTTCGGTGAGCCTTCGCTGAGCGAAGGCAGGACAAAGATCTCGGCCAGATTGTAGAACGGCCACACATTGCGGTGCTGACCGGCGAATATGGTCTGGCCGGAAATGCCCAGAGTGGCGGCGGCATTCTCCAGCTTGCCCCGATCAATTCCATTCCCCACAAGGACGAGCCGCAGGTCCGGGGTCTTCATCAACGCGAAAGCATGCAGGAGATCAATCTGCGCTTTCTCCGTGGAGAGACGTCCGATGGTAAGAATCACTCGGACGTTTTCCGGCAGGCCAATGCTCCGGGCAACTTCCCGCATTTTCTCGGGATCGGGCAGCGGGGCCGGCTCCATCGAATTTGGAAGCACCTTGATGAGGTCCGGAGAAACTCCCCTTGTTTCGGCGAGCATCTTCGCAAAAGGACCGCAGACGGTAACGACGCGGCGGGCCGCGGGTAAAGACCAGCGATCGAGCTGCGTGTAAAGCCGCATCTTCAAATCTTCCGACGTGTAACCGTGGTGATAGGCGATCCAGGGATAGTGATGGTGGAGTCCAGCGGAGCGCACGAGGAAGTGAGATTTGGTGGCGTGTGACGCAACGATGTCCGCATTCCGCCGGCTCACTATTTCGCGCATCTGGGCGATCACCCCGGGATCGAAGCGCCGCTTTTCACGGACCACGTCGAATTCGATTCCGGCGGTGGTGAGAGCATCGAAAAATGTATTCCATGGCGTCCCGGCGCCTGTTCCGGGGGAACGATGGAATGCCGCGATGGTGATCTTCACCTCGCCAACCTCGTGCGCGACTTTGCAGAACCGAATGACGTTGGCGGCGGGGCCGGTGACGCTGGCCGCTTCCATAAATTTGACCACGCGGATCTGCCTCAGAGGGGGCGCGGGGAGTTCGGAGTTTTGCGAGTCGGGCAAGTTCAGAGCCTCAGTATAGCGGACCGAAAAATCGTCAGGCGCGCGGTTCCTTCAGTGAGAGCGAATGGATGTCAAACAGGCGGCGGCCGAGGCTCTTCCAGTCGTATTCGTGCCCGACCAGGGCGTGGCCTGCCGCGGCGAGGGCTCGCCATCGTTCGGGCGATTGCGAGAGGAGATCGACGGCGCGCTGCATTTCGGCGGCGGTTTCGGCGAGGAGGATGTTCTC
>DASYCD010000273.1:0-3182 GCA_036500405.1 Bryobacteraceae bacterium
GCCGCGCATGCCGGCCTGCAGGACCGGCTCTTGTAATGAAGCTGCTTCTCACAGGATTGAGCCACAAGACCGCGCCCATCCAGGTGCGCGAAAAGCTGGCTATTTCCGAAGCGGAGATTCCGCGCGCGCTCCAGGAATTGCAGCGCCAGGGCGCCGCGGAAGTTGTCATCCTTTCCACCTGCAATCGCGTTGAGTTTGCCGTTTCCACTCCGGATCACATCAGCCCGGACGCCCTGGTGAGCCAATTCCTGGAAGACTGGCATATCCCGGCTCACGCCCTCGATACTCACCTCTACCGGTTCGAATCGCGTGACGCGATCCAGCATATTTTCCGCGTGGCGGCAAGTCTCGATTCCATGGTGGTCGGCGAACCGCAGATACTCGGGCAGATGAAGACCGCGTATGCCGCCGCGCGCACCGAAGGCACGGTCGGCGGTCTGCTCGAAACCGTGATGACGCGCGCGTTCGGCGTGGCAAAGCGCGTTCGCTCAGAAACGGGGATCGGCCAGATGGCGGTGTCGGTAAGTTATGCCGCGGTCGAACTCGCAAAGGAAAGATTCGGATCGCTCAATGGCCAGAGCGTGATGATTATCGGCTCGGGAAAGATGGGCGAGCTGGCCGCGAAGCACCTGCGGCGTTCCGGCGCGAAGAAGATTTTCGTCACGAACCGAACCCGCTCTCGCGCCGAAGAAATGGCAAGGCTGTTCGATGGACGCGTGGTGGAATATTCCGCGTTTCCGGACATGCTCCATCAGGCGGATATCGTGATCGCCTCGAGCGGCGCGCCCAATTACATCCTGACGCGCGACGATATGCAGCGGGTCATCGCCGAGCGGCGCAACAAGCCGATGTTCCTGATCGATATCGCGGTGCCGCGGAATATCGATCCAGCGGTGAATGAGATCGATAACGTGTTTCTGTATGACGTGGACGATCTCGCCGGCGTGGTGAACGCCAATATGCGCGAGCGCGAGAAGCAGGCGGGCCTGGCGGAGGCGATCGTCGCCGAAGAAGTGGACCGCACGATGGCGCGGCTGCGCATTGAGGAAGTCACGCCGGCGATTGTGAGCGTGCAATCGGCGCTGGAGGAGATTCGTTCGGGCGAAGTGGCGAAGCTCTTCCGCCGCACCGATCTCACTGCGGAGCAGCAACAGCAGATCGAAGCGATGACGCGATCCATCATCAACAAAGTGGCGCACGGTCCCATTTCAGAGCTGCGCCGCCACGCGAATGAGCCGCAGGGCGAAAGCGCCATCGAGGTCATCCGCAAGGTGTTTCATCTGCAGCGATAGAGCGTACTCGTTAAACTGAAAACATGCTTGTGATCGGGTCGCGGGGTTCTCAGCTTGCCCTGTGGCAGGCAAACCATATCAAATCGCGACTCGAAGTTCGCGGCGTGGAGACGCGGATCGAAATCATCCGCACCACGGGGGATAAGATTACCGACTCGCCGCTCCACAAAGTCGGCGGCAAGGGTCTCTTCACGAAAGAGATTGAAGAAGCGCTCCTCGATAAGCGCATTGATCTCGCGGTCCACAGCCTGAAGGATTTGCCGACGGAACTGCCCAAGGGCCTGACCATCGCCGCCATTCCGAAACGTGAGGACCAGCGCGACGCAATGGTCGGCGGCAAACTGCGCGACCTCAAGTTCGGCGCGCGCGTGGGCACGAGTTCACTGCGGCGCATCGCGCAGTTGCGGCGTATTCGGCCCGATCTCGATATCCAGTCCATCCGCGGCAACGTAGATACGCGCATCGGCAAGGTGGAAAAGGGCGAGTTCGATGCCATCGTGCTGGCAGCCGCGGGACTGCGCCGGCTCGGCTGGGGCAACATCATCAGCGAAACTTTCCGGCCGGACATTATGTGCCCCGCGGTGGGTCAGGGGGCACTGGCGATCGAAACACTCGAACACAGCGAGGCGCTCGAAGCCTGCGCGCCGCTCGACGATCCGTGGACTCGTCTTCCTGTCAGCGCCGAGCGCGCGATGCTCAGTGAGCTTGGCGGAGGCTGCCAGGTTCCCATAGGCGCGTTCGCCACACTCGAAAATACGGACATGTTTCTGACCGGCGCTGTCTTTTCGCCCGATGGAGCCGCGATGATTCGCTACACGGCGACCGGCGAATGCACGAAACCGGCCGAACTCGGCCGAGCCGTCGCAAAGGTGCTGCTCGAGCGCGGCGCCCGCGAGATTCTCAATGCGTCGCATGCGGAATCGGACGGCCGGGCAAGCGACGGCGACGGCGCCGGCGCTCCATGAGCATGGTTTACCTGGCGGGCGCGGGTCCGGGCGATCCTGAGCTCATCACGCTCAAAGCGAAGCGCGCGCTCGAAGCGGCGGATGTGGTTCTGCATGACCATCTGGCAAATCCGGCGCTGCTGGCTCTTGCTCCCCCGAACGCCGAGCTGATCTACGTCGGCAAGAAGAAATCCGATCATGCGTGCTCGCAGGGAGAAATCTGCGATCTGATGATCGATCGCGCGCGCCGCGGTCTGACTGTGGTGCGGCTGAAGGGTGGCGATCCGTTTATCTTCGGACGCGGGGGCGAAGAGGCCGAAGCCCTGGCCGCGGCTGGCATTCCTTATGAAGTGATCCCGGGCGTGACGTCGCCGCTGGGCATCGCGGCTTATACGGGCGTTCCGCTGACGCATCGCGATCACACGTCGGTCGTCACGTTCACCACGGGCCATGACGTAATGAAAATCGACTGGACGAAAGTCGGCACGGCCGAGACGCTGGTCATCTACATGGGGCTTTCGCATGTCGATGAGATCGTGGCGAAGATTCTGGAAGGCGGACGTTCGTCATCTACCCCCGCGATGGCCGTTCGATGGGGAACACGGCCGGATCAGGAAGTCGTCGAAGGAACGCTTGCCACACTGCCGGGGCTGATCCACGAGCGCGGCCTGAAGCCGCCCGCGACGATTATCGTCGGCGAAGTCGTGCGGCTGCGCGAAAAGCTAAGTTGGTTTGAGAAACTGCCGCTGTTCGGGAAGAAGATCGTCGTCACGCGCGCCGCGGAGCAGGCTGGCGCATTAACATCGATACTGCATCAGCTCGGCGCGGATGTGGTGGAACTTCCGACGATCGAGATCCAGCCTGCTGCCGACTATGCGGCGCTCGATGCCGCCCTCGGCCGGCTTCCTGCATACAACTGGCTGATCTTCACAAGCGTGAACGGCGT
>DASYCD010000274.1:0-73346 GCA_036500405.1 Bryobacteraceae bacterium
CGGATCGGTTTGTCCGTGGTTCGCCGCAAAGAAAAGCGGCATGTGGGGCGCAGCCGAAGGATTCAATCCGCCGAAAGCGACGGCGGCAGTGCCCAGCCATGAGGCCGCGGCCAAAAAAAAGTTACGGGCCATAAGTTCTTCCTTGAACTTCTATCGGCCCGTAACGCTGATTTCTTTAATGGAGAGGCTGCCGGTTTAGTCGTAAAAATTACGATCCCAACGGTGTCCACGCAGCGTATCGAGAAGATCGCTGGGAAGCGGACCCTGGCCGGACGCCGTGATGTTGCCGGAGACGCTCTTCAGCGACCGCATTCCGGGAATCACGGAAGAAACGGCCGGCGAGGACAGGCAGAAGCGGATCGCGATCCCTGGCAGAGCTTCCGGGTCGGCCAGCTTCAGATCGCTGAGGATCGCCGCCACCCGGTCAGCAACCTGCTGCTTCCGGTCGCCGCGGAAATAATGATTGCGAAAATCGCCTTCCGGGAAAACGGTCGCCGGGGTGACGCGCCCGGCGAGCGAACCCTCGTCAAACGGTACACGCGCGATCACTCCAATGTTGTGCTTCACGCAGGCCGGGAACAGCTTCGCTTCCGCGCTCTGATCGAAGATGTTGTAAATCACCTGCACCGTATCGATCAGCCCGGTTTCAACGATGCCTACGCCCGAATCCGGTTGGTGATCGTTGATCGAAACGCCGACCGCGCGCACTTTACCGGATTGTTTCAGGGCTTCGAACGCCCGCCGCCACTCGTCGCGATCCACCCAGTCCGGATTCCAGACATGCAGTTGCAGCAGATCGATGGCGTCGAGATTGAGATTGCGGAGGCTCTCCTCCGCGCTTTCGATGATGTAGTCATAGGGAAAAACATCCTCGATTCCAATTCCGTCCCGCGCAGGCCAGAGCCGATTCTTTGGCGGAACCTTGGTGGCCACGCGCGCGCGGCCCCCGGTCTCCCGGACGATCTGGCCAACCAGGCGCTCGCTGATGCCATCGCCATACGCCAGCGCGGTGTCGATGAAGTCAATGCCGCCTTCGACCGCCGCGCGCAGAGCCGCAAGCGCATCGTTCGTCGAGGAGCCGATCCACTGCTTCCCGCTGATCCCCCACGCGCCGTATCCAACCTCACTGACGTCAAAACCCGTTCTGCCAAGTTTGCGATGTCTCATCCGCTTTCATTATAGGGGTGTTGCAAAACGGAATAGAATGAAATCGGGAAGTCATGCGGCGCGTTTTGCTCGGTTTCGTTCTGTTTCTGTTGCCGCTCGCCGCGGCCAATGTGAAGTTGTATACGACTGATGGCGATTTCCAACTCGTCCGCGAATACCAGGTCAATGGAGACCGCGTTCGCTACTACAGCGCGGATCGAAACGAGTGGGAGGAGATTCCGGTTTCGCTCGTCGATCTGAAAAAGACGGAAAAAGAAGCAGGGGCCAGACAGGCCGACCTCGACCGTCGCGCCCGCGAGTTCGATGCGGAAGAGCAGGCGGCGCGCGCCGAGCGGGCGGAGCTCGCAAAAATCCCGCAGGACTCCGGCGTTTACAGAATCGAAAACGAAGCCGTTCGAACCTTTCCGGTGGCCGACATCACGGTCCACACGAGTAAAGGCCGAAGCATTTTGAAAGTTCTGACGCCTGTGCCCATCATTGCGGGCAAGGCAACCGTGGAGTTGAACGGGGAACATTCGGCCAACCTGGTCAGTGAGAATCGCCCCGAATTTTACTTTCGTTTGTCGAAGCAGCAGAGCTTCGGGCTGGTGCAGGTCACGCCAGGCAAGGGAATTCGCGTGCTCGAAGAAGTGGAGATCGTGCCGGTCACAAAGGAAAATCTGGAGACGCGCACGCTGGTTCCGATCTTTACGAAGCAGCTTGATGGCGACGACTTCTACAAAGTCTGGCCGCAGGAGCCGCTGAAGCCGGGCGAATACGCGTGGATCGAATATACCGAAAGCAAAATCGAACTGCGCGTCTGGGATTTCCGGATCGAGTGATCAGGCCCGCAGCGCCGCTTCGACCGCGGCTTCGTCGCCCGCTTCCATCGCCGCTTCCACTTTGAGCGAAAGCTGATCGCGGCCCACAGTCGCGAGCGCAATCACTTTTTCGCCTTTGCGATAGATGACGGCGGCGTCGCTCTTCTCCAGATCGCCCTGAACTTCGCAGCTATCCCACTTCGATGCGTGGCCGACGTAGTTAATCGGCGTGTCGTAGTGCTGGCTCCAGAAAAAAGGAGCTTCGCGGAAAGGGCCGCCGATGCCCAGCATCGTACGGGCGGCGGATTGCCCGTGGCGTTCGGCCAGAACCCAGTGTTCGATGCGCGTCTGTTCTCCGGAGATCGGATCCGGATATTTCGCGATATCACCAGCGGCGAAAACATTCGCGGCGGCGCGGAGATCGGCATCGACCACGACGCCGTTATCAACTTCCAATCCCGCCGCTTCCGCCAGAGACGTGCGCGGCGAGACGCCGACGCCGAGCACGACCATGGCGGCGGGCACCGATTTACCATCGCTTAACTCCACACGATCTTTGTGGATCGCCTTGGGCGTGGTGTTGAAGATGAATTTGACGCCGTGCTGTTCGTGCAGTTTCTGAATCCAGCGTCCCAGCTCTTCGCCGAGGACTTTCGCCAGCGGCATTGGATCCTGGCTGATGACCGTGACATCGATATCGCGCGCGCGGAGCGCGGCTGCTGCTTCGAGGCCAATAAAACTGGAGCCGACGATCGCGCAACGGCCCCCCTGCTTTGCTTTTTCGACAATGGCATTGCTGTCAGCCAGTGTGCGGAGAAGGAAAACGTGGGGCTGATCGGCGCCGGGAATCTTCAGCGTGCGCGGCTCGGCGCCGGTGGCGAGCAACAGCGCTCCGTAGCTCAGCGCGCGGCCGCTCTGCAGCGAAACTGTTTGCTCCTTCGGCTGGATCTTCGCGACCGGATCGCCGAGGATCAAATCGATTTTCTTTTCGGCGTAGTACTCTGCTGGGCGCAGCGGAATCCATTCATCCGGCGCGTTACCCGCCAGGTAGTCCTTCGAAAGATTCGGACGATCTACCGGCCCGGGCTGCTCATTACCCGCGAGCGTGATGGGACCGGAATAACCTTTCGTTCGCAGCATCTCCGCGCAGGCTTTGCCCGCCGCGCCCGCGCCGACGATCACGACCGATGACGGATTCAGCGGGCAGGTTGTGCGGAAATCGGTTTCCTTCTTCGATTTGATCCGAACGTTGTCTCCGGTGCGTTCGACTTCGTAACAGGAGATTGGATTCAGCGCGGGCGCGCCAACCGCTTCGCCGGTGCGCAGATCGAATCGCGCATGGTGCCAGGGGCACCGGACAGTCTCGCCGACTACCAGCCCTTCAGCCAGCGGGCCACCATAGTGCGTGCAGGTCGCCGATGTCGCGAAAATTTCATCGCCCCGGCGAACCAGGATAACGGCCTCTCCTTCGTAGTGGCCGAGCAGCGGCTGGCTTTCTTCGAGCTTGCTGAATGCAACGCCGGAATTCAGATCCGGTCCGGTGAGCTGTTTGTTCTGATCGTCGGCCATTTTTGAGTCCTGGGTTCATTCTAGAAGAAACGCGCGGGATGCGAAACTCAGAGAGATGCCATCCCATGAGAGAAGACCGGTGCGCGTGCGGCGCGTCGATGAATGTAATTCCGTTAGCGAAATTTTTGAACACTGTCTCCCGGCGTTTGGCGGCGCCATTCTACGGCGCGTTTACAGCATCCTGGATCGTGCGATCGGCGCCGGATGCCCGCTGACCGTATCGGTAGCGGGGCCAGTCACCGTCTCCGGACAGCACCAGGCCTGGCTCATCCCGCTGCTCGAAGCCGGTTGGGTGGCGTACATCAGCACGACCGACGCGGTCTGTTATCACGACGGCCACCGCAGCCTGAACGAACACACGAAAGATCCGATTTACGAAGTGCCGATCTTTGGCGACGACGGCGCGCTGCGCGATGAAAGCGTCATTCGCGTCACCGACATGGGCTTCGACGAGAGCGTTCTGCTCGATCAGGATAAATTCCTGACGGCGGTCCTGATGCGCCCCGAATTCCAGAAGAAAATGACGGGCACCGAGTTGCGCAATCGCCTGGGCGCCTATTACGCCGCGCAGGAGCGCCATGTCGGCGTGAAGCCGGGATTGCTCGCGACGTGCCACAAGCTGGGAGTTCCCGTATTTGTTGGCGCGCCCGCGGATGGCAGCGTGTTTCTCAATTCGATGAAGCTCTGGGCGATGAAGCAGGCGGGGCTGGTCGAAAATTACAGCTTCGATCTGGATCTGCATGCCGAGGTTTTCGAAGCTTGCGCGTACCATCACTGGGGCTTGTTCGAGAGCGACGCAAAGTCGATCGCGACGCTGATTCTGGGCGGCGGCGTGCCGAAGAACTACAACCTGCAGCCGGAGCCCGCGCTCGGTCAGGTGCTGGGGCTGCCGAATGTGCGGGGCTACGAGTTCGACGTGCAGATCACGACCGCGCCGGTAACGGACGGATCACTCTCCTCCTGCCCGCCTGCCGAAGCAGTGACGTGGGGCAAGGTGGATAAGGATACGTATCAGCAATCGACCGAAAGTCTGCCGGGCGATTATTCGATGATGATGCCGTTCATCGTGAAAGCGCTGATGGAAAAGCACGGGAAGCGCGAGCCGTACCGGCTTTTCGAGCGACGTGAGGACCTGGTGGAGAAGCTGAAGGGCGCGGTGGCAGAGAACAAGGACTGGCTGATGGATTCACTGCACTACCCAGCGCAGAACCCGTAGTGGACGGGGCTTCCGCCCAGCCGCGAGCCGAAGCTCGGCCCTGCATGCTAATTCAGAAAATACGTGCGATAGAGCGTATCACGCTGCTTCGGAACGAACCCAGCATCGCGAATGAGCCGCCGCAGTTCTTCTTCCGTCGCGCGATAATGCGTGCCTGCCGCCGAAACCACGTTCTCCTCGATCATGATGCTGCCCACATCATTACCACCAAAACGCAGCCCCACCTGGCAGGTCTTCAAACCCGGCGTCACCCACGAGCTCTGGACGTTCAAAATATTATCCAGATAAATCCGTGAGATCGCGAGCGTCTTCAGGTATTCGACAGCAGTCGCTTCTTCCTTCACAAACCGCCCGAGCGACGTCAGCTCGCGCTGAAACGCCCAGGGAATAAACGCCGTGAATCCTCCGGTGTCTTCCTGAATCTGCCGGACAATATCGAAGTGATTCATGCGCTGCTCAATGGTCTCGCCGCAGCCGAACATCATCGTTGCGGTGGTCCGCATACCAAGCGAATGGGCCGTGCGGTGCACATCGATCCAATCCTGCGTATTGCACTTCAACCGGCTGATCCTGTGCCGCACGGCATCATCCAGAATTTCGGCGCCGCCGCCGGGAATGGAATCGAGCCCCGCATCCCGCAGCCGCGCGATCGTGTCCCGCAGGCTAAGCCCGCTCACGTCTGCGATGTTCGTAATCTCCGGTGCGGAAAAGCAATGGCACCAGATATTGAACTTCGCCTTAATAGCGCGCAGCAGATCTTCGTACCACTCGATCTTCAGGTCCGGATGCAGCCCGCCCTGAAAAAGCAAGCCCGTACCGCCAAGATCGATCGTCTCCTGAATCTTGTCGAAGATCACCTCACGCGGCAGGATGTAGCCTTCCTGATGCCCCAGCGGCCGGTAGAAGGCGCAGAAGCTGCAATACTCCGTACAGAAATTCGTGTAATTGATGTTGCGATCGATGATGTAGGAAACGATGCCATCCGGATGCAGCTTCCGGCGAATGGCGTCCGCCTCCATCCCGATGCCAATCAGGTCATCGGATTCGAACATATCGAGAGCTTCCGCGCGCGAAATCATAGGGAAACTACTATTCTAGCGGGATACCGGCCACCAGTTTCTTCAGGTTGCGTCCGCAGATGGCGCTGCCTTCCAGCTTGTTGCCGTTCGGCCCCGGCCAGTGGGTTTCGAGGTTGATGTAGCCGTTATAGCCGTCTTCCTTCAAAGCCGCGATCTGGCCCACCCAGTCGATATCGCGCTCACCGACCGGCCCCCACACAGGCTTGTGGCCTTCCATTGTGCAGTCTTTCGCGTGGACATGCGCGATGCGGCGCGAATCCAGCAGATCGTAGCCGCGCGGGAAAGGCTCTTCGCCTGAAACATAGGCGTTGGCGGGATCCCAGACCACCTTCAGATTGTCGTGATCGATCGCCGCCAGAACGCGCGCGGTCTCCTGCGCAGTGGCGATATTGCAGGCGTGCTCGTTTTCAAGGCCGATGATGAGATCGTGCTCAGCGGCGCGGTCGGCGAGTTCCTGGAGGGCGTCCACCACTCGTTCAAAAACAGCGGGTGGATCAATGACACGCCAATAGGAAAACACGCGGACAATCTTCGCGCCGGACCGCTTCGCAATTTCAAACGCATGCTGCGCCAAACGCGGCTGATCCTCAAACCTGTGCTTCGACGCAAAAATATCCTGCTGGAAGCGCGGGTCGACGTCCGGCGCGTCCGGCAGCGTGCACTTCAGGATGGGCGACGCGATCGAAACCACCTGCAAACCGGCGTTGTGAACCACTTCGAGCGCCGAATCCAGCTCGGCGTCGGAAAGGTCCATGACATTCTTCCCGTTGATGACGCGCAGTTCGGCGCCCTTCATGCCAAGGCCCTGCATCGCCTCAGCCGCCACCTTGATATCCGGCGAAAACTCATCCGTGATGGCGCCCACTTCAATTGCTGACATAACTTACTGTTTCATCCTCTCAAGCTTGCGGTACAGCGTTTTGCGTTCGATCCCCAAAACCTGAGCAGCGCGGCTCTTATTGCCGCCGGTAGCGGCGAGCACCCGGCGAATCTGATCGGCTTCCGTTTCGGCCAGCGTCTCACCGCCGCCTTCTTTCTGCTCCATGGCCGCGATGGCGTCCTGCACGCTTTCCGCATCGATACGGTCGTTCGGCGCGAGAATGCTCAGGCGTTCGATCAGATGCTGTAACTGGCGAACATTGCCAGGCCAGATAAAATTGTTGAGCTCACGCAGCCCCGAATCCGTCATTTTGACATGCCGCGAATAACGGGCATTGTACTTGTTCAGGAAGAAGTGCGCGAGCAAAGGCACGTCCGCGCGGCGCTCGCGCAGAGGCGGCATCTTCAGCGTCACCACGTTCAGACGGTGCCAGAGATCTTCGCGGAATTTGCCTTCGTCCACCATCTTCTGCAGATCGCGATTGGTTGCAACCACAATGCGCACATCCACCGTCTTCGCGCGCGATGCGCCCACCGGACGAATTTCCTTTTCCTGGAAAAAGCGCAGCAGTTTGACCTGAAACGCGCCATCGATATCGCCGATTTCGTCGAGAAATACCGTCCCGCGGTGCGCGGCTTCGAAAACGCCAACGCGGTCGCGGTCGGCGCCGGTGAACGCGCCGCGCATGGCGCCGAATAATTCGCTTTCGAGCAGCGTGGGAGGAATCGCTCCGCAATCCACCGGTACAAATGGAAATTGCGAACGCTGACTGTTGCGATGAACCATGCGCGCCACAAGCTCTTTACCCGTGCCGGTTTCCCCAAGAATGACGACGGTCGCATCCGTGGGCGCCACCTGCGCCACGGTCTTGTAGATGTCGATCATCCGCGCGGAACTGCCGATCATTTCGCTTTCCGGCAGATCTTCGGCTTCCACCTCATCGTCGTCCGGCGTACGAGCCGCAATGGCGCGCTTGACGGCTTCAAGAAGCGTATCGAGCTCGAACGGCTTGGCGAGATATTCGAAACAGCCGTTGCGGGTGGCGGCCATCACGGTTTCGATGGTGCCGCGAGCAGTCATCAGAATCACCGTGCAACCGGAGTCCTGTTTTTTCGCCGCGTTCAGGATGTCCAGGCCGGTCCGGTCGTCAATATAAATATCGGAAATAACAAGTGGACAACCGCCGTTTGAGAGCCGTTCGATGGCGCCGCGGGAGTTTGAGTAGGCCTCCACATCGAACCCTTCCATTTCGAGGAAAGTCACGAGGGTGGCGCGAACGGAAGGGTCGTCTTCGACCAGGATGATCTTTTCGGCTGTCTCCGTCATAGATCCGTTATGGTCATGCGTGTTTCAGTATTAGTGTGAACCGCGAGCCGCGCCCCGGTTCCGACTCCACCTGAATAGAGCCGCCATGCTGAGCGATAATCTGTTCCACGATCGCCAGTCCAATCCCGGTTCCGGCCTCGCCGGATTGCTCGGCCCGTTTGGTTCGATAAAACTTCTCGAAAATGCGGCCGACTTCTTTTTTATCCATGCCGATTCCCTGATCTTCCACCGACAGCCGAACAGGATCTTTTCTATTATCGTCTCCACCGCTGAGCGCGACGCGGACGCGGGTTTCAAATGGTGAATATTTGATTGCATTCGTCAGCAAATTATAGACGGCATATTCCATCAGCTCGGCATCGCCCATGATAACGGCCGAGGGGGACGCGGCGATCTCGATCGCAATTTGCTTGGCCTCGGCAAGCGGCCTTGCGCGCGAGGCGCAGCGTTCCACCACCTGCGCCAGACCGAACCGCTCCTGCTTCATTTCCATCTGCCCGGCCGAAAGACGCTCCACGCTCAGGAACGTTTCGATCATACGGGCCAGACGTTTCGATTCGGAATTGATGAGGTCCGCCATCTCTCGACGTTTTTGCTCCGGCATGGAGCCGTAGCGGCTGATGAGTTCGCTGGAGCCCTGAATCGCCGTGAGCGGAGTACGCAGCTCGTGGATCGCGAACTGCATGGAACGCTGGTAACGCTCTTTGTCGGTTTCGGCGCGGACGAGTTGGCGGCGCACGAGACGGTATTTCCAGGTGGCGGCGGCCGAGGCGCCGAACAACGCGGCGAATGTACCCGGCATCCACGGCCACACGCGGCCGTGGGAAAACGCAATCCCGGGCAGAAGCTGAGACGCGACAATCACCCCGAACGCCGCCAGGCTGGAAGGCCATCCGGCGGCAAGCAGAAAAGCCGCGCCAACAGCAAAGCTCAATGCAAACGCCGCCAGCAGCACCCAGGTGAGTGGAACGTCCACCAGAAATGTGTGGCGCGCGATGGTTTCGTAGGTATTGGCGTGAAACTCAATGCCGGGCATGGCGATGCCGTTCGAATAAGGCGTCATCCACCGGTCACTGACGGTCTGAGCAGTCACGCCGGCGAAGACCACCTTGCCCCCGAAACGCGCGGCGAACGCCGGGTTGCGGTCCAGCTCCGCTACGGTCACGCGGGGAATACCGTTCATGGAGGGAGGCGTATACCGAATCCGCATGACGCGGCCGCTGGCGGCCTTCGACGGGATGTGAGTTGCCCCGACCACCAGCTCGTCCGGCGATTCCAGGATTGTGGCGCCCTTTATAGCGGCGAATGTGGCGAGGCCGAGCGCCCACCGGCGATCCTTCGCGCCTGCCTTTTCGAGCGGAATGTCGCGACTCACGGCGTCGAATTTGTCGAGATCCGCATGGACTTCACCCACGGCGACGGCGTGTTTGCGAAAACGCGGAATCGGATCTTCCCACGTCCCGTTCAGCAGCAAATCGCTCGAGAGGACAAGATTGTGGGTTTCCGCAAACGCGTCTTCGAGCGAATCGTCGGTGGGGCTGGCGTCGGGAAGAATGACGTCCACGGCCACGGCGGCTGGATGGGCGGGCGCGATCTTCTGGAGACCGTCGCTGAGCGCCGCGCGGATACTGGTAATCCCGCCGTATTTCGTGAGGGTCTCCTCGTCAATCGCGAGGATGATGGAATCCGGCTTCCAGGGCGCCGGCGATTCGAGGCGGAAGAGGAAGTCGTAGGCGGACTGATCGAGTTCGCGGCCGAGAGCAGTCCAGCTCAACACGAGTGCGGCGACAGCGGAACCCATCATGAGAAGGGCGAGAGCAACATAGGCTTTCCGCTGCATTGGCTGGAGCTCTACTCCCGAGCTTGATTAAAAGAAAAATGGGCGAAGCAATTCAGCTTCGCCCATGAAATCGTCCGAACCACGCTCGCGCCTACTTACCGGCGGGAGGTTTCGGCGCCGGATTAGCGGCCGGAGGACGGGTTGCCGGAGGCGGCGTCGTCTTCGGAGCCGCGGCGCCCGCCGGGGCCGCATTGGTGGTGGCTGCCGCGCCGGCTGACGGATTCGCTTTGTCGTATTCCTCCACAACCTGCTTCGTGATGTCCATGGCGCTGCCGCAGCAGACCAGGTTGTTCGGCTGGCTGCTCACGTCAAACACCAGCATGATCTGGTTCGCCTGCGCAACCTTCGTAGTCGCCTGCACCAGCTTGCCGTAGATGCCCTGCACCATGCGGTCTTCGTCTTCCTGGCTATCCGTCTGGGTGTCCTGCTGATCGCGCTGCAGCGCAGTCTGGAGCTTGGTGATGTCAGCTTCCAGATTCGCTTTGGCTTCGTCGCTCAGCGTGGCCTGCGTCTTCTTGAGCTGATCCTGTTTGGTCTGGATTTCCTGGGCGCGCTTCTGGAATTCCTGTTCCTTGGGCCCGTACTTCTTTTGCAACTCGCCGATCTGCACCTGACCCTCTTTGGTCTGTGCAACCGCCTGCTGCATATTGATCAGCGCGACCTTCGTTGCCTGGCCCCACAGGCCCGCGCCAGAAACCAGCGCCAGGGCGGGGACCAGCAAAAACTTCATTATTCTCTTCATCTGATTCCTCTATTGTCTCAATCTTATTTGCCGGCGCCAGGCGCCTTGGGCGCGGTGGTCCTGGGGGCGGGAGCCGTTGTCCTGGGCGTTGTGCCTGCAGCCGGGGCCGCCGCGCCTGCCGGAGCCGTACCCGCCGGCGGGACCACGCCGCCATTCGCCTTCTCATAGGCGGTGACGACCGGCGCAATGATATTGAGCGAAGCGTCTCCGAAAACCAGATTATTGGGATTGGCGCTGGTATCGATCACGAACGAGACCCCGTTCGCCGCCGCGTACTGGTTGATGATCTGCTGCAGTTTGGGAACGATGTTGCCCAGTTGCTTGTTTTCCTCCTCCTGGAGGTCCTGCTGGGCGTCCTGCTGCCGGCGCTGCAGTTTCGTGGTCAGGTCCTGAATCTCCGCCTGCGCCGAACTGGCGGCCGCCGGAGTCAGAGTGGCGCGGTTTTTTGTGAACGCGTCCTGCTTCGCCTGGATGTTCTTGACCATCCCGTCGATCTCTGTCTTCACAGGGGTAAATTTGGCGTTGATCTCGGCGGAGGCCTTCTTGCCCTCCGTGGTGAGCAGGACAGCCTGCTGCATGTTGATGATGGCGAACTTCTGCGCCTGAGCCGCCCCCGTTCCGAGCACAAGCGCCAGCGCGGAGAGGGAAAGCAGGCGATTACTGAATCTGAGCATTACTGGGTTCAATCCTGGTTAGAATCCTTACATCTTACCGCTAGAACGTCCGGCCGATAGTAAACCGGAAGGTATTCTTCTTTTCGAAATCCGGATAGGCCGGCGTATACGTGTTGATGGCGTTGGTGACCGTTGCTCCATTGGGCATGGTCGACGGGTCGAGAACAATCGGCGCCTGGAGCACCTGCTGGACGGTTGTGGGGTTATACGCCCAATAGATTCGGAAGGGCGCCTGCACAATCGGCAGAATCACGGAGAGTTCCACGCCCATTGACGAGCGAACGGCCTGCGTACCGGGAGCAATCAGCACCTTATCCGTGAACCCGGCCGAGGGGAACTGGTTGTTCAGGTTGACCACCTGGTCGCTATTCACTTTGAGCTGGCTGGTGTACAGGATCTTGTTCATCCCGATATCCACGAACGGGGCGAGGGTGACCGGTCCCACGATCGGGATGCGGTATTCGAGATTTGCCACCACCTGCGAATCGCCGCCCGGCGTGATGATCTGGTAAACCGGCAGCGGCAGCGACACCTGCGTATTCACAAGCTGGCCATTGATGAGCGTCTTCTGCGAGCGGAGGCTGCCATCCGGATTGTAGATCGGTACCGCCGTGCTGCTCGGAAGATAAGCAACCGGCGTGATCTGGAAGAATTCGAAGCCGCGGACGTCATTTTCGCCGCCGAGGAAAGTGCGGGAGAACGGCGGGACAACTTTACCTCCATAGCCGATTTCCGTGGAGCCGAGGAGGTGGAACGCGATCACGTTTCGCTGCCATCTCGGGCTGCGATGGTAGTACTGTATGTCGACCGTCGGCTTGATCATGTTCACGTTCGCGCCCAACACGCTGCCATCCAGCTCGACCGACGCAAAGATACTGGCGCCCGCCGTGGGATTCAGATAGTTGTTGCGCGTGTTGTAGCTGTACGAAGGGATGATCTTCGCCGTCTTGATGCCGCTCAGCGAATTCGGGCCGGCGACGCCCTCAAAATTGAGGTACGTGAAGTAGTTGGTCGCGCCGATCGACTCCGTCCGGATACTGGAGTCGTCGTAGCCGATCGACAGTCCCAGGCGGGCGAAGCTGCGCTTCAGCGGATAGCTGAAGGAGAGCGCGAGGCCTTTGGAATTCTGGACGTAGTTCAGAACGTTGGCGCTGCCCAGGGCGTCATAGAACGCCGTGACATTCTGACCGGAAAGCAGCGATTCCTGAACGCCCTGATTGTAGGCGTAGCGCCGCAGGTAAACCTGGAAGCCGACCTGGAAAGGACGGTCGAACAGATAGGGCTCGGTGAAGCCGGCCGAGACATTCGTCATCAGCGTGCCGACCTGGCCGCCCAGGCTGAGCGTTTCGCCCAGTCCAAGGAAGTTGTTGGTCGAGTAGTTCAGGCCGACGAACGAACCCGAAATCCCGGAAACGCCGCCGTTGAGGCTGATGGAATTGCGGCCGCGCTCGCGAACTTTCAACGTGATATCGACCGTGTTGTCGCCATTGCGCTTCAGCTCGTACGATTCGTTTTCCTTGAGCGTTTCGAAGTAGCCGAGCTGATTGAGGCGCAGAATGCTGAGATCCCAGAGCTGCGAGTTATACGCATCGCCTTCATCGAGCATCAGTTCGCGGCGGATGACTTTATCGCGCGTCGTGGTGTTGCCCGTGAAGTCAATGCGGCGGATGAAGAACTGCTTGCCCTCATCCACGTTCATCGTGATGTTGATCTTGTCGCTATTCGGGACGAATTCCGTGTCCGGCTCGCCAACATAGTCGATGTACCCGTACTGGCTGTAGAGCTTGGTCAGGTTCTTCATGCCATTACGCATTTTTTCGTTGGAAAACGCCTGACCTGGGCGCAGACCGAATACGTAATTCAGGAAGTCCGTGGAGCGGAACAGTTTCACGCCGGTGAAGTCCATTTTGCCGAGATAGTACTTGCGGCCTTCTTCCACCGGGAGCGTAATGTCTTCCGCGCTGCCGATATGGTTTTCTTTGATCAGCGGGATATGGAACTGACCGTGGGCGCCACCGGTGGCCCGGAGCTTCAGGATCTGATCCAGAACCTTGGCCTGCGCGTAGCCCGCGTTGCCATAAGCGTCACGGATGCGTTCCTTATCTTCTTCGAGCTTCGCCTCATCGTAAGTTTTGGGGAAGAGTTCTTCGAAGAAGATCGAGTGTGGAATGCCGATCGGCTTCAGGTTCTTCATGGCGTTGATCACTTCGCGGCGGCTGAAAGCCTTATTGCCGACGATGGTGATCTTGCCAACCGAAACTTTCGGACCTTCGTCCACCACGAAAGCGACTTCAAGGGACGTCGGCGGTACCTGGTGGAGTTCCGGCGTTACCGTTGCGAACTGGTGTCCGCGGTCAGCCAGCAGGCTTTTGATGACGACCGCCGCCCGATTGATGACGTTCGGGTCATACATCGATTCCTGCACCATGCCGACCTTGCGCTCCTTGAGCGCGTCGAGCACGTCCGAGATCGACGCCGATTTGAGACCCGGATAAGTGATGTTGCGGATCATCCGGCGCTCGGTCAGAACGAAGCGGACGACGAGACCACCCTGTTCGCCGCGTTCGGTTTCGAGGCTGATGTCGTCAAAGCGGTTGGTGTTCCAGAGGGCCATGAAATCCCGGCGCAGAGTGTCTTCGTTGAAAACATCGCCTTTGCGGCTGAAGATCAGCGCGCGGAGCGTATCCTGCGGGACGCGGCGCGATCCGCGGAATTCGATGGCCTCAATCACGTCCGGAGCAAGTTTTTCTCCGGGCGTGGCGGGATTGGCAGGGGGCGGAACCACTGGAGTCTCAAACTGCGGAGCCTGCACGGCGGGCGGCGCGCCCGGCGCGGGAGCCGGCTGTGTCTGAAGAGGACGATTCGGGGGCGTAACCGGGGCACGGTTGGTGGGTGCGGCCGGGGCTGCCTGCGGAACGTTCTCGAAAGGATTGTTGTTCTGATTCGCCGGTGCCGGCGGCGGAGTTTGCTGCGGCGGAGTCGGCTGTGGCTGCTGAGCGAGCAGCATCGGTCCGGCGATCATCAGACCGCCCAGACAAACCAGGACCGGGGTCAGGCGCGCAGGCCTGAGTGATGTCATGAAACCGGGTTCCTTCCCATTGTGCAAGAATTCAGGGACGCATCTCGATCGCACCGCGTTCCCTATGCACGTCAGCGCGCCACTTGGCGATTTCTACATTCTAGCGGACTTCCCACGCTGGCTCAATGTGACTCCGGCGCACAGGCGCCGTTAAACCGTCACTGGCCTCGAAATAGGGTGACAGGCGGTCGGCGGTCTTCGCCTTTTCTTTAGGCTGGTCTTACGCCGCTCCTGGGGCCGCCCCGAAACGCTTACCCTTCGTTTTGCAAATTCATTTGCGACAATCACAACGTGGACAACCGGCGCATGTGCCCGAACTGCCGGGCGTTCATCACCAACTCGGATCGGGTCTGCCCCTACTGCGACGCCCGGGTGGGTCCGCGCGCCATCGACCGGCGGAATCCCGCGGGAGCTTTGGGCGGCCTCATTCCGGCGACGCACTTCACTACCGTCCTCATCCTGCTGATCAATGTGGCGCTCTTCGGAGCCAGCGCGTGGCTGAGTGGAGGGTTTGCGGAGATGAATCCGCGGGCGCTGTGGGTCCTGGGCGCCAAGCTGGGCCCCAGTATCTGGATAGATCATCAGTACTGGCGGCTGGTCACGGCCGGATTTCTCCATGGCGGCCTGATGCATATCGCGTTCAACGCGTATGCGCTGTTCATCATTGGGTCGCAGATCGAGGAGCTGTTCGGCACGCCCCGCTATCTGGTCATTTATTTCGCCAGCAGCGTCGCTGGCTTCTGGCTGAGCGCGCGGATGAATCCGGTGCTTTCGATCGGAGCTTCGGCCGGGATCATGGGGCTGATCGGCGCGGTTGTCGCTTTCGGGCATGTCAGCGGCACGCAGGTAGGCCGGATGATCCGCAATCAATATCTGGGATTGCTGGCGATCAACCTCGTCTGGGGCTTCCTGCCAGGCATGGCGGTGGATAACTGGGCGCACATCGGCGGCTTTCTGGCCGGCCTGGCCATTGCCTGGGTTTGCGGAACGCCGGCGCGGTCAACTCCGGCGCGCGAAGCCATGTGGCGCGCCCTGGCCGCGGGATGCGTCCTTTTGACGGTCTACAGCTTCTGGCTGATGTATTCGCACTTCCCCTCGCCGGATGAACTGCGCCTGTTGTTCCGGACCGGGGCCTGATTCAGCTTTCAGAAGATAAACGACCGCGCCACAATTTCGACGGGCGGGACTGCCGAAATCCAAAACGGCGCGACCGCATTCGCAACCAGGGCGCCCGCAGGCGCCAGCTTTGGTCCCGCATTGTCAATTCCAACGGTAGGCGATTAAGGCCCGAAGTATCACTAACAATAGGCGCAATCAAACGTACAGTGTCCAGGAGAGTTTGGCGGGAAAGGGGCAGCGGATTGAGATCGGTTGCAGTTCCGAAGAACCGTGACGAAATGATCACCCCGCAAATAGGGGCGGCGATTTCAAAAGGGTAGAGCCGGGAGAGGATAGGCAGATCAGGTATTCCGCTATGCACTGGAAGATAATTCAATCAGCTTTATGGAGCGCTGCGCTGATCGCCGCCAGTGCCCAGCCACCTGCTCCCGAGCCGGCGCCTTTGGGCAAAATGGTTGATCTTGGTGGATATCGCATTCACCTGTACTGCACAGGAAAGGGTAAGCAGACGATTGTTTTATTGCCCGGCGGTGGCGATTTTTCATTCGATTGGTATTTGGTCCAGCAACAGGTACAAACCTTTGCGCGAGTCTGCTCGTATGATCGCGCTGGCTACGCATGGAGCGATCCCGGTCCCCAGCCATTGACATTCAGGCAGGAGGCGTATGAGTTGGAGTCGGCACTCAGGCTCTCCGGCGAGAAAGGGCCGTACATTCTCGCAGGACATTCACTTGGTGGTTTGGTCGCAGAAACCTTCGCAGAAGGATATCCGGATCAAACCGCAGGCATGGTTATGGTCGACGCGCCCGGCCCCGATGACACGTTGGGTTATTTTGGAAAATTGGTTCGCGTTCGAACCCTTGCGCATCGAACGATTCCGCCTGTTCAGACAATGAAAACAAGTCCTCCTGTTCCAGTCACTGATGTCGAGCGCGAACAGGCTATGAAATACAAGAGCCACAGAATCAACCCGCCATACGATCGTCTGCCGGCGGACATTCAAAAGCTGCAACTATGGGCGCAAATGTTGCCGCCCAGGGTCGCGGTAGATGAGAAGAACGATTACATTCCTGAGGAGTTCCAGCTTCTTTACGAGATTCAGCAGTTTGGGCAACCGCTGGGTGGGAAGCCGCTCATCACCATGATCGGCATGCAGGGAGCAGGCGAGGAGAAGATCGAAGAAAAAAAAGGCGTTTCAGACCCTTTCGACAAATAGCAGGGTCGTTCAAGTTCAGGATTCCGGACACGCGATCCACTTACAGGATCCGGATGCCGTCGTCAGCGCGATTCACGACGTGATGAACGCAGTTCCTCACCATGCCAGGCTGAAGAAGTAATTGCCACTCTGACGGCGTGTTGTGGACTTGGCTTTCGATACCTCAAAGCACTCGCCAGGTAGAGCAGACCGGCTTTCACATCTTGCTTGTGTCGTACCAGGTCTCAGCACGTTTCCTCGTGATGGTATAGCCGATCGGCAGTTTGCCGGGTGTGAGGTAGCCCATTAGGCGCATCGCCCGCACGTGATCAGCCCAGCATCTGGAGCAGCGCCTGAATATAACCGAAGGCAAACGCGAAGGCCTGCGCGCCGCCCGTATCGCCGGGAATGGCGGGAACGTGATCCGGCATGATCATGTACGGGTAGCCAACTTCCTGATACGTCTTCAGCGCTTCGATCATGTTCACGCTGCCGACATCCGGGAACGTTTCCTGAAAGTCGCTGAACTTGCCTCGTATATTCCGGAAATGCACGTTGAAAATCTTCTTCCGTGACCCGAAGTAGCGGATCACGTCGTGGATTTCGCGGTTCGGGTCCTGCAGCATCTCGGAAACCGTGCCCTGGCAGAAATTCAGGCCATGATACGGGTTTTCGTGCATGGCGATGAATTTCTTCAGACCCGCGGGCGATCCCAGAACCGTGTGGACGCCACGATAGCCCTCCGGCTCCGGCATCCCTGGGTCATGCGGATGGCAGGCCATACGGGTCTTCTCCTCCGCCGCGACAGGAACAACCCGCTCGAGGAAGTAATCGATCCGCTCCCAGTATTCATCCGCGCTGACTGGTCCGGCTTCCGTGAGCTTGTCCTTGTCGGTGAGCTCCGCGACGGCTTTCTGGTAGTTCCACGTGCTGTAGGTGCTTTCGCCGCGGCCCGGCGTACGCCCGATGCGGACCACGCCCAGGATGCTCATGTTGTATTTCACAGCGGGGATGCCGACCTTCGCGCAGTTGCGAATCATCTGCTGGATCTGCTCGATCTGACGGTCGCGCTCCGGGCTCTTGCCGAGCATGATGGAGCTCATCGGATGGTTCGCGATGTAAGCCGAGGGCAGCGGGACCGGCACCATGTCCAGGGTGATGCCATGCTTCTCGACCCGCTCCCGCAGGCGCGACAGCCCCTCGACCGACCATTTCTCATCGAGCTGGGGTGCGATCTCCCCGCTGCAGATGTTCTTCACGCCCAGGGAGGACATGACGGACAGCACCGAATCCTTATCGGAATGCTGCGTGCCGATCCGCATAGTGGCCTTGCGGCCAGGCTCGGCGGGTTTACCCCAGGTATATTCAGGAAGCTTCTGTGCAAGGGCGGCTGGAGTCAGGGCAAGAGCGCCGCCGGCGGTCTGGAAAAACCTTCGTCTGTTCATGATGTTGTGTTGTTTACGTATATCAGAAATCATTGCGCGGAAAAAGCCGCCGCCAGGCCTTGCCTCGGACCGGTGGTGTGCGTCATATTGAAATCAGACCGCCGAACCTGATGTAGAGCGCTGCCATTTACCGGTTTCCGCTGCCCCGCTTCCCCGGGGCGAGTGTTCGGACGTCCATATGCGAAACGACACACAGCGGACAGACCACAATGACGGCGGAAACCTACCAGCTTCTGTTCTTTACCGAACTCGCGGGCCTGCCTGTCTTCGATCTGAAACAAAGGCGCATCGGCCGGGTGCGCGATGCCGCCATCGTCCCTCTGATTCATCCTGCGCGGGTTGACCGATTCCTGGTCGGTGCAGGTTCATCCTGGCTTTCCGTCCGCTACGACCAGATCGCCGAAATCTCGCTCAAGGGCATTCAGCTCTCAAACGAAAAGCTTTATCCCTATCATTCCGACGAATACATGCTGCGGATCAAGCGCGACCTGCTTGATCAGCAGATTATCGACGTGAACGGCCGCAAGGTCGTGCGCGTGAACGATGTCACGTTTGAGATCCAGCGCGATGAGCGCGATTCGCTCGCGGTGCTGGAAGTCGACGTGGGCGTGCGGAGCATTCTGCGGCGGGTGATGCAGGGCGCGGCCCCGCCCCGGCTAATTCGGCGGCTGCAGCGGCCCATTCCACCCAATTCCATCCGGTGGGAGTTCTGCAACATTGTCGAGGCCGATCCGCAGCGCCGGCTTCGGCTGAATATTTCGCATGACAAGCTCGAAACTCTGCATCCGGCCGATCTGGCGGATATCGTCGAAGAGCTCTCGCCCGACGATCGCCAGGCAATCATCGGTACGATTGACAGCGAGGTGGCGGCCGATGCGCTCTCCGAGATCGATCCGAGAATGCAGGCCAGCATCCTCGAGGCGCTCGAACCCGAAGTGGCCGCCGGCATCATGGACGAAATGGCGCCCGATCAGGCCGCTGACGCGCTGGGCGAACTTGAAGACGAGACTTCGGCCGAAATTCTGGATGAGATGGATACCGAGCCGGTCTCCGAGGTGCGGGAACTGCTCGAATACGATGAGGACACGGCCGGCGGCATGATGAATACCGAGGCGATCGTGCTCGGCGAAGAGATGCTGCTCGCCGACGCCATCGTTCAGCTTCGCGACCAGGCCGATGCGCTCGAAAGCACCCACGCTGTTTTTCTGTCGGATAAAGAAGGCCGTATCACGGCGCAGGTGCCGGCGGCGCGCCTTTTCCTGGGCGATCCGGGGAGTCCTCTGCGTAGCCTGGCGGACGGCCGCCTGATTTCCACACGCGGCGATGAGACGCAAAAACGCGTGACCGAATTGTTCGACAAATACAATCTGCTTGCCCTGCCAGTGCTGGAGGAAGACGGCTCGCTCGCAGGCGTGATCACGGCCGACGACGTCATATCGGTTCTGAGGAAGAGATAGGATGGCGGGATTCCTGAGCCGCTGGCGGCGGCACCTCGTTGTCTTTCTGGCTGTCCTCGGACCCGGCTTCATTACCGCCATGGTCGATAATGACTCGGGCGGCATCCTCACCTATTCGCAGGCGGGCGCGCGCTGGGGCTATCTGCCCCTGTGGACGCTCGCGCCCATCACGCTGGCGCTCATCGTTTCGCAGGAAATGTGCTCCCGCATGGGGGCGGTAAGCGGTAAGGGACTTTCGGATCTGATCCGCGAAGAGTTCGGCCTGCGAATCACGTTCATCATCATGGCGCTGCTCGTTCTCGCCAACATGACGAACATCATGGCGGAATTCGCGGGTGTGGCCGTGTCGCTCGATATTTTCGGCGTCAGTAAATATATTTCCGTGCCGATTGCCGCGCTGGCCGTTTGGTTCCTGGCTGTGATGGGGAGCTACGAGAAGGTAGAGAAAGTTTTCCTCTTCGCCTGCTCGATTTTTGCTGTTTATATCGCCGCCGGAATTCTGGTGAAGCCGGACTGGGGACAGGCGATGATCAACAGCGTGAAGCCGAAGCTGATCTTCGATGGCGGCTACATCACGATGTTGATCGCGATGGTCGGAACGACGATCGCGCCCTGGATGCAGTTCTACCAACAGGCGGCTGTGGTGGAGAAGGGGATTACGGCGAAGGAATACAGGGAGTCGCGGATCGAAGTGGTGGTTGGCTGCATCCTGACTTCGGTTATCGCGTTCTTCATCATCGTGGCGTGCGCGGGCGCATACCGGGACAATCCGACGGATCTTGAAAGCGCGAAGCAGGCCGCGCAGGCGCTGAAGCCCTTCGGCCCGTACGCGTATCTGCTGTTCAGCGCGGGGCTGCTGAATGCTTCCGTCTTCGCGGCCTGCATTCTACCCCTTTCGACGGCGTATTCGGTCTGCGAAGGACTCGGTTTTGAATCGGGCATCAGCAAGAAATGGAAGGAAGCGCCGATTTTTTACTGGCTCTACACCATTCTGATCGCCGGCAGCGCGTTGCTGGTCATTACGCCAGGGTTCAATATGGTGAAGAACATCCTGCTCTCGCAGGTGCTCAATGGGATGCTGCTGCCGTTCATTCTGATCTTCATGATTCTGCTGGTGAACAGAACGGGCATCATGAAGGAATGGGTGAATTCGCCGTTCTATAACGCGGTGGCGTGGGCCACGGTAGTGATCGTGATCGGCATGACGGTGGCGCTGATGGGAATTACAATTCGGAATCCGCAATGATCGATGAACAGGTTTTTCGCAAACACGCCGAACAGGCGATCGAACAATTGCAGCGCGCGCTGGAAAAGGCGATGGACCGGCATGAGTTCGAGGTGGACAGCAATCAGGGTGCGCTGACGATTGAGTTCGAAGACCCACCCGCGCGGTTTGTGGTGAGTCCGAATGCGCCGGTGCGCCAGATCTGGGTTTCGGCGCGCGTGAAGAGTTTTAAACTCGATTGGGACGAGGCGCGGAATGCGTTCGTGCTGGGCGGGAAAGACCTGAAAGAGCTGATCGGGGGCGTGATCGGCGAGCAATTGGAAGAAGAAGTCACGCTTTAGGAGGAGGCGCCGCGGGGAGATGGATCGGAGGGCCGCAATCGCCGTGCTTGCCCTGCTGGCTGCTCCGCGAGCTGTCCCCCAACTCACCCTCAAGTCGACGTCGCATGTGGTGCAAATGGATGTTCTGGTTGTCGACGCCTCCGGACGTCCGGTGCATGGACTTCAGCAAAAGGATTTCGCCGTCACCGATAACGGCCATCCGCGCGACATTCAGATTTTCGGCGGCGAGATCGATGCGGATGAGACGGCGCCGCGCGTCTTTTCGAATCGCCTGGGCCTGAAGGACTCGCGGATCGTCACTGCAATCGTGATCGATGGCGTGCGAAGGCCGGAGAACATCAACATGTTCGCATTGCCACTGGGGCAGGCGAAACAGGCCATCAGTGGCCTGCAACCCGGCCAGACCATGGCGATTTATGCGATGTGCCCGGACCTCCGCGTCGTGCAGGATTACACTTCCGATGTCGGCCTCCTCCTCGCCAGCCTGAATGCGTTCGTTATCCCTCGTGCTTCGAGTGCGCCTTCGGCTGCGCCGATGCTCTCGGCGTTACGAGACCTTGCAGGGCGGATGTCCGGATCACCAGGCCGCAAAAGTATTGTCTGGATTTCGCAGGGCTATGGCGAGGAACTGAGTTCGGCCGCGATCAGAAGCGCAACGGACACGACCGTGGCCGCACTGAACGACGTCAACGTATCTCTGTATGCGGTGGATGCGCGCTTCAACCCAACCTGCCGGGAACCCTTGCAGGACATGAACCCCGGCCTGAGCCGGGTAGTGACCGACAGCCCCTTTTGCTTCCAAACGCGGGATCCGAGCGATGACTGGATGGAAGACCTCGCCCAGGCCACGGGCGGCCGGGCCTTTACCAATGCTGATATCAATGCTGTTCGCACCCAGGTGCGGGATGCGCAGGGCCACATGGTGTCGAGCCAAACCCGTTATCAGTTTTCGCGAGGCGGGAGCGCCGTTGACGAGGCGCTTCGCTTCGCCGTGGACGACTCGCGCTACGCCTACGAGCTCGGTTTCTACGTGCCGGAGCCCGAACTGGACGGCAAGCTTCACACCCTGGCCGCTACACTACCCGGCAAGCCGAAGTATGCGCTCCGCTATCGCAGTGGATACCTCGCATCCGCCAACGTGACCGCCCCGCCGGCGGCTCCGGAGCAGGCAGGCCTCGAAGTAGGTATCGACGCTACGGTGGACATCGCGGCGGCTCAACATGAGCTCCATGTTTCTCTCGCGCTCGATCCCGCGACCCTAACGAGACGCGCGAATGGCGCAATCACGATCGACGAAACGTTTATTGAGACCGACGATTCCGGAAGGCAACTGGCGAAGGTTCAGGAAACCGTGCCCGTACCGGCGCCGGGCCTGCAGGATGAAATGCTTCGCTACACCCGCTCGATCAAGCTGATCCGAGGCGCCGTCCAGCTTCATATCACCATTCGTGATCCGGCAACGAAGAAGTCCGGCTCACTCGCCATCCCGATTACGAAGCAGTGAATAGCTGGTACTGCGTCCGCCGGCAGGGTTTTGAATGAGAACGCCGAGGCCGACAAGATCGAGGATGTCGCGGTGAGCGGTGTCTTGTGAACACTTCGCCAGCTTCGCGTATTTCGAAGTCGTCAGGTTACCCTCAAAGCCATCGAGATAGCGATGGAGCACGGTTCGCTGCCGCTCGTTGAGAGGGAAGGCGTCGAGCTTTTCCCAGAACCGCGCGCGCTGCAAGGCGCCCGCCGAAGTTTCGCTGGATCGTGCGATCGCCCGGCCCAGGCATTGTAGAAACCATTCGAGCCAGGGCGTGACGTCCAGCGTGCCTCGTTGAGTGCTTTTGAGAATTTCGTAGTAGTCGTCGCGCTCGTCGCGTATCTGGGCGGACATGCTGTAAAAGCGCTGGGAATCATTCTCTGAGCGCGTGAGTTGCATGTCGGCGATGGCGCGCGCGAGACGGCCGTTGCCATCATCGAACGGGTGCAGCGTGACAAACCATAGGTGAGCCAGGCCAGCCTGAATGACCGGATCGATGGTCGTTTCGCGATTGAACCAATCGAGGAATTTCGTCATCTCCCCCTCAAGCCGGACGGCGGGCGGAGCCTGGTAATGCATTTCCTCCTTCCCGATTGGACCGGAGACAACCTGCATCGGGCCGTGGGCGTCATCGCGCCAACGGGCGACCGCGATTTTCAGGAATCCGCTCCGGCCGGACGGAAACAGAACGTTGTGCCAGCCGAAAAGACGATCTTCGGTGAGCGGCTGGCGGTAGTTCGTTGTGGCATCGACCATCACCGACACAATTCCCTCAACATTCCGGTCGATGGGTTTCAGGCCGCCAATGTCAACTCCAAGACGGCGCGCAATGGAGGAGCGAACCGTCTCAGGCTCCAGTCGTTCGCCTTCAATTTCGCTGCTTTTCACGACATCTTCGGTGAGCGTCTTTAGAACTGCATCCTGACGGGAGGTAAATCCAAGCGCGCGCATCCGACCACGAAGCTCACCTTGCTGATGACGAACTTCCGCCGCTAATGAAAGCAAGGCCGAGCTATCCCATTGGAAGTTTGGCCATTTCCGGTCCTGGTAAATGTATTCCCGCATTCTCCGCGTACTGCGGAGATTATCGCCTGTATTCTCCGCACGAGTCAAGGTCGTTCTCCGCAGACCTGCGGAGATTACAGCCTCGATTCTCCGCAAAGAGGCGTTTCACCAGTCGATTTCCTCGCCGCCTTCGAGCGGCAGCGAGAGAATCGCGTTTTGCCCTGCCAGCCACTGAACCGGATACAGGGCGCCGTCGTGCAGCTTTCGCACTTTGAGCTTTGCGAGCGCGGCACTGGGATCGCCCCTGGCCTGCTCGATCGCTTGCCGGATGCTGACCGGTTTCTGCAGGTCGGTCAGAACGCCATTCAGCCGCACTCGAATATAGGCATTAATGCCGCTGCCGTGCGGCAGCACCGTGTACGTCTGCGGATCGGCGGTCAGCAGGTAGTTCGTGGCGTCCGCCTGGAACGCCGCGACAGAGTTATGCAGCTCTTCTGAAGTACGCGCTGAGAAAACGACGAAGTCGAAATCGTTGGCGGAGACTTTCGTCATCATGTAGAGTTCATACCAGCGCGCGGCGGGACCGAATTCAAACCGCTTCACCGAAGTCACGTCTGGATGTTCAACGCGATCGCCGACGTGAATTTCGGCGCTGCGCGGCACGAGCCGGAAACCAGGCCCGCTATCCTGTGGCGCGAAATCGTACCAGTCGATTTCATAGCCGATGACTTCCGGTTTCAATTTCACGTCCACGTCAATGGCGCCGGGTTTTGAGCCCTCCGACACCCCCTGAACCTCGGCGAGCGGGCTCCCCGTGAGCTGTGCGCCAGGTTTCAGAACCGGCGCGACAACCCGCAGCGAATTCACGGGCGTCAGATCACTGCGGCCCTGCAGCAACTGCGTCCGTTTCTGAATAGCGAGCGGCAGCGCATCCACGATATTCGCCGCCAAACGCGCCGATTCGTTCATCGGCAGGCAACCCGCCGCTTCGAGCCCCAGCGTCCAGGAGTACAGTTCCTGAGCGGTCATCGCCTCCATCACGTCGCGCGTCACGACGACGCGGGCGCCGGTCCGGCCTTTGCGCTCGATCGAAAGTCCATGGGGGGAGCCCGCACAGATCGTTTTTTTCGGAATCCGGGCAATCGGAACCACAGCCTGGAGGATCGTCGCGTCCTTCGGCCCCGGCGGAATCATCATCGCGGGCGAGGTCAGCCGGAACGCCGGCACGGGATGGGCGCACCCCACGGCCAGGAGAGCCGCGGCGGCCGCCAAAAGTAAAGCCGGTGAGATCCGAAACATAAAAGCCTGTAAATGGGACTTGCAAACGCCCTCACAATAGTACTAAATAGTTAGTATGCGTCGCAAGAGCACTGTCCTCACTCAACAGGAACTGGAAATCATGAAAGTCGTCTGGGAGCACGATACGGTCACCGTCCGGGAAGTCTACGAAACGCTGCTGAAGCGTCGGAAGGTCGCCTACACCACGGTGATGACCATGATGAAGATCCTCGAGCAGAAAAAATACCTCAAGAAGAACCAGACCGAGCGCGCGCACGTCTACCGCCCGGCGCAGCCGCGCCACAAGGTGATCGGCGGGCTGGTGCGCGAATTCGTCAACCGCGTGTTCAACGGATCGGCCGAACCGCTGCTCGTTCACCTGGTCGAAGAGCACGACCTTTCGCGTGAAGATCTCGAAGAGATCGCGTTGCTTCGGGATCAGGAAAAGCGGAAGGAAGAAGAATGAAAGCCGAGCTGATCTGGAGCGATCTGCTGGCCTACTCGCTGCAGGTTGGTCTGCTGGTGGGCATAGGCGCCGCCATCCCGGCGCTCTTCCGGATCCGCGCTCCGCGCGCCCGCCTGCTGTTCTGGCAGATCCTGCTGGCCGCCTGCATTGCGCTGCCCTGGGTGCGCGGATGGAAGCAGGAAGTGGTGGCCAGCGCCGTCCACCAGGTTCTCTTTCTCGCGAACGCCGGGACGGCCGGCGGCGCGCCCCTTGCGCCGCGTACCATTCCATTCACCGCCATCGCGCTTTGGGCGATCGGAGCCGGCATCGCCATTCGCCTGGGGAATCTTGCCGTAGGCCTTGCGCGTCTCCGCGCATACCGGCGTCGCGGCCAGTTGCTGGAGTCGGAATTTCGAATTCCCGGCATCCCGCGCCACGTCGAAATCATGATCTCGAATGACGTCCCCGGCCCCGTGACGTTCGGCTGGCGCGAACCGGCCATTCTGCTGCCCGCCCGGTTCCCATCGCTCAGCGCCGCGATGCGGGAAGCCATTCTCTGCCATGAACTGGTCCACGTGGACCGCCGCGACTGGCTTTCGACCCTCGCCGAGGAACTGTTCCGTGCGGTGCTCTGGTTCCATCCCGCGGTCTGGTGGGTGATCGGCGAAATCCACCTCGCCCGCGAGCAGGCGGTGGATGAATCCGTTCTCGAAACCACCCAGGCCCGCGAACCATACATGGACGCGCTGCTCACCATGGCAGGCGTTGCGACCGCCCCGCACGCGGATCTCGCGCCCGCTCCCATGTTTCTGCGAAAGCGGCATCTGAAAAAAAGACTGGTGGCGATTGTGAAGGAGGTTCGCATGAAAAGAGTTTCCGGAACACGGCTGGCCTGCGTCACCGCCGCCGCCATGATGACTGTCCTCGCGGCTGGCTGGATGGTGACCGGCATTTTCCCGCTCGCCGCGGCGCCGCGTTACGCCAATGACGGCGCCGGCGTGACCGTGAATACGGCGTCGTCTCACCTGCTGCATCGCGCTCCTGTGCGCTATCCGGAAGAAGCCCGCGCGAAAGGCATTGAAGGCACCATAGTGGCCCAACTCCGCCTGAACGCCGACGGCGAAGTGGCGGACGCCGCCATTCTGAGCGGCCCTCAGGAACTTCGCAAAGCCGTGCTCGAATCCGTGCTGGCGTGGCATTTCGAAAAAGCGGGTACGGAGTCACCCCAGACGATCAGCGTTCAGTTCGCCAAACCCGCGATTCTTGCGCAGGCGCCACCGACTCAGCCGGCTCAAAGCGTTCCCACGCAGCCCACCGTCGCCACGACGAAGATTCGCCACATCATCATCAACAATCTGCCGGATGAAGTGCGGGACTCGCTCCGTTCCACTCTGCCCGTTCACGAAGGCGACGACTGGTCGCCCACCGCCCTGTCAGCAGTCAATCAAACGGCCCGAAGCTTCGATTCCCATCTGCGGAGTACCGTGCAGCGCGATGCTCAGGGCCAGTCTGACATCGTGATCGGCCTCCCGGCCACGATGGAGGTCGCTGCCGCGCCACAGAATCCGGATGAATCGGACGTGATGCATGTCGGCAACGGCGTATCGGCGCCCGAACTCATCAGCAAAACAGAACCCGAATACAGCGAAGAGGCGCGCGCCGCGAAGTTCGGAGGCTCGGTCCTTCTGAGGATTGTCATCGGCACGGATGGCCGAGCCGCCGATTTCGAGGTCATCAAAAGCCTCGGCATGGGGTTGGACGAGAGCGCGATAGCAGCGGTCCAGCAGTGGCGGTTCCGCCCCGGCATGAAGGCCGGCGTTCCGGTAAAAGTCCAGGCGCAGATTGAAGTGAACTTCCGGAATCTCTGAAGAGAATTTTATGGATACGACCCAAGCCCTTGGAAACATCATGGCGTACGCCCTGCAGATCGGATTGCTGGTTGGGATCGGCGCGGCAGTTCCCGCGCTGGTGGGATTGCGAAACGGCAAAGCCCCCGCCGTGCGGCTGCTTTATTGGCAGGCCCTGCTGATAGCCTGCATCGCGCTGCCGTGGATGCGTCCCTGGCAGACGGATGTGTTCACCGTTTCGCGCGGCGCGCCCGCGGCGGCGACCATCATGACCGGTCCAGCGATTCCGGTTGCCACTCACTTCTCGCTCCCCTCGCCCGCGGCCATCGCGTTGCTGATTCTGGGCGCCGGTATCGCTCTCCGCGCTCTCTGGCTGCTCTTCGGATTCCTCAAACTCGCCCGCCATCGCCGCCGCGGCGTCGAACTGCCGCTGCCTCCCGAATGGACCGGCATGGTCGGCGGCGCCGCCATCCTGATTTCACAAGAAGTGGAAAAACCGGTGACATTCGGCTTCTTCCGCCCCGTGGTTCTGCTGCCCGCGACCTTCCCGGAAATGCCGAGAACCATGCGTGACGCCATTCTCGCCCACGAACTCTTACACGTCGCGCGCCGCGATTGGGCATACACGCTCGTCGAAGAATTCATCCGCGCCGCATTCTGGTTCCACCCCGCGATCTGGTGGGTGCTCGGTGAAATTCAGCTCGCGCGCGAACAGACCGTGGACCGCGCCGTCATCGAAATGACCCAGGCGCGCGATCCCTACGTGGACACGCTGCTCGCCATGGCCGGAGCCGCGACCATTGAACCCGATCTCGCACCCGCCCCGTCATTTCTGCGCCGCCGCCATCTGAAACAAAGAGTCATCGGACTCATCCAGGAGACCCCCATGTCGAAAACGAGAAAGTTGATTGCCCAAACCACCGCTCTCGCCCTGATGGCGACGGCGTCCTGGTTCGTCACCGGCGCCATTCCGCTGCACGCGCAGTCGCAGATCGCGACAGACGGACCCGGTGTTACCGTGAGTCTGGCTGGCGCACAAATGCTGCATCGCCCGCCCCTGAGCTATCCAACGAAAGCGCTGACGGACGGCGTGGAAGGAACGGTCGTTGTGCAGGCGCACGTAGCCGCAAACGGCGAAGTAATTGACGATTCGATCCTGAGCGGCCCCGACGCCTTGCGGAAAGACGTGCAGCAGGCGGTTCTAAGCTGGCATTTCGATGGCTCGATGGGAAGCGCCACCCGCGTCGTCAACATCACATTCGCGAAGCCCGCGCAACCGTCGCAGCCCTCGGTAGCCATGGTTCCCATGACCTCCGCGGCTCCCGCGCCTCCCGCCGTCCATGTGATGGCGCAGCGGCAGGGCGTTTTCGGCGCCCTGCCGAGCCCCATCGTCAATGAGATCGTAGTCGAAGGACTCCCCGAGGAGTCGGCCGACCGGCTGCGCGCGCAACTGCCGGTACATGTGGGCGACGCCTACACCCCGGCTCTGGGTCAAAAGACCTTCGAGGCCGCCAGGAATTTCGACGAACACCTCCGGGTCAGCCTGAACAATACGTCCAGCGGCGCCACGCTTCGTATCTCAGCGCCCGGAACGCCTGTCAACGTGGAGGCCCATGAAATTCCGGCGGGAGCGCAGCGGGTCGGTGGGACCGTGCAGGCGGCAAATCTGATCAGCGCCGTGAAGCCCATCTATCCGCCGCTCGCCAAAATGGCGCGGCAGCAGGGCACGGTCAGGTTTCAAACCCTGATCGGCCCGGATGGCAGCGTGCAGGACCTTCAGGTTCTGCCCGGCGCTCCGCCGCTCCTGGTGCAGGCGGCATTCACGGCCGTGAAGCAATGGGTTTACAAACCCACGCTGCTGAACGGCGTACCCGTCACGGTGGCGACAACCGTTGACGTGAATTTCGCGCTCAGCGATTCCATGCCCACCGCGCAGTAGCATCCCACCCGCGGCGCTCCGGCCCGATAGATTAGGTACGGAGCGCCGCAAATGGATTCCCTCCTCTTCCGCATGTTTGAGCCTGGCGACGAGACCGCGTTCCGCGAACTGAACGAAGCGTGGATCCGGCAGTTCTTCGCCATCGAACCAAAAGACCTGGAAGTGCTCGGCGATCCCGTCCGCCACATCCTCGATCACGGCGGCGAAATCGTGATGGCCATCCAGAATGGCAGTTCAGTCGGCTGCTGCGCGCTGCTCGCCATGCCAGAGCGTTGTTTCGAAATCGGCAAGATGGCGGTCGCCGAGGAAGTTCGTGGACAGGGAATCGGCCGCGGTCTACTCACCCACGCCATCCAGCGAGGACGCGAGCGCGGCGCAAAACGCCTCTATCTCGAAACAAGCACGAAACTGCCGAACGCAATTCACCTCTACGAATCGCAGGGCTTTCGCCATCTGCCACCCGAGCGCGTTCAGCCGTCGCCTTACACCAGATCGGATCTGTATATGGAGCTGTACCTGGAATGACGCGCCTTCTCGCGATCGCCCTCACCGCCGGATCGCTCCTCGCACAGACCGGCTTCGAAGCCGTTTCGATCCGCCCAGGAGATCCCTTTACGGGAGCCCGTACCATACACGGCGGACCCGGCAGTCCCGATCCAGGCCTGGTGACGATGCGGAATATCGACCTGTTCAGCCTCGTGGCAATGGCGTACGATCTCCATCGCTATCAGCTCTCCGCTCCGGACTGGCTGAATTCGACGCGCTTCGATATCTCCGCGCGCGTTCCGCAGGGCATCAACGCCGATCGATATCGCCGAATGCTGCAGGACCTGCTTACCGAGCGATTTCATCTGGCCGTTCATCACGACCGCCGGGAAATGCGGATCTACGATATGACGGTTGCGAAAGATGGACTGAAGATGAAAAAGTCGCCAAATCAGTCCAGCGGGGATGACGGCGTGCAGCCGCCACCCCAACCAGCCGTTCGGCCGCCCGGCTATCACGGAGCCGTCGTCCTCAGAATTCCAGCGCTCTCCATGCCCCGCCTCGCCGGCTATCTCTCCGGGTTTCTGGATGCTCCCATTGAGGATGCCACCGGCCTTCAGGGCGAATACGAAATCAACCTGCGGACGCTCGCCACCGCCACCTCGCCCGAACCCCTGGCCGACGGTGCGCCACAAAGCATCTTCGATGCGCTGCCGGAACAGCTAGGTCTCCACCTCGCTCCCAGAAAGAGTCAGGTGGACGTGCTGGTTGTCGACCGCGTGGACAAATCCCCTACCGAAAACTGATCACTTCCCGAACGTCACGCCAATCCCAGTCGTATAGAGAATGTCATTCGGGCGAGCCCCATCAATCGGATTACTGAGATAGTGATCGCTGAAAGTCAAATTCCAAACCAGCCACTTCCGCAGCTTCGTATCCGCCGACAAATCGAAGTTCGCGCGATACTGCCCCGTATCCGAAAGGCTGTTGAACATTCGGGCGCTCTGCACAAGCTTCGTGGAACCGATCAGCTTGAAATTGAAGTCATCACCGAAGTAACCTTCCGAGGAATGGCGCGCAAGCGCCGCGGTCGTGTCTGTTGCCGAAAATTTATCGCGGTCATAGTCGAAACCGCCCTGCAGAGCCAGGTCACCGCGGCTGCTTTTCCATGCGCGGTAACCAAGACCGCCGCCGATCACGAATCGCAGATCGAGATTCTGGAAATGATCGTGCTCCCAGTCATTGAAAGCATTCGCGACCATGCGCGAGCCGAGGTGGCGATCGTACTTCCATCCGCCGCGTATTGCATTGGCCGTTTCGGAATTGACGCGATCGATGGTGGCGGAAGATTTCACAGTATTGAAATAGATGGACGTCGAATCGGCGTGGGTGGCGCGCGACGCAGCAAAGCCCGTAGAAAACGTGCTGGTTCTGGCATTGCCCGCCGTACCCGCCAGACCGAGGGATGCAGTACCCGACCAAAGCTCCAGCAACCCAGGCCGCAGCATTCGTTCATAGGACTGCTCTTCCACAGCATCGCGAATCGCCTCAATGCGCTCGGGCGCCAAAGTCACCGGATTGCCTTGCGCGGGAGCCAAAGTGACCTGCCCATTCGTTACGGAAATCGTACCCTTCGTGACCTGCGGCGGCTGGGCCGTCTGTCCCGAAAGCACTACGTTCAGAGTCTCGCCCGTCTTGATATCGGTCACCTGATCCCACGGCACTGTCACGGTGCCCATCAGGTCCGTCTTAATCGTCAGGTTTTTGTCTTCTTTCTTCACGATGGAACCGGTGACCCGGTCGCCATTTTTCAAGGTGATCTGATCTGCCCATACGGGCAAAGCCGCGAGTGCCGCCAGCGTCAGAGCCGCTGCATACGATCGTCGATTGCGTCTCATAAAAACCCATAGTCGCAGATTCCGCGAAACCGTGACACGCGTCGTTATATATTCAAAACAGGTAGATAAGGGATGCAGCCCGTGCCAGGTCAACTTTCTGTGCGGGAGCGGACAATTCTCAACGAGATTGTCGGCGCCCACATCGAATCCGGCGAGCCAATAGGCTCGCGAACACTCGCGCGCCTGCGTCATCTTTCGCTCAGTCCCGCCACCATTCGAAACGTCATGGCCGATTTGGCGGATGAGGGCTACCTCGCGCAACCGCACGCCTCCGCCGGGCGAATTCCTACCGAAAAAGCCTTCCGCGAATTCGCGGCGAGCCTGCCACCCCGGCCCCTGGCTCATGCCGATCGCGTCCGGATTCATTCGCGCATGCAGTCCGCCGAATCCTTCGAAGACCGCATCGATACTGCAAGCCGCGTGCTGACTGAATTCACCCGCAACGTCGGGATCGCCGCAGCGCTGCCGATTTCCTCGCAGGAACTCGAGCACATCGAACTCGCCGCGCTTTCCGATCGCCGCGTCCTGATGATCGTCGCCACGCGCGATCATATGGTGCGGAATCGCGTGGTCACTCTCGACCGTGAACTCCACCAAAACGATCTCACGCTCCTGCGCAACTACGTCAATCACCACTTCGCCGGCTGGACGCTCCAGCGCGCCCGCCAGGAATTGCTGCGCCGCATCGAAGAAGAGCGCGCGACTTACGACGAGATGCTTCGCCATCTCACCCTGCTGTGCGAAAAGGGACTCTTCGCCGATTCCGATCCGCAGCTCGCAATGGACGGCGCATCGTATCTCATCGGCCTCGATCTCCATCTCACGCGCGAGCGGATGCACGAGCTCTTCCGCGAGCTCGAACAAAAGCAGCAGGTAGTGGCCCTGCTCGACCGGTTCCTCGATGATTCCCATGGGAGGATCGGCGTACACATCGGTCTGGAGGAAGCCCATCCGTCGATGAGCCAGCTTGCATTGATTGGAGTTACGGTCAATCTGCCCTCGGGCGTTCGGACCCGGATTGCGGTCCTCGGCCCCATGCGAATGCAATATGACCTCGTGATCGCCGCTGTCCACCAGATCGGGCAGTCGTTCGAATCCCAGTCCTGACCCGGGACATCCAAAAAGCAGGCGCGTCTGGAACTCCCATCCGGACCGATGTTAATCTGAAATAGGCAATATTTAGCCAGAATCGAACCGTGGAAAACCCTGAAATCAACGCGGAGACCGCTTCCGCCAACCCTGCCGGTGCGTCCGATCCCGTTCTCGCCGCCGAACTTGATAAGCTCCGTGCGGAGCGCGACGGGTTGCGCGTGGAACGCGACGAGCTGCGCGACACATTACTGAGGCGCCAGGCCGAATTCGACAATTTCCGCAAGCGTACTGAGCGCGAGCGCCAGGAACAGGTCAGCTACGCCAGCATGGAAGTGGTGGGCGATCTGCTGCCGATGCTCGACGATTTCGAGCGCGCCCTCGCGTCCGACTCCAGCAGTCCGGAATACGCCAAGGGCGTGCAGATGATTTATCAGCACATGTCGGAAGCGCTGAAGAAGACCGGCCTCGAAACAATCGACGCGGAAGGCAAATCGTTCGATCCGAACCTCCACCAGGCGGTGGAGCGCGTGGAGACGAACGACGCGCCCGAGAATACCGTGCTCGGCGAGTTCCGGCGCGGCTACCAGTTCAAGGGCAAGCTGCTGCGGCCTTCCATGGTACGGGTGGCGGTTCCGGCCGCCGAGCCCAGGTCCGATTCCAGAATTCTGAAGATTTGAACAGGCTGTTGGAAATACGATGCCGGCGACGAAACGCGATTATTACGAAGTATTGGGCGTGACCCGGGGCTGCGGCGAGCAGGAACTGAAAGTCTCCTACCGCAAGCTGGCGCTGCAATACCACCCCGACCGCAACCCAGGCGATTCCGAAGCGGAAGAAAAATTCAAAGAAGCCGCGGAAGCTTACGGCATTCTCTCCGACGCGCAGAAGCGCGCGGCTTACGATGCATACGGCCACGCCGGTATTTCGGGCATGGGCGGCGGCGGCTTCGATCCTTCCCAGATGGATCTCGGCGATCTGCTCAGCCAGGTTTTCGGTTTCGGCGATATCTTCGGTGGCGGCGCCGGCCGATCGAGCGGCGGTGGACGGCCGCGCGCCACCAAAGGCGACGATCTCCGCTATGACATGTCGCTGCTGTTCGAAGAGGCCGCATTCGGCAAGGCGATCGAAATCCAGGTTCCGAAGATGGAAGCCTGTCCCCGTTGCCGCGGGCGCGGCGCGGAGCCGGATAGCCAGATGATGACCTGCCCGGCCTGCCATGGCCGCGGCGAGCAGCTTTTCTCACAGGGTTTTCTGTCGGTGCGCCGCACCTGTTCCCATTGCGGCGGCGCGGGCGAGATCGTGAAACAAGTTTGCCGCGATTGCCGTGGCGAAGGCTACAAGCACGTCAACAAGCGCCTGAAGGTCACGGTGCCCGCGGGTATCGCGGACGGCAATCGGCTGCGTGTAACAGGTGAAGGACAGCCGGGCTCCAACGGCGGCCCGAACGGTGATCTCTACATCTTCTTCACCGTCAAAGAACACCCGATTTTCGAGCGCAACAACAACGACCTGCACTGCCGGATTCCAATCAACTTCGCACAGGCCGCGCTGGGGGCAAAGATTCAGGCGCCGACGCTCGAGGGTCTGCACGAGCTCACCATTCCCGAAGGCACACAAAACGGCGCGCAGCTCCGCATCAAAGGCAAAGGCGTGGCCGAAGTACAGGGCAGGGGCCGCGGCGATCTGATCGTCCACGTTGAAGTACGCACGCCGACCAAGCTCACCCGCGATCAGCGGCAACTGCTGGAACAATTGCGCGAGACGCTGCCCCTCGATAACGATCCGCACGAAAAGGGTCTGCTCGATAAAGTCAAAGACTACTTCATGTAGTCGCCGCTTTCAGTCAATTTTCAGCTTCTTCGGCGCAAAATCGAGACATGCGTGTCTCCATTAGCGTGGCGATCCTGATCTCTGCCTCCTCGATTCAGGCAGCGGAGTATATCGGCTCGCAAGCGTGCCAGACATGCCACCCCGCGACCTATGCCACCTGGCAGAAGACGCGCATGGCGAATATCGTCCGCGATCCAAAAGTGCATCCCGAAGGCGTCGCCGGCGATTTCTCGAAGCCGAATCCGCTTGTCACATTCAAGCTCTCTGACGTCGCTTTCATGTATGGAAGTAAGTGGAAGCAGCGCTATTTCTACAAGCAGGGCAATGACTACTTCATGTATCCCGCGCAGTGGGATATCGCGAACTCGGTTTGGCGTCCTTTCAATCCCGCGCCCGGCACCGACTGGTGGACGAATGTCTATCCCGCCGACATGAAGGAACGGCCGACGGGGCCGCTCTGCGATGGCTGCCATTCCGTGGGCTACAACATCGCCACGCATGTGCCAGTCGAATGGAACGTGGGCTGCGAGAAATGCCACGGCCCGGGCAGCGACCACGTCAAGGCCCCGTCACGCGCGAATATCGTGAATCCCGCGCGCCTCGATCATGTACGCGCCAATGACGTGTGCATGCAATGCCATTCCGAAGGCCGTCCGCCGAAGAACCCCATCGACGGCCGCACCTATGACTGGCCCGTGGGTTTCGTGGCCGGGGATCGCCTCGCCGATTACTGGCAGTTCGAAGAGCACAAGCTCGGCACAAAGACTTTCACGCATTACGCCGATGGCACGGCGATCAAGAACCGCATGCAGGGCAATGATTTCGTCCAGAGCCAGATGTACAAGCGCGGCATCACCTGCTTCGATTGCCACAACGTGCACGGCACGCAGAATAACGCCGATCTCATCAAACCGGCGGATTCGCTCTGCCTCACCTGCCACAACGGGAAATCGCCGAATGGACCGGCGGGGGACGTCATTGCCCACACGCACCACCCGGCGAATTCAGCGGGCGCGCAGTGCGTGGCCTGCCACATGCCCAAAGTCGCGAATCAGATTGCGGAGGTAAACGTTCGCTCGCATACTTTCCGGATTGCCGCGCCTGAGCTCACCGAACAATACGGTGAGCCCAATTCCTGCAACTGGTGCCACAAGGATAAGGACGCTGCGTGGGCTCGGGAAAATCTGCGAACGTGGCCGGAAGTTTCGCCTTGGCGAATGCAGTAGATTCCTGAAATCAATGGTATAGGTCGCATCGAAATTATCAATTTGGTTTCGTGGCCGGCTCAGGTTAGGCTGGAGTTGTAAGCGATCCGGGCGAAATGTTATCGCCTGCACCGCGCCGCAGCGATCGTCTCTTCGTCGATTCCAACCAATCCTCAGATCGAGGGGATTATTTCACTCCATGTTGGCAGTTCCCGATGCACGTGACCCGCGCATAAAGGCGGACGTGTGTCTTCACTAACAACAATCGAATCCAAAGGAAACCAAACCGATGAAAAAAGCCGTTTACACCCTGATTACGTTCGCTGTTTTCGCAGTCTCGGCATTCGCCACCCAGGCGCAGCTCGATGTGAAAGTCCCATTCGCGTTCAAAGCCGGAGCATCCACGCTGCCGGCGGGAACCTACAGAATCACCGAGCCGAGTCCCGGCGTCATTCTGATCCGGGGCGAAAAGATGGGGGTCTTTGTACCGCGCGCGGTACTTCTCACCGATCCCACCGATATCGGCAGGGCGAGTGTGATCTTCACCCACGCAGGCGATCGCTACATTCTCGAAAACGCCGGTTCGTCGAAGTAACCGGAAATGCAAAAGGCCTGGCCGCGCGTTCGGGCGACCAGGCCTTTTTGTTCTGCTGCGAAATGTGATTACTTCTCGCCCATCTCCGTCTTCATGCGCCGCGCTTCGCCGGCCGCGCCAGCCTGATACGGACCCGCGATCAGCGCGGACTGGAGCATAAACTTGATACCCTGATCCGCCCCGGCACGATCCATCTGCTGACGGCCCATCGAGTACGTCACCTCACCCAGGAAATAAAGCGCAGGGCCTTCCATCGACGGAGTGCCTTTCAAGCCCGGAAGCGCCTCCCGCAATTCCTTAGCGGCCGTCGCATTCTCTTTCTTATTCGCCGCCGCCATTCCGATAATGTAGTGCGCATTCGTCTCTGCCTTCGCGGCATTCGCGCCCTTCGGCGCGGTGAGAGATTTCTTCGCGAACGCCATCGCACGGTCTGCATCCTGCGCGGTCATGGCCGCATTGGCCACCACCAGATACGCATCCTGCGTCAGATACTTGCTCTTCGGCGCCAGATTCTCGAGCGTGGTGATCATGTCGATCGCGGTGGCCGAGGAGGCTCCAACAGACGCCGAATACAGCGCGTACTCCGCATATTCCGCCACACCTTCGGCGTACTTTTGGCGCGCCGCCCAGTTGTCCTTATCGGCATCGGCGGGCGCGGGGCCTTCCGCCTTTTTCGCTTCGTTCAGCACAGTCGTCGCCAGCTTCTTGATTTCGGCCGTGCCCTTTTTCCCGTCGACGGCGGCGCGCAGCGCGTCGCTATTGGTCTGCAGCGCGTCATCCGCCGCGGCAAGCATGCCGCAGCAGGCCGCGACAGCAATAATCGCAGTAATGAGTGGTTTCATGTATGGCTCTCCTGAAACGGTCATTCTATAACATGACTTTTATAGCTGCGTATCAGCAGCCGTTACACTAAATCAGCGATGGCAGAGCAATCCGGCGGACGCGACACGGTCGCGAGAAGCTCCCACATGCGTCATCTGGTGGAAACGCTTCGTCATCTGGAAGAACGCGTTCGGGAAGGCGGCGGCGCCCAACGCGCCGCGAAGCAGCATCAGGCGGGGAAACTCACCGCGCGCGAACGCATCGCGAGGCTGTTCGATGCGGGTGCGCCGTTTCAGGAAATCGGACTGCTGATCGCCCATGACCGCTACGATGGCCAGGCGCCGGCGGCGGGCGTCGTCACCGGCATTGGTTACATCGAAGGACGTCCCGCGGTTGTTGTCGCGAACGATACGACGGTGAAAGCCGGGGCGTGGTGGCCGGAGACGATCACCAAGATCCTGCGCGCGCAGGAAATCGCGATGCGCAACCGGACGCCGATTGTCTATCTCGTCGATTCGGCTGGCGTCAATCTTCCCTATCAGGACGGTATCTTCCCCGGACAGTACGGCGCGGGCCGCATCTTTTTCTACAACTCTCTGATGCGCCGCCGGCTGCGGATTCCGCAGATTGCTGCGGTCATGGGTTCCTGCATCGCGGGCGGCGCGTATCTACCGGCGCTGAGCGACGTCATCATCATGGTGGAAGGCACCAGCTTCATGGGACTCGGTGGTCCCAATCTGGTGAAAGGCGCAACCGGCCAATCCATCGACCAGGAACATCTCGGCGGCGCGCGGCTGCATACGGCGTCGAGCGGAGTCGCGCACTATCTGGCGAAGGATGACGCGGCGTGTATCGAGATGGTTCGCGCGCGTTTCCGCGAGATGCCGGAGCCGAAGACGGTGTCGGAGAAGCCGCCTGCGATCGGCGACGAGATTTACGGTATCCTGCCGGCCGATCATCGCCTGCCTTACAACGTCGAAGACGTGTTGCGCCTGCTTCTCGACGGTGATTTCAACGAATTCCAGGCGGATTACGCGCCCGAAATGCTGTGCGCGGCCGGACGGCTTGCCGGACGCCCTGTCTCTGTGATCGCTAACCGCCGCGGGTTCCTGAAGCCGCGAATCGGCGGCATCATTTACCCCGAAACCGCGCGTAAGGTCGCGTATTTTGTCGGACTGGCCGAGCGCGAAGGAACGCCGATCCTCTACGTGCAGGACGTCTCCGGCTTCATGGTGGGACAAGAAGCAGAGACCGCCGGGATTATCCGCGCGGGCGCCGAGATGGTGGAGACGATGTCCTGCGCGACCGTGCCGCGCATCGTGCTCACGATCAACCACGCGTCCGGCGCGGGATATTACGCAATGGCCGGGCAGGGCTTCGATCCGAATTTCACCTTTAGTTGGCCCACAGCGCGGATCGGCGTGATGGAAGGCGACTCGGCGGTGCAGGCGCTCTACGCGACCGACCTGGCAAAAGCGCAAAAGCTTGGTGGCGAAATTCCCGAAGAGCTGAAAGAATCCATCGCGCGAACACGCGCGGATTACGAACGCTGGCTCGATGCCAGGTACGCGGCCGCGCGCGGACATTGCGATGCGGTGATCGATCCGCGCGACTCGCGCACCGCGCTCGCACTGGCGCTCGATATCGCGATGCAGCGCCCGCGCGGCGACGCGTTACCGCTGGAGGTTTTGTGACCGAAAGCCGCGTTGCTCAACTGACGCTGAAGCGTCCCGAGAAGCGCAACGCGCTGAATATGGCCGCCTGCCGTGATCTGATTGCGGCCTTCGATCAGGCGGATGCGGATCCGGAGATCGGAGCCATTCTCCTCGCTTCCAAAGGACCGGTCTTCTGCGCCGGCATGGACCTCGCCGAAGTTCTTTCCGCCGATCAGGATGAATTGATGGCTCTGCATGAGCGCCTGTTCACCATGATTGATCGCGCCCGCAAACCGATCATTGCAGCCGTTCAGGGCCCTGCAATCGCGGCCGGAATGGGGTTAGCCGCGAATGCCCACATCGTTGTCGCCGGCAAAGACGCACGCTTCGCCCTGACGGAAATTCGCATTGGACTCTGGCCGGTCGTAGTATTCCGCGCAGTCGCGCGCGCAATCGGCGAGCGGCGCGCCACAGAGCTCAGCATCAGCGGACGTTTCATGAACGCTGAAGAATCGCTTGCCGCCGGTCTCGCGACAGAGATCGCCGAAGATCCCGAGGCGCGCGGAATGGAGATCGCCCTGCAGCTCTCATCCTTCAGTCAGGTCGCGATGGCCGGAGGACTGGAACACGTCTCGCGCACGCGCGGCCTTCCATGGAATGACGCCGCGCCTATCAACAAAGAGATCCGCGACCTCATGATGGCCTCCCAGGATTTCCGCGAAGCCGTCAACGCCTTTCTCGAAAAGCGTCCGCCGCGCTGAGCCTATTTTGCCGCCAGCGTACCGGTTAGGTGACCGTTGCGCATCAGGCCCGAAGCCTCGCTCGCCCCCACCTCAATCGTCTTCTCCGGCGTAAAGTGAATCGCCAGCGTGTAGTGATTGATATTCGCAATGAAATTCAGATCGAGCAGAAAATCATTGTCGGATGTCCACTTGCCCGTAGCGCCCGCCGGCAATCCAAGCGGCCCAAACTTGCCGACCTTATACAGACCATCCAGACCAACCGGGAAGCTGTAAGGCTCGCCGTAATACTTGATATTCGCGGTCGCCGCGCCATTCGCCCCGAACACCAGCGAAAGACTATCGAGCCGCGAAGAGTTGACCGGGAAGGTATAGACATTCCCCGAAATCGTGGATGCCGTAGCGGGCATCGCGGGCAGGGGCGTCGCCGCCGGCGGCGCCACAACATCCGCAATCGCTTTCTTCAGCCCCGCATCACCCGCCGCGTTGACCGGCAGCGCCTCGGCCGATTTCACCGCCGCGCGAATCATCGGCGCCAGCTGTCCGCCATTCCCCCCCGCATTGCTCACCACGATCATGTCCAGATCCGGCCACACCCAGAGAATCTGTCCGCCGCGCCCATTGCCGCCATACTGCGGACCATTCCCGCCATTGCTCGCGTTCCACTCAATGCCATATCCACCCGGCGCACCACGTCCCCCCGGAGGAGGCGTAATCGAAGTCTTCACCCACTCCGCGGGCACGAGCTGTTTCCCCTTCCACACGCCGCCGTGCAGATAGAGGTACCCGATCTTCGCCACATCGCGCGGATAGAAATGACTGTCACCCCAACCGTGATTGCGCCCCTGCGGATCCACAGCCCACACCACATCGCGGATGCCCAGCGGCCCGAACAGATACTTCCGTCCGAACTCCTCTTCCGTACTCTTCGCCGCCGAACCCAGAATGGAACCCAGCAGATGGTAACCCGGACTGCAATACGAAGGATGCGTGCCGGGATCGTACTTCATCGGCAGCGAAAGCGCGAACTCCACCCAGTTCGGAGACCGCTTCATCTTTTCCAGTTCCTGCTCGCCCGGCAGAAATCCGCAATCAAGCCCGGATTCCATATGCAGCATGTTGCCAACGGTGATGCTGCGCTTCTTCTCATCCGGATTCGCCGGGCTCTCCTTCGGAAAAAACGAAAGCAGCGGCTGATCGAGCTTCACGATCCCCGCGCCCACAGCCACGCCGGTGAGCGTCGACGTGATCGTCTTCGTCACCGACGCCAGGTCGTGCGGCGACTTCCCGTCATATGGATAGAAGCTCGCATCCGCCACCACATAGCCATGCCGGATCACCAGCAAACTATGGATGCCAAGCGCCTTCTCGCGAATCTGATGGATCGCATCCGCCAGCGCAGCCGAATCGAGTCCCTGCGATTCCGGCGTGGCCGTCCGCCATTGTTCGTCCGGATAATAAGTCTGACCGCTCGCCGCCGGCAACAGCGCGGCCGCAAAAAGCGCGGAAGCACAAAACACCCGAAATGGCATAGGGCCATTCTAATCGAGTCGAAGGCTGTCGGCCGGATCGACGTGCGACGCGCGAATCGCCGGACCTAATCCCGCCAGCAGAGCGACCGCAATCAGCAGGGCCGGCGCCCCAATCAGCGTCAACGGATCCGTACTCCGCACGCCATACAGCATCTTCTGGAGCACGCGGCTCGCAGGCCACGCGCACAACAAGCCCACCGCACATCCCGCAATCGCAAGCCAGCCCGCCTGCCGCAGGACCAAACCATGCACGGCCGAAGGTGTGGCCCCAAGCGCCGTCCGGATCCCAAATTCGCACCTGCGCAGGCCGGCTGTATAAGACACCACGCCGTACAACCCCAGGCACGCCAGAACAAGCGAGGCAATTCCGAAAAGGATAATCAAACCCGTCACGAGATTTCGCGACTGCATCGTCCTTTGCAGCCACGCCCGCGTGCTCCGGACGTCATATACAGGCTGGTTGGGCTCCTCAGCATGAATCTGCCCGATGACAGCGGAAGTAAATCCCGCGGCATCGCCCGCTGTTCGTACCACCAGAGCTCCGCGATCCTGAGGGCGCTGCGCTTCCGGAAAGTAAATCTGGCTGCGCCCCTGCTCTTCCGGCGAATCGTCGCGGACATGACCAACTACCCCCACGACTTCGACCCATTCATCGCGGAACTGGCCGATCTGAATACGCAGCCGCGCGCCAAGCGGACTCGCATCGCCGAATTGCCGGCGCACCAGTACATCGTCGATGATGGTCACTCGCGGCGCATGCCCGGAATCGTCCCAGGTATCGTAAATGGCGGTGCCGTGCACGCCATGGATCGTGTTCAGCCATTTCGTGAACGTGTAGACGTCGGCGTTGTGTTCGTGCTTGCCCCGCACCGTGCTGGGCTTATCGCCAATGAGCAAAATCTCTTTGTTGGCTGCCGCCGCGGACTAGAGAAACGTGGCGAACAGTGCCGCGGAAACAAGCGCAACTTTTGTTATGGGGTCTCCCGCATTTTGACCCGAAGCCATCAGGTCAGAAGGAGTATACACCGCTTCGGCCGATTCGGAATATCATGATATCTTTGCTTCGGCGATAACTATCGCGCCAAAGTCGAGACGACGCAATATGGCACAAGGTTCGGTGATTTCGAAGATAGCTCCTCCATGGATCGTCGCCGGCGCGGTGGGCGCCGGTATTGTTCTGATAGCCGGCCTGCTGCTTTCGCCCGCCAGCGCTCAGCCTCCAGCGGGTGCTCTGCCAACCGCCGCCGTGGGCGGCAGCGGGCGTGGCGGTGGATTGGGAGGCGGACGTGGCGCGCTGCAGTTTGCCGATTGGGGCACCTTCGGACATGACCCGCAACGCACCAGTTGGGCTTTTGAGGAAACCAGAATTGCGCCGGACAGCGTAGCGCAGATGAAACTGGTCTGGAAAACGAAACTCGACAGTAAGCCTTATAGCGTCTACAACCTGACGCCACCGATCGTGGTCGGAAACGTCCCTACTGCGAAGGGACTGCGCCCTGTCGTCTATACGCAAAGCATGCTGGATGGAAAGGTCTTCGCTCTCGATGCAGAGACCGGAGAGGAATTGTGGAATCACGCGTTTCAGGTGGGCATGACGGCAATTCCCCAGCGCGAAGGTGGATATCAATATCAGGGCGGCATGCTCTGCCCTCCCGGCGCTTCGGGTTCTCCGGTCGCAGATAAGACCGCGAATCTGCTGTACGCAGTTTCTCCCTACGGCAAGTTATACGGACTGGATTTGGGCAGCGGCGAGATCCGCTACCCCGGTACGCAGTTTGTCGTCCCCTTTTCCAAGGTCTCCAGCCTGATCCTCGTCAACGACGTTATCTACACGACGCTGGCTCAGGGTTGCGGCGATGCGCGTTCGGGCTTTTATGCGATCGACGTCCACGACAGAAACAATCCGAAACTTTATCAGGGTTTGACTTCCGCCGGTGGTTCGGCCGGCCCGTGGGGGCATGGCGCTGCCTTCGGAACGAACGGACGTATCTACGGCGGCACCGCGGATGGCAACTTCGACCCGCAGAGTGGAACTTATTCCAACGCGCTGGTGGCCATGTCCGCCGACACTTTGAAATTCGTCGATTATTATCTGCCGGTCAACTGGAGAGTGCTTCAGCGGCGGGATTTCGATATGGGGGCGGCCGCTCCTGTCTTTTTCGGATGGAAAAATCACAATCTTGTGGCGCACGGCGCAAAGGAAAGCGTTCTTGTCCTGATGGATGCGGATAATCTCGGCGGAGCGGATCATCAGACGCCGCTTTATCAAACCCCCCGCCTCGGGAATGACGCGGAAAGCGGATTAATCGGCCACGGGATCTGGGGCGGAGCCTCAATGACGCGCGATACGGACGGAAACACCTGGGTGCTCGTGCCTGTGGGCGGACCTCCCGCAACGGAGGGGCCGAAGTTCCGGTTTACGAACGGGACCGTGACGCATGGCAGCGTAATGGCGTTCCGCGTGGTTGCCGATCCGAAGACCGGAAATCCGGTGCTGGAGCCGGAGTGGATTTCGAGCGATCTCGATATGCCGGATGGAGTGGTGTCGGCGAATGGAGTCGTCTTCGCGCTCAGCACCGGGTCGAACGAAGTACAGCGTGGCGGGGATGCGGTCCGGATGTCCACGAATCACCCCGCAACCCTGAAAGCTTTCGATCTGGAAACCGGCAAAGATTTGTGGAACAGCGGCACGTCAATCGAATCGTGGATGCATTTCAGCGGCGTCGCGATCTCGGGGGGCACGGTCTTCCTGGTCGATCACGACGCGAATATCTACGGCTTCGGCGGCCTCCCGGCGCCCCCGCGCAACTCCGGCCGGGGCCCGGCCGGCGCCTCCGGAGCGAGTGGGGGCGGCAGGGGACGCTGACACCCCTGAGTGGGGCCGGTGATCGGAGCCCTGTTCACGGATGAAAGGCGGCGGTCTCGATAAAAACCACGCGTCGAAACTTCCTTGCGCTCGCGCCGGGAGGGGCGGCGGCCATCGCCACCCTGAATTCCACCCAGGGGCGGGGGCGCCGGGTCCGGGTGTCCCGTACGGTCTTTTCCCCTGGTGGGCGTGAGCACTACTAAATGGGGGGGCAGGCTCCCGCGAGAAGTGCGCGGACTCAAGCGCCTTCACGCACTCTTCAGTTTCTCATCGAAGCAAACCGCCACTTTGCCACACTCGCCGGCCGTCATCGCTTATAGACATCGGTAACATAATTAACGTTGTCTACGGCACGGGCCGGTGCGGTTCGGCTTGAGGCTTCACTGAATGAGATTTCCAAGGAGCGTGCCCAACCCGTATGCGGTCGTGGCGTTGTTGTCATTGATCGAGAACGCGAATGTGCCGATCCCGGCTGGTGTCCCCGGGGCATCCAGGTTGACGAAGCGGCCGCCAACGTCCGCAAAGCCGTGGGTGCCATCTGCATCCACGTAATATCCGACCATGGTGCCTGAGCTATTGATGCCGGAAAGGAAAGTATCAGTCGCTCCGGCAAACGGCACGTCTATCTTTGTAAAATTGCCGCTCGTGTCATAGAGAAAACCGTGGCTATGGAAACCAGGGCCGCTGCCCGATGTGAAGTAGCCGACGATCACGCCCGCGTTATTTATCTTGCGTGGCCAGGTGCTGACGGCGCCGGGAACATCGAGTTGAGTGAACTTTCCCTTGTTATATAAAAAGCCATGCTGAAGATGGGTATCCGGATCACGAAAGTTCCCAACAATCTGCTGAGGATCATTGATGCCCCACGCCTGAGTAAATGTGGCGTCCGGGTAATCGATATTCGTCACATTCCCCTGGAAGTAAATGTAGCCATGCGTAACCAGAGTCTTATCGGTATAAGAGCCGACGACTCTGGCGTTGTTCTCGATGCCAAACGCCTCGGTCTGAATGCTGCCCGGAATCTGGATAGTGCTGGTGACGCCGTTTTGGTAGAAAACCGCCTCCACCTCGTCTCCGCCTACTGTGGCGCCGACAGCCTGGTTGAAATTATTCATTGCTTGTAGTCTGCCGATGGCCCCGCTCAGCGACGTAACTGAGAGGGACGCAGCTTCGGCGATCGGACACGAAACAGTCCATCCCAACAGCATGGATAGAGTGAGCAGCGCATTTACTTTCATTTTCTGTCTCTCCTGCAATGTTTTTTAATGAGGCACAATCTGAACGGCGTTGACGGGGGCCCGCAGCGCATTATCCGAAGCAGTGGTGGGCGTCGCGGTGATCGTGAAAGCTGTCGCCTGAATCGAAGCGAACTTCACGTAGTTGCCATTGGAGTTGGTGGCCTGCGTGAAAGTGCCGTTGCAATCGATATTGGCCGGATCGGTTGCTTTGACGCTCGTGTTGGTAATGCCCGCCCCGCTGATGGTGTACGTGCCGGTAACAGTGGAAGCGGCATTATCGCCATCCGTATAGACATAGACGTCGTACCCGGTCGAGGATGTCGGCAGCCCTGCAATGCTGATGGTGCTCGGATTCTCGCTTCCCGTATCCAGATAGCCTCGCATCATCCGGAGGTTGCCGGCTGTGTTCGTGATGGGCAAAACCCAGTCATTGTCGGACGCCCACGTCACCACCGCGCCATTACTCACGCCGGCTTCATCCTTTAGGGCCAGCGCCGCGGTACTCGCGTTGTTCGTGGCATTGTTCCAGTTGCTTTTGGCCACCACGCCGGCGCTCTCCGTAGCACCCATTGCAGCGCCGCTCCCGACAAAGTTGATACCCACAGCCTGTGCCGCCCTGGGGGCCGGGGAAGGAACAATTTGAATACTATTGACGGGAGCCCGCAGGTTGCCATCCGAAGCCGTAGTCGGCGTGGCCGTAATCGTGAATCCCGTCGCCTGGATCGAGCTGAACTTTACGTAATTGCCGTTGGAGTTGATGGCCTGCGTGAAAGACCCGCTGAAGTTCGCCCTGGACTTATCGATCGCCTTGATACTCGTGCTGTTGATCCCCGCCCCGCTGATGGTGTACGTGCCCGTATTTGTAGAAGACCCGTTGTCGCCATCGGTATAAACGTAGATGTCATACCCGGTAGAGGATGAGGGCAGCCCTGCGACGCTGATGGTACTGGGATGCTGGTTGCCGGTATCCAGGTAGCCTCGCATCATCCGGAGGTTGCCGGCCGTGTTCGTAATTGGCAGCGCCCAGTTATTGTCGGAGGTCCACGTCACCGTTGCCCCATTACTGACGCCGGTTTCATCGTTTAACGCCAGCGGCGCGCTGCTCGCGTTATTCGCGGCATTGTTCCAGTGGGTCTTCGCCACCACGCCGGCGCTTTCCGAAACGCCCATTGCTGCGCCGGTCCCGACAAATTTGATGCCCACAACCCGCGCAGGGGTGGTGGCAGTGGTGGTGGCGGTGAAGTTGGCGGTCTGGCTGGAACTGATGCTGGTGAACGTCTGGCTCGGTGGAGTGAACGTGTAGCCGCTGCGGGAGGGCGTAATCGTATAGGTGCCGGCAACAAGCCCGGCGAAGGAGTAAGCGCCTGCGCTGCTGGTCGTTGTCGTCGCGGTAGAAGTACCGCTCAACGCCACGGTAACGCCGCTGAGCCCCGTTCCGGAAAGTGTAATCTGGCCCCCAATGGTGTACGTGGTTGGCGGGATGGCGGTAAAGCTGGCGCTCTGATTGGAGCTGATATTTGTGAACGTCTGGCTGGTTGGGGAGAACGTGTAGCCAGTGCGTGACGGCGTTACGGTGTATGTGCCAGGAGCCAGACTGGCGAAGGAATAAGCGCCTGTGCTGCTGGTCGTGGTCGTCACGGCAGAAGTACCGCTCAACGCCACAGTGACGCCGCTGAGCCCGGCTCCAGCGACTGTAATCTGGCCGGAAATGGTATAGGTGATTGGCGCGGCGCTGAAGCTGGCGATCTGGTTTGAGCTGATGCCGGTAAACGTCTGACTCGGCGGAGTGAACGTGTAGCCGCTGCGGGCGGGCGTTACGGTGTATGTGCCGGGGGCCAGACCGGCGAATGAATAGGCGCCTGTGCTGCTGGTGGTGGTTGTCGCGGTCGAAGTACCGCTCAACGCCACGGTGACGCCACTGAGTCCGGTTCCGGAAGCTGAAATCTGCCCTGAAATGGTGTACGTGACTGTAGTGGCGGTAAAGCTGGCAGTCTGGTTTGAGCTAATGCTGGTGAACGTCTGACTCGGTGGAGTGAACGCGTACCCGCTGCGCGAGGGCGTTACGGTGTATGTGCCGGAGGCCAGACTGGCGAAGGAATAAACGCCGGCGCTGTCCGTCGTTGTTGTCGCCGTCGAAGCGCCACTCAACGCAATGGTAACGCCGCTGAGCGCGGTTCCAGAGGCTGAAATCTGGCCGGAAATCGTATACCTGGCTGCCGTGGCCGTGAAGCTGGCGGTCTGGTTTGAGGTGATGCTGGTAAACGTCTGGCTCGGTGGCGTGAAGGTGTAGCCGCTGCGCGACGGCGTTACGGTATAAGTACTCGGGACGAGGGCGGCGAAGGAATAGTTGCCCGCGCTGTCGGTCGTTGTTGTCGCCGTCGAACCGCCGCTGAGCGCAACAGTGACGCCGCTGAGCGCGGTTCCAGAGGCTGAAATCTGGCCGGAAATCGTGTATGTGGCAGTTGCCGCGGCAGTAAAGTTGACGGTCTGGTTAGAGGTGATATTTGTAAGCGTCTGGCTCGGCGGAGTGAACGCGTAGCCGGTGCGCGACGGCGTCACAGTGTAGGTACCCGGGGCGAGACTGGCGAAGGAATAATCGCCTGAGCTGTCGGTGGATGTTGTCGCGGGCACACCGCCGCTTAGCGTAACAGTGACGCCGCTTAGGCTGACCCCGGCGAGCGTAACATGACCGGAAATGGTGTACGTCACGGCAGCGGCGGTGAAGCTGGCAGTCTGGTTGGAGCTAATGCTGGTGAACGTCTGGCTCGGCGGCGTGAATGTGTAGCCGCTGCGGGTAGGCGTTACGGTATAAGTTCCCGGGGCCAGACTGGTGAAGGAATACTTACCGGAGCTGTCGGTCGTTGTCGTCGCCGTCAACGCGCCGCTTAGGGCAACGGTCACACTGCTGAGAGCTGTTCCGGAAAGGGTAATCTGGCCGGAGATGGTGTATGTGGCTGGTGGGGTCGCGATAAAACTCGCGGTCTGGTTGGAGCTGATGTTGGTGAGAGTCTTGCTCGAGGGCGAGAACGTATAGCCGTTGCGGGAGGGGGTCACGGTGTAAGTGCCGGCGGTCAGACTGGCGAAGGAATAATCACCGGAGCTATCGGTCGTTGTCATCGCCGTCGAAGCGCCGCCCAGCGAAACAGTGACGCCGCTGAGGCCCGTTCCGGACACTGCAATGTTCCCGGAAATGGTGTAGGTGACTGTTGCCGCGGATGGCACAATCTGGATGCTGTTGACGGGAGCCCGCAGCAGGCCATCCGCGGCAGTGGTGGGCGTGGCCGTGATCGTGAAAGCTGTCGCCTGAATCGCGCTGAACTTCACGTAATTGCCATTGGAGTTAGTAGCCTGCGTGAAAGCGCCGCTGAAATTCACATTGGCCTTATCGGTGGCCTGCACACTCGTGCCGGTAATACCTGAACCGCTGATCGCGTAGGCGCCGGTATTCGCGGAGGTCTCGTTATCCCCATCGGTGTAAACATAGATGTCGTACCCGGTTGGGGATGTGGGCAAACCCGCAACGCTGATGGTACTCGGATTCTGGTTGCCCGTATCCAGATATCCCCGCATCATGCGGACGTTCCCGGCTGCGTCCGTAATGGGCAATGCCCAGTTATTGTCGGAGGCCCAGGTGACTACTCCCCCGTTGCTGACACCGGTTTCATCGTTGAGCCCCACCGGCGCGCTGCTCACGTTGTTCGTGGCATTGTTCCAGTTGGTCTTCGCCACGACGCCGGCGCTTTCCGAAACGCCCATTGCAGTGCCGGTTCCGACAAATTTGATGCTCACAGCCCGGGCCGTCACGGGCGCAGGGGAAGGCACAATCTGGATGCTGTTGACAGGAGCCCGCAACCCTCCATCCGAAGCCGAAATCGGCGTTGCTGTGACCGTGAATGCCGTCGCCTGGATTGAGCTGAACTTCACGTAGTCGCCGCTGGAGTTGACCGCCTGCGTGAAAGCGCCGCTAAAATTCACATTCGGCGCATCGGTGGATTTAACGCTCGCGCTGTTGATTCCCGCTCCGCTGATAGTGTAGGCGCCGGTATTTTTGGAAGTCTCGTTATCCCCATCGGTGTAAACATAAACGTCATAACCGGTCAAGGAGGCAGGCAGTCCCGCGATGCTGATAGTACTCGGATTCTGGTTGCCGGTATCGAGGTAGCCCCGCATCATCCGGGCATTGCCCGCCGCGTCTGTAGTGGGTAGCGCCCAGCTGTTATCGGACGTCCATGTCACCGTCGCCCCACTACTGACGCCGGTTTCATCGTTTAACGCCAGCGGCGCGCTGCTCGCGTTGCCGGCAGCGTTGTTCCAGTTGGTCTTCGCCACCACGCCGGCGCTCTCTGAAACGCCCATCGCAGCGCCACTCCCGACGAACTTGATGCTGACAGTCCGCACCGGCGCGCCGGCGGCGGTAAAATTCACCGTCTGGCTGGAACTGATACTGGTGAGCGTCTGGCTCGATGGAGTAAATGTGTAACGGCTGCGCGAAGGCGTCACTACATAGGTACCGGCAATAAGCCCCGTGAACGAATAGTTGCCTGAGCTGTCGGTCGTCACCGTCGATGTGGAAGCGCCGCTCAATGAAACGGAGACGCCGCTAAGACCGATCCCGGAAGCAGTAATCTGGCCGGAAATAGTGAACGATCCGGAGTTGATTACCAGGGTCAAAGTCCCGCTTCCTGTATGACCCGCCGCATCCGTCGCCGTGAACGCTATGTTGCTGCTCCCGCTGGAGACCGGTGTCCCGCTGAGCACTCCTGAGGGACTCAAGGCCATTCCAGACGGTAATCCGCTTGCTACCCACGTGTAGGGTTGTCCCCCGCCGGTGGCCGTCAACTGGAAAGGGGTGTAGGAATTGCCGCGCGCCCCGGATGGCAGCGATGCTGTCACAACAGTGACAGGATTGACGAACGCCGCCAGAATATTCGCGGTGAGCGCCTGAACAGCCCCACTGGAAAAGGCGGGACGCATGGAGGGCGAGTTGTAGTCGTCCAGCCCCCAACTCCAGTTCATGGAGCCCGCGTTGAACACGAAACCGTGGCCTGCCGAATACCACGTCACATTGGAATTGCAAACCTGGGTGTTGCAAAGCAGACCGGGCGGGTTGTCGTAGTCATTGCCGAATGGCCCAACCGGAGAACTGGTCAGGGCCTCAATGTTTGCCGGGGATGTGCCGGGTACGATTGCATCCACTTCGTACCCGAGAAGGCCGGTGAGGTGATCGCCGTTGTGCAGCCCCGTACCGTTCATCAGCCAATGAGACGCATTCGATACGACCATGTCGCCCTCGAAGGGATCTCCCACATACTCTCCTCCTATCCACGCCGCCTCGGGAAGATTAACGTGCGCGTCCCGCCACCTCACGGTCGATAACTGAGGGCTTGAGTTATATAACGGATCGTTGGCCGGCGCATCGTATTTGTAACTAACCATAGTGCGATCCGCCACACCGTCCGAAGCCGGTTCAAATCGTACCTGCCAGTAGGGCGAATTTGCCGAAAAAAAGCCCAGATTTAATCCGTTCGCAAGAGCACTTTGAACGTTCTGCAGCATCGGCATTGACCAGTATTCGTTGTGGCCGACGGAGAGCAACGCGCGATGGTTTTTCAGGAGCGTTGCATTTTCGTGAACGTCAATATCGGTCAGGTAGCTTACGTCGTAGCCATTTTTTTCCAGCCAGCGAACCATGTTGTATTCATAACCCGCGTTGAAAATGTTGTAGTTCTGCTCCGGACCTGGCTGCACATTTGTCAGGTACTCACCTGCTCCTACGCCGGCGGCAGCCCCGGTCGAGGTGGATGAATAGCTGCGCCCCAGGACATAAGGCCGGTCGAACGAAACTTTCCAGGCGGCAAGATCATCGGACGTATTACCCCAGGCATACAGAGATCGGCCATTAGCGCCATTGGGCCAGAAGTTGTAAGCCTCATACGTGGTAACACTGTTTACGAATAGAATCGCTGAACTTCGGCTGTCATCACGGACGACGAAAATGATCCAGCTCTGCTTTCCGCTCTGAGTCCCGGTGAGACGAGCAAGATAAACTCCACTAACCCAGTTAGTTGGAACGCTCAGAGTGTAAGAAACCGGCCATTTACATTCGATCAACCTGGTTACCGGATCTTGGGTGGGGGTAGTCTGGCGCCCACCAGGAAGGCTGGTGATCGATTTCACTAATCGCGCGCCGACTCCGGCATACCAACCAGTTCGGAAAATATCGATATCGAAAGTTGAATCCGTCGTACTGACGGAGAACGCTATTGTTCCGCCTGTGTTGACGCTGGTCAACGAGGCATATCCCTCGATCTCGCGATTTATGGCGGGGTTCGAAAGCTGCCAGCCCGAAGTACCGGCAAGAGAGTTCTCAGTTTGAACTGGATTTTGCGCCTGTAAGACGCCGCCCAAAAGAAAAACCAGAACGAGAGTATAGATACAACGAAAATGCGTTTTATGTAGCAAATATGACAACCAAAAATAACAATAACTAACGTGTAAATAGAATCGATTTCATTACTTCTAATTCTTTTTGAATCCCTGAATAACGATAAGTCTCCCACAGGGATACTCCCTCTGTATCTGTGGTTCTTTCCAGTGTGATGTTGCGGGAGTGACTAAGCACACGCCCTGACAGGATGAGAAATTCGTAGTGGCGGGAATTGTGATGCGGCAGTGACCAACGGGAAGTCTAAACCGGACTGAATTATGTCGCGATTGGGCTCCTCGGAAGTCTCAGCGGTCAGGAGGGATCGCCGCGTACCTGGGCCACCCGCCCTCGCTTCTTTATCGGGTTCTTGCAATCTCGCGCTAACGCGCTCCATTCCCCTTCGTCAAAAGTGCCGTTGAGTCCCCTTGCATTCAAAGGGGAAAATTATTTTGCGTTTCCCTTGAAACCAAAGGGGAGTTGGACAGTTATGCGCAATATGGAAGTCGCCAGACTCGAATTCATACGCGGCACGCTGGACGTCCTCATCCTCAAGTCGCTCGGGTGGGGTCCGCTGCACGGCTATGCCATCACCAGCCTCATTCGCCGCCAAAGCGACGATGCTCTTCTGGTCGAGGAAGGCACCCTCTATCCCGCGCTTTGGCGTCTCGAAAGCCGCGGACTTCTTCGGGCCGAATGGGGACTCTCCGAAAACAACCGCAAAGCCAAGTTCTACGCGCTCACCGCTGAAGGCCGCCGCCGTCTTCGCCACGAAGTCCGCATCTGGGAAGCCTACGCCACAGCCGTCGCGAAGGTGCTCAGCGCCACCCGTCCGCCATCGCCCCAGGAAATCGGATGAATGTGAATCCTCTCTGGCGCCGCTATGATCGGCTGCTGGGGTCTGACCCTACCGCGGACGTCAGGGACGAGCTGCGCTTTCACCTCGAAGCCCACATTGAGGACCTCATTGCGCAGGGGCTCACTCCCGCGGACGCGCGCAGTCGCGCAGAAAGTCAACTCGGCGACGTCCGCGCTCTCGAAAGAATCAGCATCGCTATAGGAGAAAGAATGGATCGCCGAAAACGCCTCACCGACTACTGCAGAGACACCCTGCAGGATGCCCGCTACGCCGCGCGTACGCTCGCCCGCGATCCTGGCTTCGCGGTGATCTCCATCCTGATCCTCGCCCTCGCGATCGGCGCCAATATTGCGGTCTTCAGCGTCGTCAACACGCTGCTTTTACGGCCCCTTCCATTTCCGGACGCGGATCAGCTCACGTGGATTGCGCCGCCCCCCGGAGAGGGACTCTCCTCCTCCACATTTTCCTCCGATGCCTACGAAGAATTCCGCGATCAGAGTCGCGTCTACCAGGGCCTCACCGGATACTTCGCATTCGGCACGCCCGACGATACCCGTCTCACCAGTCTCGCCGTGCCGCAGGCCGCCACCAGCCTGATGGTGGTCGGCAATTTCTTTCAGGTTCTCGGAGTGAAGCCTGTTCTCGGAAACCTCTTCACCCCCAATGATGGCCGCACTGGGTCGCACGCCGTGACGTTGCTCGCCAACCACTTCTGGCGGCGGCAATTCAACGCCGACCCCTCCATTGTTGGCAGAGAGGTCGATCTGAATGGAAAGCCCGTGACGGTCGTCGGCGTTCTGCCGGAGTCCTTCGATTTCGGGGCCGCCTTTGCACCCGGCACGAAGGTGGATCTGTTCACGCCCCTGAACCTCGATGAATCGCGAGGCTGGGGAAATATCGTCACCCTGATTGGCCGCAGGAAGCCGGGCGTAACGCTGCAGCAGGCTTCTGACGACGCCGTGCGCGTAGCTCCCAACGTGTATTTCAGTGTGAGATTTCCGGACACGCGCGGCCGATATATAGGCCGAATGATTCCCGTGCCGCTCAAAGATTACATCACCGGCAAACTGCATCGCTCGCTCACCGCGCTTTGGTGCGCCGTGGGAGCAATTCTGCTCATTGCAGGCGTAAATCTTTCGAACCTGCTCCTCGCGCGCGGCGCGGCGCGCAGCCGGGAGTTCGCCGTGCGCGGCGCTCTCGGAGCCAGCCGTGGCCGTACCGCCCTGCAGCTTCTGATCGAAAGCCTTGTGCTTTGCGGCGCGGGCACGCTTGCTGGATTCGCTCTGGCCGCCATGCTGATCGCGTGGCTCTCCCATCAGGAATCTCTCGCGCTTCCTCTCCTCAGTTCCCTTCGCATCGACGGTCAGACGCTTCTGTGGACAGTCCTCATCGCGGGCTTCACCACTGTTCTCTTCGGCCTGATTCCGCGGCTGCGAACCGCAGCCGGAAACCTGCAGGACTCGCTCAAAGACTCTGGCGCCGGCTCCGGCATCAGCCGCGGACAGGAACGCATTCGCGCCACGCTGGTGGTATCCGAAGTCGCGCTTGCCTGTATTCTGCTTGTCGGCGCAGGACTGATGCTGCGCAGTTTCCAGAGTGCGTTGCGCGTCGATCTCGGATTCGAGCCCGATCAGGCCGCTTCCATCAAAGTGAACTATGACGATTCCGCGCCTTCCGGGGCTGCCAGCGCCGCCAGACGTGGCGTTGTCTTTCAGCAACTCCTCACCCGTGTGGCGGCCATCCCTGGCGTGAAAGCCGCCGGCATGGCTGACTATCTTCCGCTCGGCCCCAACCGGCAGTGGGGCACTCCCGTTCCCCAGGGAAAACAGTTCGCGCCCGGCGTGTTGCCATCACCGCTCGTCTATGTTGTCACTCCCGGTTTCATTCGCGCGATGGGGATCGGTCTCCATGGGCGTGACTTCGAGTGGACGGACTCCATGAACAGTGAGAAGGTCGTCCTCATCAATGCCTCGGCGGCGCACCTCTACTGGCCCGGTGAAGACGCTGTGGGCCAGATTCTGATGACCGGCAAGGACGCCAATCACGTGATCGGCGTCGTGGATGACGTCCATGAACAGAACATTGAAGGATCTGCAGGCGCCCAGATTTATTACCCGTCCACTCAGCAGAGTCCCAGCGGCATGCAACTGGTGATCCGCACGGCGCTGCCGCCCGCATCGCTGGGCCACAGCGTAATTCAGGTCCTGAGAGAATTGAACCCCGGCCAACCCGCAGCCGAATTCCAGCCGATCCGGACACTGGTCGATCGCGCCCATTCCCCGCGCCGCTTTTTCACGATGCTCGTCGGAGGCTTCGCGGTGCTGGGCCTCTTGCTGGCCGCTCTCGGAATCTACGGCGTGATCTCTTACTCGGTGACGCGGAAGACTCAGGAGATCGGAGTGCGCATGGCGATCGGAGCCAGCGCGGCCCGCATCCGCCGCGACGTTCTTTTGAAAACGCTCCGGCTCGTAGCCGCCGGCATCGCAGTGGGAACGGCTGCTTCGCTGGCGTCAGCTCGCCTGATCGCCTCGCTGCTCTTCGGCACGTCGCCATGGGACGCCACAACCTACGGAGCGATGGTGTTCCTGCTGATTGCAGTAGCGCTCGTCTCCAGCTACCTGCCCGCGCGAACGGCCTCCAGCATCGAGCCCATGCTGGCGCTGCGGGTTCAGTAGAGCTGGGCCGGGCGCATAATAATGGGCTGGAGCAATGAACGTCCCTTACGCAGAGAAGTGGCAAAAGGAAACGGATAAGCTGCGCAGAATCGCGCTCGATTGCGGTTTGAAGGAAGCGCTGAAGTGGGGCAAATCCAGCTTTACTTGCCAAAAAAAGAACGTTGCGATTGTGATCCCGCTCAAGGAATCGTGCGCGTTCTCGTTCTTCAAGGGCGCGCTCATGAAGGATGCTAAGGGCATCCTGCAGCGAGTCGGAGAACGCACGCAAGCTGGACGGTGGATCAAATTCACCTCGGTCAAACAGGTCGCGGCGCTGAAGTCCACTCTGACGGACTACATCCGCGAGGCCATTGAAATCGAGAAGTCCGGTAAAAAGGTCGAACTCAGGAAGCCTTCTGAGTACGCGATCCCCGAGGAGTTGCAGACAAAGCTCGATGCAAACGCGGCTCTCAAGGCAGCATTCAAGGCGCTGACGCCTGGGCGGCAGAAGTCCTGGATCTTCTATGTCTCAAGCGCTAAACAAGCGAAGACAAGGGTTGCGCGGGCCGATAAGTGCACGCCTATGATCTTAAGCGGGCGAGGTTTCAACGAAAGCCCGGAATGATTGGGTGGCTTATAACTCAGTTTGAATTTGACTGAATCGATTTACCTCGCGTATACATGGGGCGTGGGGGTCGAATGAGGTCATTACTTACGCGTGTTGTTCTGTACATGTCTATCCCTGCTGCGATAGCAATGGCAGATCCCTTGCAACTAAATCCTCTCGCTTTAGATACCAATCTGTTTAAAGTCAGCGAATTTGTCACTGGATTGCAGGGCCCACTCAGCACAATTTCGCTGAGCCCAGACACGTTGGGCATTGCCTCCTTCGCAGGCATTCAGGCGTACACGGGCTTCTCAACAGGCCAGGCGGTTGGCCCGACGACAATATTCAGTACGCCGGGCGCATACACAGGTCTCATCAAGGCGGGCAACTATTACATCGCCGGCAATTCCGGAACGGGCGCGGGCGACCAGGCCATCATCTTCCTCCTGCCCGGCGCGACGCCAACTTCTCCGCTGACGAACGCCGGCTCGTTGAACTTCGCATTTCCGTCTATTTGGGAGCACAGCCAGATGGGCATCGCGGCCCGCCCCACGCCGGGCGGAGAGCCGGGATCTTACGATGTGATCTTCAATGTCGGCTCAGAGTATGACCACCAGTTGTCTACCGATCCGGTGCCGGTGAGTGGTGTGACAACCGCGACCCTTCAGGGCGACTCGCTCTACGAGCTCACGGTCAATCTGGGCGGCAGCCAGCCGGTGGTTACAGGGCTGAAGCAGATTGCCACCGGCATCCGAAATGTGATCGGCATGGGCTTCCAGCCCGGTACCGGCGATTTCTACTTTGCCGATAATGCGATCGACGGTCCTGGCCCCACGGGCGACGAGCCTCCACAGGCGGAGGAAATCAATCGCATCGCGGCAGCGGATGTTGGCGTCGGACCGGTGGTCAATTTCGGCTATCCGACTTGCTACATCCAGTACAGAACCGGCGTGCAGGTGGGCAGCGGCTGCGTCCTGCCGTTCTTTGCCATTCAACCCATTCCCAACGGCACCGAACTTGGTTCGGAAAGCGAAGGCGTCACTCAACTGGCATTCGCGCCGGCAAACTTCCCCGCCGGTTTTAACAACGGAATTTTTCTCGGCTTTGACGGCAAAGGCGGCTCCACCGGGCCTACGAACGAAGAGAATGCGGTCGGCTATTACGACTTCCCCACTGGCAAGTACATCCACTTCTCGGAAAACAGCCAGAACGGGGTCTATGAGCCCATCGGCATCCTCACGACCCCGACTCAACTTATGATTTCCGATTTCGGAGCGGGTATTGTTTATGAGGTGACGGGCGCCAGCACTCCACCTCCACCTGTGGTCAGCACTGATTCGGTAAGCCCGCAGAACGGCAGCGGTTCGGGCCAGGTGTTTACATTCCAGTTTACCGACAGCAACGGCTACGGAGATTTGCTCAGCGGCCGTTATCATGTGCTCGTCAATTCGGCTGTCAGCGGCGCCGGCAGTTGCTGGGTTCTCCTGCAATCAACGAGCGTTAGCCTTGCCCCGGACGATCCCAATCAGACCTGGTCTTCCGTGCCCTACGGTTCATCCATGACAGCGCAGAACAGTCAGTGCGCGGTGAGCGGCGTGGGAACCAACATCTCCGGATCGGGAAACGTTCTTTCTTTGAGTTTGTCTCTGACATTCACAGCGGCGTATCAGGGCGCGAAAAATGTATATACGGATGTGAATGCATCCGCTCCCTTTTACACCGCCGCGACCAGCTACACAGTTACCGCGGGACCTCCTCCACCGCCAACCCTCAGTACAGATTCCGTTTCTCCGCAAGACGCCAGCGGTTCGAGCCAGGTCTTTACGTTCCAGTTCTCCGATTCGAACGGTTACAACGATCTGCTGAACGACCGTGCTCACGTTCTCGTCAATGCAGCTCCCAACGGCACAGGCAGTTGCTGGGTCCTGCTCGAAACCACCGGCTTGAGACTCGCGCCGGATGATCCGAACCAGGCTTGGTCGTTCGTGCCGTACGGGTCGTCCATGACGGCGCAAAACAGCCAGTGCCGGGTGAACGGCGCGGGGACCACGATATCCGGATCGGGCAACGGTCTTACTTTTAATCTGTCGCTGACGTTCACTGCCGCGTATAGCGGCAGGAAGTCCGTTTATACGGACGTGAATGCGTCCGGTGGCTACACCGCCGTCACCAGCTATACGGTTAACGCAACTACGACCACGGATTCCGTCTCTCCGGAGAACGGCAGCGGTTCGAGCCAGGTGTTTACATTCCGGCTCTCCGACAACAACGGTTACGCAGATCTGCTCACCGGCCGCTATCATGTACTCGTTAATTCAGCGGTGAACGGCGTCAGCAGTTGCTGGGTCCTGCTGCAGTCTACGGGCGTGAGCCTTGCGCCAAACGATCCTAATCAGGCGTGGTCTTTCGTGCCGTACGGTTCACCAACCACCGCGCAAAACAGCCAATGCCTCGTAGGTGGGGTGGGAACGAGTATCTCCGGATCGGGGGACAGCCTCACGTTGAATTTGTCGCTGACATTCACGGCGGCATATGGCGGCACGAAGAATGTATATACGGATGTAAACGCGTCGGCCCCCTTATACACCGCTGTAACCACTTACACGGTCCAGTAACTGATCAATTGTCGGTGGGCATCTTCCGGCATTGATCGACGACGATTGTATCGAGCGGCATCACGCGGTCGCCCCGGCCGAGACCTTCGCCACAATCGAAAACCGGTTATTGTTCCATTCCGCATCGCCGCTCCAGGCAGGCGTGATGATCTGCGCGCCCCCCACCTGATACGCGAGCATCATCAGGTTTTTCAGGTTGAGGTTCTGGATTAGTAACCGTGGAACCTGGCTCAACGTTCAGGTTGGGGATCAGTGCGTCCACCGTACCGCGGCCAACCGCGGAGACATCTGTAATGTAGGGCCGGATGGAGGCTGCTTCAAACGCGGGCCGCGCTGATGACTGAGGGGACGCGATCGGGGTGGCTGCCAGGAGCAGGAGGACTGCGAAGGAAAACCTGAGTTTCCGGACCATGGGGCTGGTATAGCACATCCTGGCGCGCGCGATAGCTGGCAATGCGCATAAACTGAAACTATTTATGGCTAAGCTGAAGCTCTTCGTGGGTTCCTCGGTCAACGGCCTGAATTACGCGCGCGCCGCTCAGACGAATCTCAACTACGATGCCTGGATTCGGGTCTGGAATCAGGGCATTTTCGGGACCGGCAGTTATCCCGTCGACGATCTGCTGAAGGCGCTCGACGACCACGATTTCGGCGCGTTCATCTTTCTCCCGGAAGATGTTTTGATCATCAATGGCCGCGGCCCCGCGGAGCAAAAGGCCGTGCGCGATAACGTCCTGTTCGAACTCGGAATGTTCATCGGACGCCTGGGACGCGACCGTTCTTTCATCATCAAGCCGCGCGATCAGCAACTGCACCTGCCATCCGATCTCGCAGGCGTGAACATGGCCGACTTTAACGATGACCCGAATCTCATCGCGGCTTTGGGGCCGGCGGCGGGTGACATCCTCACCCGCATGAAACAGGTGGGTCCCAAAGCGGCGCTTTATACTGCAACCCAAACTGCGGTCCAGACACCATCGACGCCCGGCTATGACCGGACGAAGGCGCTGGAGCAATCAATCGCGCGTTCAAAAGCGCTGGTCGAGGGTCTGAAGATTATCCAGAGTGACGTAATACTCGCCTCGGGCGACATCAAATCATCCGAACGCATGGAGGGGATACAGGCGATCTCCGATCAGCCCGTTGCGGAACTCCCGATGTTTCTCAAGTCTTCGGCCGGCCGCCTTGTCCCTCCGCGGGTTGAATCGCTGACGGCGGGGCAGACGGTATCGCTGGAATTCAGAAATCCGAACTCCAATGCCGATAGTTGGACGGGTGCGATGCGCTTCTCGCCGCCGCTGGCCAAAGGCAATCCGGTTTCGTTCAAACGGGAGCGCTATACGGCCAACGCCATATCCTTCACTCAGCGTGAACGCATGGATGTAACGGGCCAGCTCCAGCGCGAAGAAGACACGAGCGTTTCATTCGGGCAGGTCTATGACAAATATCTTTATCAGCTCGTGTTTCCGGACGGACGTTTCCCGAAGCGTTTCCGCCTCGACGTTTTTCTCGATGGCGTGAGAGACGATCAGGAGAGCGCCTTCGCCGAGAGGCATCTCACAGAGTTGCCCGCGACCAACACGCTGCTGCTGGATCTTCCCCAGCCGCTGCCCGGCTACAGGTACACGGTCACGTGGGAATTGCCCGAAGAGCAGGCGGATTTGTTCACGAAAGTGCAGTCTGGATTTCTGGAAGAGATGACGCGCCGGTTGCTGGGGTTAAGGACGGTCAACAAGGCCCCCACGCACGCCGTGCGCGATGCGTTGTCCGAAACCCGCAAACGGCTGCTGCCTCAGGAGCCCGCTCCCGAAGCCATCGAGATGTCGCTCTTCGTCTACGACAGGCAGTGGAGCTCCCTTGTCTGTGTGGCCTCGCTCGATGCGGAAATCATCGAGAAGCAATGGGCAACTTACATGTTCAAGCCAGGCCGGGGAGTTGTAGGCGCGGCGTTCCGGCACCGCAGGCGAGAAGCCTGTTGTCCCGCGCGCAACGCCGGCCACGACGGTGAGCTGGACAGATACGAACCGTTGACGGAAGACGATCGGGCTAATCCTCCGCATGCGGTGATTGCTCTGCCTCTCTTCTATTCCGGAAACAAGGCCAGAAGTATGGCCGTGCTTTCATTCGCGACGCGCTCGGCACAATCCGGACTTATTGCTCTCGCGTGCGATGACACTAAACTCGACGGTCTTGCCGGGAATTTAGATAGCTGGTATGAATCGTCGTTGGCCGAAGCACTGGGTGTGATCACGTCGACCATTTTCTGGAGAACGTAGCCCCGCTCAAAGCCAGCCACTGCGGTAGACCACCCACCAGCTGATAAAGAAAATCGGAATGGTGGCAGCCAGCCCCCACCATAGCGGGAGAACGAAATCGGCAACCAGGCCGAGGATGGAAAAGATGAGCCAGAATATCTTTCGTTCCATGGCCAGGACTAAGCGCCGGTGAACGCGTTCTCAACTTCGTTCCGGGCTTTTTTGAGAATCGATACCGCGTCACCCGTCGGATAGAATTCCATCGCGATCCAGCGGTTGTATTTCATCTCCGCGAGGCGCTTATAGATGTTGATGTAGTTCACCTCGCCGGTACCCGGTTCAGTCCGCTTTGGAACGTCCGCGATGTGCACCAGACCAATCAGGTCCAGATTTCCATCCAGTTTCTGCAGGAGGTTTCCGGCCCCCCGTTGTTCATGGTAAAAGTCATACAACACTTTGATGTTGGGGCGCGCCACCTCACGCACAATCTCAAAGCCTTCCACCACACTCGTCACCGCGGACGTCTTACGCTCGAGCAGATCAATCGGTTCGAGCAGCACCTCGATGTTGTCCTTCGCGGTGGCATCCGAGACGCGCTTCAGCGCATCCACAATGGCCTTGCGCTTCGCATCCGGAGCCTGACCGGGCAGTAAAACCCCAGCCGTCAGGATGAACTGCGAACAGCCAAAATCCTTCGCGAACGGAATGGACGCGGTAACAGAATCCTCCAGTGCCGTCACTTTGTCGGGATCCACAAGTGAGCTGCTGCCCGAAACCATGCTGTCCACAACCAGTCCGGTCGACTTCAGCTTTGCCTTGAAGGCCGCCATCTGGTCGGGCTTCCAGGTTTTGTAATCGCCGAGGAGTTCCACACCGGCATATCCAGCTTTCGCGGCGATATCCACCTGAGCATCCGCGGGCATTTGACGGCCGAGGGTCCAGAGCATGATCGAAAGCTTTGGCTTGAGCGCCGCCGTTGCAGTCTGGGCGGCCATATGCCGGACCAGCGGGCCCTGCGCGAGAGCCGCCAGGGCGCCAAGCCGATTCAAGCCGCGTCGAGTCATCATTGGTTCCTCTGAATCGCCACTTTTAATCTACACGCTGCCGCGGCACTTCTCCCAACCCGTAGCGCTGAAAAGCATAAAATAGCGGTCGTGCCACAAACAGTAGCTATTCTGGGCGGAGGAGTCGCCGGCCTCACCGCGGCTCATGAACTTGCGGAACGCGGCTTCGCCGTTGACGTCTACGAAAGTAAACCGGTCCTCGGCGGGAAAGCGCGCAGTATTCCGGTTCCCGACTCCGCCAGCAGCGATCGACTTGCTCTTCCAGGCGAACACGGCTTCCGCTTCTTCCCTGGCTTTTACAAACACGTGATCGACACGATGCGCCGCATTCCGTACGGCTCTCGCGGCAGCGCATACGACAATCTTCAGGTCGCCACGCGCATGCTCCTCGCGCGCGCCGGACAAACCGAGATCACCTGGGTCGCCCGCTCCCCGGCTAATCTCGAAGATCTCCGCGATTTCATCATGGAGCTTTTCACGCCTTTCGGCGTTGCGACCGATGAAGTGCTTTTCTTCGTCAACCGCCTTCTTCAGGTGGCGACCAGTTGCCCGGAACGCCGCCTCGCGGAGTACGAAAACAGCACGTGGTGGAACTTCATCGACGCTCCGCACAAGTCCAAAGCCTACCAGGCGTATCTGGGCCAGGGAGTTACGCGCTCACTCGTTGCCATGCGCGCCGAAGAGAGCAGCACCCGCACGGTGGGACTCACGCAGCTTCAGCTACTCTACGGACTGATCTCACCTGGCGGGATCTTCGATCGTCTGCTTTCCGGTCCGACGAGCGACGTCTGGATCTCTCCGTGGGCTGATTATCTCGGAAAACTGGGCGTCCGGTTCCACACTGCCTCTCGTGTCTCTCAAATCCAGACAGACGGCCATCGGGTGACCGGAGCCATTGTGAACGGCGCGCCGGTGACTGCCGACTTTTATATCGCTGCGCTGCCCGTGGAGATCATGGCATCTCTGCTCACGGACGATCTCAAACGCGCCGCGCCATCGATGGCCAGGCTGGGTCAGCTAAAGACTCGCTGGATGAACGGGATTCAGTTTTATCTTGCGAAAGACGAGCCTCTGGTTCACGGCCACACCATCTATCTCGACTCGCCCTGGGCTCTGACCTCTATCTCCCAACGACAGTTCTGGACCAACATCGACTTTTCCCGATTTGGCGATGGCCGCGTCAGGGGCATTCTCTCCGTCGACATTTCCGACTGGGAAGCTCCCGGCGTTCTCTACGGAAAACCGGCGCGCGAGTGCAGCGCCGAAGAAATCAAAGAGGAGACGTGGGCGCAACTGAAACAGCACCTCAATGTGAATGGAGCGAACGCCATCGAAGACTCGAACCTTCTCAGCTGGTTTCTCGATCCAGACATCCAGTTCCCGAACGCCGGTAACGCCACGAATGCGGAGCCGCTGCTGATCAATACGGCAGGCTCTCTGCAATACCGTCCGGAAGCCCAGGTCGAGCTCAAAAACTTCTTCGTGGCGTCCGATTACGTGCGCACCTACACCGATATTGCGTGCATGGAAGCCGCCAACGAAGCGGCCCGCCGCGCCGTCAATTGTCTTCTTCCCGCAGCCGGTTCAACCGCGGCGCCCGCGCAGCTCTGGCCACTGGAAGAGCCGCCCTTTCTCAAGCCTCTGCAGGAGATTGATCGCATCCGGTTCGGTTTGGGTCTTCCGAACGGCCTGGCAATGAGTTGAGTCGAAGAGCGTGCCTTAGCGAACAATCGCATACCGGATTTCCTCGATTCGCCAGGCCGGTATGGGTCTTATAAGACGTCCTGATTTGCACGGACAGCTTATCCTGAAAGAAGAAGCTGCTATGACCGCAACCACGCAGCGATTTCTGGTTCGCGATTCTCTTGCCGTTGCCAGTTTAATTGCCATCACCGTCGTACTGTTCGCGGTGACGCTGTTTTTGTTTCGTTCGTTCGAAGCGCACCGCGCCAGTCTCGCGAAGTACTGGGCCAATCAGGGTCTCGCGGCGCTGCGGGCCAACCAGGCGCCCAAAGCTGTGGCCGCATACCGGACGGCGCTCGCCTATGCTCCCGGCGAGCGCAACGATGAATTTATGCTGGCGGAAGCGCTGGGGGAAGCGGGCCGGATCGACGAATCGTTCAACTACTTTACGGGTTTGTGGCAATCACGGCCCGGCGATGGATTGATCAATCTCGAAATGGCGCGGCTTGCGGCGAAACAAGCGAACACGCAGGATGCGATCAACTTCTATCGTGCCGCGATTGATGGCACCTGGGAAGTCGACGCGATCGACCGCCGCCGCACGGCGCGCCTGGAGTTGGCGCGCTATCTGATCCAGCGGCGCGAACTGGTACAGGCGAAGACGGAATTACTGATCGCGGGTGGTAACGCTCCCGATATTCCGGAACTGGACGTCACTCTGGGCGGTCTGCTGGAACAGGCCAACGATCCGGCAGACGCTCTGACGTACTACCAGAAGGCTGTCCGCGACCGGCCCCGCGATGCCGACGCTCTCGCCGCGGCGGGCCGAGTGGCCTACAACCTCGGCAAGTACTCGCAAGCCCGCGGCTGGCTGGGCCGGGCCGTCCAGGAGCACCCGGACAACGGAAAACTTGCGGCGCTTCTGGCTCAGTCCGAACGCATTCTCCAACTTGTCCCGGGTGAGAATCTTCGTGTTCGTGAGCGGGTGAACCGAATTCTTGCGGCCCGCACGATTGCGAAACAGCGAATGAGCGGTTGCCCCGCGGTGACGGGAGATCTTACGGCTCGCTGGGCCGGGCCGGACGCAACGGCCAGTGCCTCGGCGCTGCTCAACGATCCCGACCGGCAAAAAGCAGTTCTGCAACTGGCCTACGATACCGAAATTGCAGCCAGTCAGCGCTGCGGAGCCCCCACAGGCGACGATGCGCTGCTTCTGCTGCTGGCGCGATCGTCCCGGCGCACAGAGGAGACCAACCATCAATAACAACCCAGGGCCGCTGGATTCTTTGCCGGTGGAGCCTCAGAGCCGTCAGGAACGTTTATTCCTTCTTCTCTCGATCTTCATCGGCGTGATTTCGGGGCTGCTGGTTGTTTCTTTCCGGATGGCGATCGAATGGCTGAACGTGCTGCTGCTCGGTTCATCGATTCAGCCGCATCAGTCCAACCTGATCTTCGTCCCGGCTCTGGCGGGAGTCGTGATCGCGATCCTGACGCGTTTTGTCTTTCCCCAGGTGACCGGCAGCGGCATCAATCAGACGAAGACGGCGATGTACATCCATAACGGGTATATCTCGTTCCGTACCGTGATCGGTAAATTCCTGCTTTCCGCGCTGGCTATCGGGAGCGGCTATTCGCTCGGCCCGGAAGATCCTTCGCTCCAGATCGGAGCCGGTGTGGCGTCGCTCGTCAGCCGCAGATTCGGGTTATCGAATGCGCGCCTCAGGCTTTTTGCTCCCATCGGCGCGGCGGCGGGTCTTGCGGCGGCATTCAATGCGCCGATTTCCGCGATTCTGTTCGTCATCGAGGAAATTATCGGTCAATGGAGCGCGGACGTGCTGGGCTCCATTGTGCTGTCGGCGATCTCGAGCGTTGTGGTGGCGCGCTGGTTCTGGGGAGCCGAGCCGATGTTCAGCGTTCCGGCCGTCACGCTGCGGGATCCGCGGGAACTCGCCGCTTATGCGGTCATGGGCGTCCTTGGCGGCGGTGCGGCGTTTGTCTTTGCGCGTTCTCTCGAATATCTGCGGCCGCGCGCCCAAAAAATGCGGCGCGGCTTGCGACTGGCCCAGCCCGCAGTGGCCGGGCTTCTCGTCGGATGCATTGGATATTTCGGGCTGCCGCAGGTGATGGGCGCCGGATACGGAGCCATCGATCAGGCGATGCACGCGCAGTTTGCGTGGAAGATGCTGCTGTTGCTCGCGCTGTTCAAGCTCATCGCGACGACCCTTTCATTTTCGAGCGGCACGCCCGGCGGTATGTTCGCTCCGACTCTGTTCGTCGGCGCGATGCTCGGCGCGGGTGTTGGTTCACTGGAGAAACTTTTTCTGCCGCATCTGACGGGTTCTGTCGCGTCTTATGCCGTGGTCGGCATGGGCGTACTTTTCGCGGCGTTTCTGCGCGCGCCGCTGACGTCGGTATTCATGGCCATGGAGATCAGCGGCAATTACTCCATCGTCGTGCCTGTCATTTTGGCCAACACAATCGCGTATCTGATTTCGCGCTCGCTGCAGCCGACGCCGATCTTCGAATTCCTGACTCATCAGGACGGACTCTGGTTGCCGTCGATGGAAGAACAGCGAGAGGAGCGCGACCTGCATCTCGAAGACGCTCTGCAAAAGATTTCCGCGCCCGTGCTGGAGGGGTCTTCAACGGTGCAGGATGCGCTGAAGTTTCTCCGGCAGGATTGTTCTCACGTCATTGTGCGTTGCGCGAAGGGGCTCTGGTATGTCGCCGGAAAACGCGAGATGGATGCGATACGCACCGCCGCGGCGGCGGACGAAAGCTTCCGTGCGGCGCGTCTCGAAGACAAGATTGGCGCCGCGCGAACACCAATGCTGTTTCCCGATCTCGCTCTTTCGAGCGCCCTTCCGTATTTCCACCGCTGGCCGCTGCTTCCGGTTATGAACCGGGCTGCGCGCGGCGCGCTGGAAGGGACGATCACGCTTGAGGATGTGCTGCGACGCTACCAGCAGGAATAGCTCATCCCGCATCGCCCCTCCCGCGCCGCCGCCCGATAATCGGAGCGATGTGCTTTTCGTTACGAAATTGGGAAGGCTCCCCGAACCTCAAGGGTGCTGGCGGTACCCTGAAGCTTAGGCTCGACGCGGCAATCTCGTCATGAGAACAACACATTTCCTGTTCGCCGCCAGCCTGCTCCTGACGCAGGCGGCATCATCATCCCCGGTAGCTCCCGGCGGGCTCGATATGAGCGGCTCGGCCAGACCGGACATCCTGAAAGGCGTCGACATCGAGCAGCGGTTGAATTCACAGCTGCCTCTCGATGCGGTCTTTCGCGACGAGAACGGAGAAACGGTTCAGCTGGCGCAATATTTCAGCAAGCGCCCCGTTGTGCTGGCGCTCGTCTACTACGAGTGCCCCATGCTCTGCACCCAGATTCTGAACGGCGTTGTGCAGACCGCAAAAAGCATGACTCTGGCGCCGGGCAAAGACTACGACGTGGTGGTGATCAGCTTCGACCCGAAGGAAACGCCCGCCATGGCGATGGCCAAGAAGACAAACTACATGAAGAAGTTCGGCCGTCCCGAGACCGCGGCCGGCTGGCATTTTCTCACGGGCGCCACGCCTTCCATCGACCGCGTCACGAATGCCGTAGGGTTCCGTTACAAATGGGATCCCGCCCTCTCGGCTTATGCGCATGCCAGCGCCGTTTATGTCCTGACGCCGGAAGGTAAGCTCTCAAAATATTTCTACGGGATCAGCTATTCCGCCACAGACATGCGGTTTGGCCTGATCGAGGCGTCGCACGACAAGATCGGAACCGCGGTCGATGAACTGCTCCTGTTCTGCTGCCAGTTCGATCCGCATTCCGGCAAATATACTCTGGCAATTGTCGGCGTTCTGCGTCTGGCTGGGGCCGCAACCCTGCTGATGCTGAGCGGATACGTGGCGAAGATGCTGCGAAGGGATAAGGCGAAGAAGACCGGGGCTGCGCTCTCATAACGCTCAACGGCCGCGCGCTTTAAACGGCTCCGCTGCGCAGGGCCCTGAGCGTCTGTCCCTTTTCCCTCGAATTGCCGCCGGGAGGGCTTTCGTAGCCTCGAAACCACTGAAAAGGCTCTGTTCGTTCGGGAGTTCTTCGCTCCATTCGAATATGCTTCTCGGCTCGGGACTGATCCCTTAAAGCCCGAAGCTCTATACTCAGTCGCATGGATTGCAATCTGGTGTGATAGATTTCTTCGATACTACGCCGGAGCGCAGCGGTAAATTCGTCCATGGAGGCGTCCTCTTCTTGCAAAGAAGAGGAGCCAGCCGGTCCCAGCGGTTAAGACGGCTCTCAGTTGCACCTCCATCATACGCTTTTCGCGAAGGAGGCGGAACGAGCCAGGATAGAGGGAATTTTACAGGTGTGCCGGGGACAAACCCGCAGACAGTCGAAGTTCCTCTAAAGAGGTATTCTCATCGAAAGTCTCAGAAATGTCCCGGCTCGCTACAAGTGTGCCGCAGGCGAAAAGTGAATGTCATCTTGTGGATTTCGCTAGTAGCCAACGTTAACTCAGCTTGCGGCTGAGGAAGTCGGGCGCAGGCCGGCTATGAGAGAATTCCCATCAGCTATGAATTCCCCTCGCCCTGGTCGCCGCCGGTTTGCGGCGTTAGCCCTTTCAATACCCCTCTGGCGCGCGTTGGCGGATGGAGCGACCGCCGGAAATGTTTCCATCAAAGATTTCGGCGCGGTTGCCGATGACGCCACGGTCAACACGAAAGCGATCCAGGCAGCCATCGACCATGTGGCCGCCGGTGGCGGCGGAACGGTGGTAGTACCGCAGGGTATTTTTGTGAGCGGGGCTCTGTTCCTCAAGCCGAAGGTCAATCTCCATCTGGAGAAGGACGCGGTACTGAAATGCTCCACGGACATGAGCAACTTTCCCGTCCAGCGCACCCGGATTGAAGGGCACTTCGAAGAAAAATTCAACCCCGGCCTGATCAACGCAAAAAACTGCGACGGCCTGCGGATCAGCGGCGAAGGTACGTTCGATGGGGCAGGCCGGCCGATCTGGGATCTCTTCTGGAAGATGCGCGCCGCCGCGCCCGATCCGAGAAACTTTCCAAACGTGGGCGTGCCCCGCGCCCGCATGGCGATCATCGAGAATTCGCACAACGTAACAGTGGAAGGCATCACGTTCAAAGATTCGCAGTACTGGAATCTTCATCTCTATAAATGCGACGGCGTCACCGTTCGTCAAGCGCGGTTCCAGGTGCCGGACGATTACAAGCAGGCCCCCAGCACGGACGGAATCGATCTGGATAGTTGTCAGAATGTTACCGTTGACGGCTGCTACTTTTCGGTGACGGACGATTGCATCGCGGCAAAAGGCTCGAAAGGCATCCATGCGGCGGAAGACAAAGACAGCCCGCCGGTCGAACATATTCGCGTCCGTAACTGCACGTTCAAACGCGGCAACGGGATCGTGACGCTGGGCAGTGAAGCTACGCTCGTCCGCGATGTGGTTGTGGAGAATTGCAAAGTGATCGGCGGGGTGACAATCGCAGTGCTGAAACTGCGGCCGGATACGCCGCAGCATTACGAAGATATCCACTTCCGCGATATTACGCTCGATTATGCAGGCGGCGGCACGATTGTGTCGTGCCGGCCGTGGTCTCAATATGTAAACCTGCAGGGAGCGACGCCGCCGAAATCCGTGGTTCGCAACGTGACTATGACCGGAGTGAAGGGACGCTTTGGGTCGTTCGGAACGATCCAGCCGAATCCCGGCCAGACCGACATCAGCGATATCACCTTCAAAGATTTTGATGTGACCCTGGGCAAGGACAAACTGACGGCTTCGGGTATCAGCAACCTCAAGTTCGACCATGTCATCGTGAACGGCAAGGAAGTGTCAGCCCCTGCAATGCAGGGTTAGCAGAAGCGGGAAGTTCCAGTGAACAGGATTGCAGTCTGGCAGCCGAGCGCCATCATTCCCATTGCGATGTCCGTTGCGGCGCTGACGGTCGTGGGGGTTCACATCCTGATGTCCGGGACCACGCCGCAACCTGATGAAGGCACGGCCGCCCACATTTGGCAACTAATGATGGCAGGGCAGGCGCCGTTCATCGTTTTTTATTCGATCAAGTGGCTTCCACGACAGCCGGGACTTGCCGGGGCCGTTTTGGCCGCACAGATCGGAGCGGCGCTGGCAGCCGCCGCTCCCGTGTACTTGCTTGGATGGTAGGACCGGTGTCTACGGGTTCAGCTGGAACATATATAAGCCGCTTCCAGCAGAAGCCAGAACGACCTGCTTGCCATCCAGCATGAATGTCTCGGCAGGAGCTGAAAGGCCGCCGATCTGCGTATGCCACACCGGGACACCGGTCTTTGCGTTCCATGCCGCGAAGTTCTGACCGTCATTGGTAAACAGCAGCCCTCCCGCTGTGGAGAGCAGCCCGACATTGCCACTGCTGAGCAGATGGCGCCACACTACCTTGCCCGTTTTGTAGTCGATCGCATCGATATATGTGCCGTAGTTGATCCCGGCGGCGCTGCTTTCGCCTCCGAGGCCCATCGATCCGCGAGGATCGGGCTCCAGCAGGTAATCGATACGCAGCGAATTCGTCTCGTGAACGTAGAACAGGCCGGTGTCAGGTGAGAACGTCGGCGGCTGGTGATTCAGTACGTCATCGTTTACGACCGACCCCGCAACGCTCGCGTCCTTATGCGGGTTTCGCTGAACCTGTCCCCGCGCATCCAGATGCAGTTTGGAATCGGTGGCGATATCAGACGCGTAGTTGTTCACCAGGCCAAGCTTGCTGGTGATCAGGTGCTCTCCTGTCACGCGATCCAGAACATAAAAATAGCCGTTGCGCGTGGCCATCATCACGAGCTTGCGCGTGCGCCCGTTAAAGGGCAGGTCGGCAATGATGGGTGTCTGGGTGGAATCCCAGTCATGCGTGTCATGCGGTGAAGTCTGGAAATACCACGCCATCTTGCCCGTATCCACGTTCAGCGCAATCAGGCACGACGTGAAGAGATTATCTCCGTCGCCACGCCCGGTCGTGTAGGACGGGGTCGGATTGCCGGTGCCGTAGAGATAGAGATGCGTGTCCGGATCGTAGGAGCCCGGAATCCAGCTGGTGCCTGCGCCATGGCGCGCCGCGTCCAGATCCTTCCACGTCTCGAGACCCGGGTCGCCGGGGTTCTGCGGAGTGTTGTAGTGAGTCCACTGGATCGAGCCGGTTTCCGGATCGAGAGACTGCAGCCAGGCGGGCGAATCCATATCGTTGCCGGGGCCGACCAGAATATGATTGCCGATGACAAGAGGAACGTTGGAGGAGAAGTATTGCTGATCGAACGGGGCAATCTCCTTCTTCCAGACCTCTTTGCCGGTTTTCGCGTCAAGGCAGACAACATAATCGTCATGGAACGTGAAGTAGATATAGTTGTGCCACATGCTGGGACCGCGGGTGCCCGTTGACGTGCCGCCACGGAACTTCCAGTAGTAATGCCAGAGAACGCTGCCATCGTGCGCGTCAATGGAATAGACGTCGTCCCGGGTTGCAGCGTAGATCGTGTCATTGACGAACAGCATCCCGCCGCCGAACCGCGCGGGCCCGCAGTTGTTCGATTCGCCATTGCCAAGACCTGCCACGATCAGCTCGGCGGCGCCCCGTCCTCCGCCACCGGCGCCCGCCGGCCCGGTTCCGTCCGGACCGCAACCCGTGGTGATCGCCGTGTTCGCCCATTTCAGGCTGAGGGCCTTGACGGTGTTCAGATTGATTGCTTTCAGAGAGCTATAGCGTTTGCCGGTCATATCGCCGGAAAAGCTGGTCCACTGATCGGAGAGTGGCTTCAGGATGTCGTTCGGTTCGAGGCCGCCGGATTGACCGTGCAGAAAAACAGGCGCCGCGCTCATAGACGCCAGAAGCGAAAGGACGATTCGTATCTTTTTCATGATTTTATTCGCTCCCTATTTCAGTGTCCAGAGAAATGCGGTGATGTCGTGAAGGTTCTTGTTATCCGGATCGTCGATCGCCATGGCCACTTTCTTGTGGGCTTCCTCGGGATCCTTCATGACGACTTTCGGAGCCGGCGTTACATCGAGCGGGATGGACTTGCGAGTCCCATCGGCCAGCATCAGGACGACGATGTAGTCATCCTTGCGGATCGACCTGCCTTCAAACGTCGCGCCATTCGGCATAGTCACGCTCGCCTGCATACCGCCACCGCGCCCGCCGCCGCGCCCGGCCCGAGGGAGCACCCCGTCAAACCAGCCATTCTGCAGCGCTTTTGCATCCGCATATTTTGAGGCGATGCCCTTCATGTCGCCCGTCACCGAATGGCAGCTCGCACAGGCTTTCGCGAAATACGCTTCGCCGGCCTTTGCGTCACCCACGAGGACGTTCAGTTCGATACCCATCGGGTTGCGTCCGGGAGGGCTTCCCTGCGCGCCCATTGTGGCCTCGATACTGTGCAGAAACTCGGAGATGGCCTGGTTGTCAGCCTCCACCAGATTGATCTTGGGGTTGTGTTTGGCGACGCTCGCCGCGATGAGTTCGCCGTCCTTATCGCTCAGAACGACACCCGAACGCAGCAGGTTGACGCCTTTGCCGTCGACGCCACGAATGTCGGATGCATGGCAGGATGCGCAGCTGGAATTATAGAGAGCCCTGCCGCGAATCAGAACATCCTGCGATGCCAGCGGCCGCGTATATTGCGTAAATCCGTTGGCGCGAACGCCTTTGCCCGGAGCGATTGGAACGGGGTCAGGTACCGGCGTCGGCGTACCCTGCGTGTAAGCCAGAGCGGCGATTGCCGATCCGGCCAATATAGCTGTAATCAGATGCTGTGTTCGAATCATGATGTTGCCGTCCCCCTCGCGACGCGGCCCATGGGCCATTATACGTTTGAATGATAATCTGGACCATGAATTTTCACATCATCGCGATTTGGAACGATTAATGCGAATCGCCAGTATCCACGCGCATCCGGACGACGCGGAGATTCTCGCAGGCGGTACGCTGGCGCTCCTCAGCGCGCTCGGGCACGACATTACGGTTGTCACGCTCAGCGCCGGCGACTGCGGGTCGGCAATTCACGGACCGGAGGAGATCGCCGCGATTCGCAGGGCCGAGGCGGCCGAATCCGCTGCGCTGATCGGGGCCAGATACCGCTGGGGCGGCTTTCGCGACATGTCGATTTTCAGCGACGATCCATCACGGCGCACCGTAACGGGAATACTGCGGGATCTTGCAGCCGAGATTGTCCTCACGGCGGCGCCGAGCGACTATCTGTCCGATCACGAAGCGACCAGCGCATTGGTTCGCGATGCGTGTTTCGCCTCGTCCATTCCGAATTACGCAACTCCGGCGCAAAGCCCGGCTCTTCCACGCATTCCACATCTGTATTTCATGGATCCCATCGACCGGAGGGATCGAAACGGAGACCTGACAATTCCGGATTTCACGATCAATGTCGCGTCTACATTCGAAATGAAGACCAGGATGCTCGGCATACACCACAGTCAACGCGCGTGGCTTCAGCAGCAACATGGCACGGATGACTATCTCAAACAGATGGAGGAGTGGACCCGCGCTTGCGGCGCGCACGCGGGCGCCGAATTCGGCGAAGGCTTCCGGCACTACACCGTTCATCCTTATCCACGCGAGCCGCTGCTCCAACAGATCCTGGCGCCATATTTGTGTGGCGCGGAAAGATGACGGGACGCCAATCTACTGAGGGAAGTACCCCTGACGGGCGCGGATTCGCGGTTCCTTTTCGCCCGTCACGTTGATCTTCAGGGGCCGCCATGCCTGGCCCGCTTTCTCCGGCATTCTCACTGCAGCAGGTATGTCGAATTCAGGTCATTGACGATGGCCGAAAAAACCTCGCCAATTAATTAACCTTTCCTGGAAGGGCGAACCCGCGCCCATGGCGTTTCATATCTACGTGCCGGATGTCGATGCCGCCTACGCACGTGCCATCGCAGCGAAAGCAAAATCGCTCCAGTCGCCGAAAGATCAGGAATGGGGCGAACGCACCGCCAACGTCAAAGATCCCTTCGGCAACAACTGGTACATCGCC
>DASYCD010000275.1:0-8372 GCA_036500405.1 Bryobacteraceae bacterium
CGTATTCCGAAACTCCCCCCGCGCCTCAGTCTGAATCTTCGCCATCACATGATCATCATGCCCCGGGTCATGATGGAACAACACCAACTGCTTCGCTCCCGCCTTCGCCGCAATCCTCGCCGCCGCCAGCCACGTGCTGTGCCCCCACCCGCGATGCTCCCCGTACTCCTTCGGCGTATACTGCGTGTCGCAAATCAACACATCCGCATCCTGCGCATTCTCGAGCAGCACACCATCCAGCACCTGATCCCCGTGCTCGAAATCGGTTGCATAAACCACCACCCTCTTCCCGCAAGTAACCCGATACCCGGACGCCCCCTGCGGATGATTCAACGGGAACGGCTTCACCACCGCCCCGCCAATCTCCACCGGCGCCCCCGCCTTCATCTCAACGAAAGTCCGCCTCGCCGCCACCCGCGCCAGTTCCACCGGAAAATACGGCTGCACCATCTGCCCTTCGAGCGTCTCCTGGAGCGGCCGGCCCGCATCGCCCGAATAAAATGCAATGTCGTTATTCGCCCCATAGATCGGCGCAAAAAACGGCAACCCCTGGATATGGTCCCAATGAAAATGCGTCAGGAAAATGTTTGCGTGAATGGGAGCGCCACCCGCTTCCTTCACCATCCGCGCCCCCAGCGCGCGAATCCCTGACCCGGCATCGAACACAAGACAATGCCCCTCGGGCGTACATACTTCGACGCACGAGGTATTGCCCCCAAATTTGAGGTTCTCAGCGATCGGAGTAGGGGTCGATCCCCGCACACCCCAGAAGCGCAGGATCATCTGCCGTTCAGACATCTGTCAGAACGCCATCTTAGTACGGACGCGCTTCTGGTCCGCCTTATCGAACTCCAGCTTCAGCGCCGCCGCGTAAGCATCGCGCGCTTCTGTTGCGTGGTTGAGCGCTTTCTGCACATCGCCAATCCGCTCCCAGACTGCCGGGTTTTCCTGATCCAGCCGGGTCACCGCCTGCAGTTGATCGAGCGCCTGCTCCGGCTGATTCGCTTTCACGTAGACCTCAGCCAGCGCCGTCCGCGCCGCCACGAATTCCGGCTTCGAATTCACGATCGCCCGGTACTGCTCAATAGCGCCCGCGTTGTCGCCGCGCTGAGCGAGAACTTCCGCCAAACTAATCCGCGAAGCCAGATAATCCGGATTCGCCTGCAGGTTCTCCCGCCACAGATCAACCGCCTCCTGTTGCCGGTTCTTAACCGTCGCAAGCAGCACTGCCAGATTGTGCTTCGTCTCCACGCGGTTCGGTTCCTTCGCCAACGCCTCGCGATACAACCGCTCCGCCTCCGCGTTCTTCCCTTCCACCGCCTTGAGCGCGCCAAGCGCATTCAGCGGCATCGACGAATTCGGCATCAGCGCCATCGCCTTCCGGTACGAAGCTTCCGCATCCCCACGCCGGTTCATCTTTTGATAAAGCATCCCCAGATCGTAAGGCAGAAATCCATACTGCGGCCCGACTTTCATCGCCAACTGGAACGTCCGGATCGCATTGTTGTTATCGCCGCTCTCCTGATAAGCGAGCGCCAGCCCCAGCAGCGGATACGTCCAGTTCGGAGCCCGCCGAGCCGCATCGCGAAACGCCGGAATCGCATCCGCATAACGCGCCTGTTCCAGATACGAAATCCCAAGCGCGTTGTACCCATACGCCTCACCGGGATCGGTCCGTACCGATTGCTCCAGCAAATCGGACGCCTGCGTGTACTGCCGGTCGAACACGAGCGATCGCCCCGCAAAGAAATCGTCGCGAGCCTGCAGGTACATCGATTCCGGCGTCAATCGGATCGCCGCCTCCATCGACCGTGCGCCATTGTCGAAATCCGCTTTCACCTGCGGCGTGTCCCCGCCGCCCAGATAACGAAGCAGCACCTGCTGCGCCTGATCCTCCAACGCCACCCGCAGCGAATTCTCCTGCAGGAACATCCGCTCCGGACTCAGCTCCGCCCGCATCCGGTCCAGATAATTCCAGGCACTGTTCTGGTCCGTCGGCAGAATGCGCCGCGCCGCAATCGCCCCCTGGAACGCATCGATATCGGCCTGCGCCTGCTGCGAGACCGTCAGCGTCCCCGCCGCCTGCGCCACCAGCAGCGGATCGCCCGTTCGCGAATCGTAGAATGTCCGGATGCGCGCCAGCGGAATTCCGCTCTTCGAAAGATCCGAAAGCTTCGTCTCGTTTGCCATGTTGCCGAAGTCGCGCGGATGCTGCTTGTTGTTCGTCAGCTGCGAAACATTGCTGCGAACATAGTCGATCAGTTCGCCGGCTTCCACCGCCTTGTTGGCATTGTTGTCCGCGCCTCCTTCGAGGCCCTTCAGCACCGAGTAGCTGAACGCCCCATGCCCGCCGCCGTACGCCGGGCCTTCGTACGAAACTTCCTTTGGACGCGCCGCCATCAGACCCAGCATTTCGCCCGGCGCTTCTCCCAGCTTTTCCACCGCTGCGCCCACTGCATCCGTCTTCAGACTGCCGATCGTCGCTGCGCGGCAAACGTCCGCCAGGAACACCACGCGGCCCACCTTATTCAGCTCTTCATTCACCAGGCCCTGCAACTCAGCCATCGGGAGCGCCGTTGCTGAAAGATCTTCCGGATCGCTGTCGTACGTCATGATGAAGGCCCCGCGCGCATCCACCGTGCCATGTCCGGCTACCAGAATGAAGATCGTGTCCTTCGATCCCGCCCGATTCTTCAGCAGTGTCTGGAAAGCGTTGCGCACCGCGGCAGTCGTCGCCTGCTCGTTCGTCAGCACCACCATGTTTTCCGGCGGCACCGCGCCGCCGCGAGGACTCGCCAGATGCTGACTGAACGTCTTCGCATCCGCATCGGCATACTGGAGCCACAGATCCTGCGGCAGTTTCTGATATTTCGAAACGCCGATCAGCAGCCCATAAGTCTTCGCATCGGGCGAAATCTCAGCAGCTTTGATCGCCGCCTGCGTCGCCAGCGATTCCTGCAGATCGAAGATCCGCCCCTTCACCCAGACCGCGTCCTTCCACTGCGCCGCAATCTTCCGGTACGTTGCCAGAGCATTCGCTTCCAGATTGTTGCGATCGTAAATCGCCGCCTCATTCACCAGCGCGCCCGCATTCGCCGGATCGCTCTTCAGAATGTTTTCAAACGGCGCCAGATCGCTCTGCACATTTGGAGCAAGCGCCGCGACCGGCAGAATGTCCCCTTCCGGCCGCGTTAGCCCGCGAGTCATGCTCACACCGTAATGCTGCTGGCTCGCCGCGTTCACGCGCACCACCTGCGGCAGGAAGCACGAGTTCACCGGCTTCGGAAATACGATCTTCCCGGACTTGACCTTGATCTGTTTGCTGTCGAACACCAGATCGGCGCCCTGATCCACCGATTCCGATTGCTTCGCCGGGCAATAAAGAAAGCTCGATGGCCCCGTTTCCGCCTTCAATTCATCGCCTGAAAAAAGGATGTCGCCCGGCCGCGCCGCGAGCGGCGTCTCGCTGTTCGCCCGAAGAACCTTGCCGCCCGTCGAGCTCAGCAGCAGCCCAACCGGCGCTTCCTTCACCGGACCGGCCGCCACCTTCGGCGTCGACATCGCCCCCGGATTGCTGGCCGCGAAACCCTCGCCCGCCACAAAAACCACCGCAGAAACTACTGTAAGTATGTCCCGTAACTTCATCATGCTGCTGCCACTTCTACGAGTGACTTCACCGTATAAACCTTCATGGGCTCCGTCTTCCCCCGGACCGGCACTGCGCCTACGTACACTGTGTCGATTCGCCCCCGCGACATTTCAAGCGCTTCCTGGCTCAGCAGCATCTTTGTCTTCTGTTCCTTATTCAGGCTCTCCAGGCGCGAAGCCAGATTGACCGTGTCCCCCAGAACCGTGAACTCCATTTTGTCGGATGATCCCACGTTTCCGATCACCACTTCACCCGAATGAATCCCGGCCCCCGTCTTGAAATCGCCCACCTTCTCCTGCACCATCTCCGTCGCCGCGGCAATCGCGCGGTATGCATGGTCGCCCGCCTCCGCGCCCTCATCGTCATCTGAAAACACCGCCAGAATCCCGTCCCCGATGAACTTGTTCACGTGGCCGCCATACCGCACGATGATCTTCACCATCACCGTCATATAGGTATTGAGCAAATCGACGACAACCGCCGGATCCTTCGATTCGCAGAACGCAGTGAACCCGCGAATATCCGTGAAGACAATCGTAACCGTCTGCCGCTTGCCCGTCAGCCCGATGTGCCCCGATTCCTCCAGCGACGTCGCCACCTGTTTGCCGACGAACAACGCCACAGCGCCCCGGAAAAAACTGCTCCTGCGTTCGGCCGTCGCAAACCGGTAGACAACGCCCCCCATCAGCGCGATCACATACGCCGTCGCTACTTCCGATGTCGAAAGGAGCCACCCCTGCCGGAACAACAGATGCGTCGCGCCCAGCCCGAGAACCAGCGACACAACCGACCACGCCACCGTCTGCCGCGGCTCGAAAATCGCGGCGATCGTGACGCTGATGCCCGCGGCGAACAGCAGTCCGACGACGCGCGCCCAATCGGGCACCGGCTGCAGATAGTCGCCGGTCAACAGCGTATTCAACGCGTTGGCATGTACTTCCACTCCGGGGCTCTGGAATTTCTCGCCCGCGAACGCCGTATAGAACGGCGTATCGTGCCGGTCACTGATGTCGTACGGCCCGAGCATCACCACCTTGCCCTTGACCCACTTTTCGAGTTGCGCGGTGTCGCCGTTCTTCGCCGCCGCCAGAAATTTATAAAGCGAAATATGCGGAACAGTTTCGGGCGGCCCGGTGTAATTAATGATGATCTGGCGATCCTTGTTGGCCGGGATCAGCCGGTCGCCCAGATACAGCTTTCCATCTTTGAAATGCGCATCCACGCCCAGAAACTTCTCGGCCGTCCGGAGAGCCATGCCGCGCGTCAACGCCTGATCGGGCACGCCAGCCTTCGGCGCCTCGATCAACTCCTGCGTGCGGACGAAGTCATCGGCATCGGCAGTCAGATTCGCATACGCCGACATCCCCATCGCGCCGGCAATCATGTTCAGCGGCACCGCGCCGCCGCCTTCGCGCTGTGCGCCCATCGCTTCGGGGACGAACGCGCACACAATCGGCATCACCGGATTGTTAGCCGCAAACGCCGCCGCCAGATCGCTGTCCAGATGCGGATGCGGATCTTTCTCATACGGCTCAACCGGAATTGTGAACGCTTCGTCAAGCACGAATACCTTCGCGCCCGCGCGCGCGGCCGCGGTCATCGCATCCGCATAATGCTCATGCCAGAACAACTGAGGCGTGAGGAAATCCGGATTCGCCAGCGTGTCGTTGTCGACTGCCAGAATGACGATATTGCTGACCGGCACGCTCCCGCGCAAAACGAAATGCAGGTCCTGCGCCTTGAGCCTGAGTTGCTCAAAAAACCGGAGATTGCTGAGCCCCAGCGTGACAGCCAAAGCGGCAACGGCGATCGCGGACAGAGAAACAGTTTTCTTGAGGCGCGGCGTCATGACCAGTGAGGATTCACTCGAATCTTATCTCACACCGGCTGGATCGTGACGTCTTTATACTCGTCGTAAAGCCCGGCATTGTGCATCTGCCACGCGATGGGACCCGGTTTTCCGGCGCTCGGATCTTTGAACGCCAGCACGTCCACCGGCTGCGCCTCAGGCGGCTGCGCGACCGACATCTTCGCCGTCCCGTCCGACGCATCCGCCGTAATCTCCACGCGGCTCCAGCTATGCGGATCGAACTGCGTCTTCTGCAGCGTGGTGAAAAGCGCGTTGCCGTTGTTGTTGTGCCCTGGCCGGTAATCCCAATGGCCGCCATTCGGAGGCTGGAATTGGATGCCGCCCAGCGCATCGAGCGGCATGTCGTCCGCTCCCGGCCGTGTACAGAAAATCAGCACGCAGGCCTGATGCTCGGGATTACCCGAAAGATGCCGGATGGTGAATGCAAGCCGGAACCGCGTGTAGTCCGCGGCGGTGTAAATAACCCCGCGACCCGATCCCGTACTCGCCATCGCGCCATCTTTCACCACCCACCCGCTCGTCGCGCTCTGCGCCAGTTCCTCCGGATAAGCGTCTTCGAGCAGCAGCTTATTCAGGCGAGCCAGTTTCCACCCGCTCTTCGGATTCTGGACAACCAGCTCCGCTGTCTCCCGCCGCAGCACGATTCCATTAAACCGGTCCTTCTCGTAAATCGAAGGCCCGGCGAGAACCTGATTGATCCCCTTCACCAGGTCCGTCACAGATATGCGGCTTCGCAGGAAGGCAGACATCGGATCGCTGCCATCGCTAATCCAGGCAGCAAACCGCTCCGGATCTTTGATCCCCTCAGTCCGTAGCGAAGTGGCGCCATTCTCCACCTGCACCCACCCGTCAAGCGAAGAGCCATTAAACAGGGCATCAGCCTGTGCCCGCCCGGGCCGCACAACCGTCAGCGCCGCCAGCCCCAGTAAATCCCGTCGCCGCAGTCCCGTGGTCATTCCTCGCTCGTCGCACTCTCGTCAGAAGAGAGCTCCACCTTATCTACAGGCTCATCATCCTGACCAGCCTGCTCCTCATGGCGCCGCCGCTTCCGGGGATCTATCGCCGTCTTCCCCGAAAACCAATCAGCCCGCTCCACCGGCCCTAAACGGAAATCCTCCATAAAGAACTCCTAACGTGCATTTGGCCATACAACGCCCGCAGAGTCAATATGCTCTGCTCTGATAGTCTTGTCCCACAGAGGACCCACCACCCCCCAGAGGACCACCCATGGACACCCGCCGCGAATTCCTCCAAAAATCCACCATCACCACCGCCACCACCCTCGTCTCCGGCGCCGCCTTCGCCCAGCAAGCCGCGCAACATCCCGCGCCCGCCCCCAACAAAGACTGGTACGACCGCCCCATGCGCTGGATTCAGCTCGCCTTCGTCGAAGACGACCCTGGCAACTACGACCCCAAATTCTGGCTCGATTACTTCAAGCGCTGTCACGCCGACGCCGCCTGCATCTCCGCCGGCGGCTGCGTGGCCTTCTACCCCACCAAAGTCCCGTTCCACTACCGCTCGAAATACCTCGGCGACCGCGACATCTTCGGCGACATGGTCAAAGGCTGCCGCGAGCTCGGCATGCACGTCATCGCCCGCACGGACCCCCACGCTCTCCATCAGGACATGGTCGATGCCCACCCCGAATTCGTCGCCGTGACGGCCGACGGCCAGCCGCGCCGCCACTGGGCCGACCCCACCCTCTGGGTCTCCTGCGCCCTCGGTCCCTACAACTTCCTCGCCATGACCGACATCACCATCGAAATCATGAAGAACTACATGGTCGATGGCGTCTTCAGCAATCGCTGGGCAGGCAGCGGCATGTGCTATTGCAAGTCCTGTCAGACGCTCTTCAAGGATTACTGCGGCAAAGAACTTCCCCGCACCACAAACCCGCAGGACCCCGCCCGCCGCGCCTACCTCAACTGGCGGGAGAATCGCCTCTTCGATCTCTGGCGTCTCTGGGATACCGAGATCAAGAAGGTCAACCCCCACGCCGCCTTCCTCGCCAACGCGGGCGGCGGCGCGCTCAGCGATCTCGACATGGCGACCATCGGCAATCTCGCCCCCACGCTCTTCGCCGATCGCCAGGCCCGCCACGGACTCATGGCTCCCTGGGCGGCCGGCAAGAACGCCAAGGAATACGCTGCCACCCTCGGCAACAAAGCCATTGCAGGCATCACGAGCGTCGGCGTCGAAGAAGCCTACCGGTGGAAAGACTCCGTGCAGAGCGGTGACGAGATTCGCCTTTGGATCGCCGACGGCGTCGCTCACAACCTCCGCCCCTGGGTGGTCAAATTCAACGCGAAGCCGATCGATAAGCGTTGGATGCCCGTCGTCGAAAACTTCTACGGATGGCACTACCGCAACCAGAAATATCTGCGCAACGAAAAATCGCTCGCCGAAGTAGCCATCGTGTACTCGCAGCAAACCGCAGCGTTCTACGGCGGCCCGCAGGCGTCAGCCAAAGTCGAAAACCACGCCCTCGGTTATTACGAAGCGCTCGTCGAAGCGCGCGTGCCTTTCGACATGGTGCACGACCTCCTTCTTGAACCCGAGAACATTGACCGCTACAAAGTCCTGATCCTCCCCAACATCGCTGCGCTCTCCGACCGCCAGTGCAAGCAGCTCTCTGACTACGTGGCCCGCGGAGGCAGCCTCATCGCCACGCACGAAACTTCGCTTTACGACGAATGGGGCGCCCGCCGCAAAGACTTCGGCCTCGCCGAACTCTTCGGCGTTTCATTCGAAGGCAAGATCGATACTCAGGTCCACAACTCTTACCTCACGATCGAAAAGAACCCCGCCGATGGCACATACCACCCGCTGGTGAAAGGGCTCGAAAACGCC
>DASYCD010000276.1:0-5511 GCA_036500405.1 Bryobacteraceae bacterium
CGCACCATCTGGAGCAGTGACGCGTCCAGATCCTCGCCGCCATAGTGCCCGACAAAGCTTTTCCGCGGCTCACTCCACGACTTCTCGATAATCTCGGCATGGATGCGATCAGCCGCGGTTCGGAATGTGACAGTATTTGCCGGATCGAGCTGCGCAGCGATCCCCGCCATGCGGTCCGCCGCGGCCCAGCACATCAGACTGGAGAACGTCTGCGCCTTCCACTCGGTGCGATATTCCCAGATGCCGGCATCGGGCACGCCCACGAGAGAAATCGCGCGCTTCGTCAGGCCCTCAATCAGCCGCAGCGCGGCCTGCGATCGCCCGGCGCTCATGCGCTCATCGAGAAAAATTGGCGCCAGCGCGAGCACCATTTCTCCATAGATATCGTGCTGCGAGTGCAGCGCGGCCGCATTGCCGAGACGCACCGGCCCATCGCCGTTAAAGCCAGGCCAGTTTTCCAGAATCGATTCGTCCAGTTGACTCGATCCGTCCACCCGATAAAGCGGCGCCAGATTGAGCTCCGGCGCGCCGCCCGCGATATTCAGCAGATATTGAACGAACTGCTCGCGCTCCTCGAACACGCCCAGCAGCCCGAACGTATTCAGCACGTAATACGAATCGCGCAGCCAGCAATAACGGTAGTCCCACGTGCGCCCGCTGCCCGGCGATTCCGGAATCGACGTCGTCATCGACGCGATGATCGCGCCCGTGTCCTCAAAGCAGTGCAGCTTCAGCGTCAACGCCGAGCGGATCACTTCGTTCTGGAACAGCGGCGGAATCTCGCAGTGCTTCACCCAGTCCTGCCAGTAGCGCGCCGTCTCGCCCCAGAAGCGTTCGCAGAGCGCCGTGAGCGGTTCCTCGATCGGCGAGCCCCAGCTCAGCACCAGATGTTGCCGGGTGGTCAGCGTAAACGGCTTCCCGTCGAGATAAGAAAGCGGAATGTCCGAAGTCAGCCGCAGGTGGCTGCCGAAGCCTTCAAAGCTGAGATGGTTCGATCCGTGCACCACCACGGGCGAAGTTTTTGCCCACCCGTGCTTCGGCTCGCACGCAACTATGATGCGCGGCGTCCCTTCCAGCGGCTCGATAATCCGGATGAGCTGCGAAGGCCGGAACGCGCGGCCATACTGGATGAACCGCGGCGCGAAATCGATGATGCGGAAGGAGCCTGTCGGCGTCTCGAACGTGGTTTCGAGAATATTAGTATGCGGCAAATAGCGCTGCCGGCCGACTTCACCATTCGCCGGCATAATTCGAAACCGCCCGCCGTTTTCACGGTCGAGCAGTGTGGAAAAAATGGGATCGGAATCGAGGCGCGGCATACAGCACCACACAATCTCGCCGCTGTTGTGGATCAGCGCTGAGTACTGGCAGTTCCCGATGACGCCCAGCGCCTCCAGGTCAATATTTCTGCGTTCCGGCACACAGGCGGCGCTTGCACGCGACGTTCCCTTTCGGGCTACGCCAGCGCGTTCTTACAGTATTCGACGAGGCCTCGAATTTCCGCGATTTTATCCATCTCGGGCTTCAGGGGATAGATCCGCTCGATGATCGGAACGAATTTCATCTTTTCGTTCTGGATCACGCGAAGAATATCCTTGACCGGCGCCTGGCTCTCTGCAAATGGAACGGTGTCATGCGTGTGCAGAGCAGTGAGCCGGTCGCGCATTTCGCGAAGGAACGCGAGCGGGTCGGGTCCCCAGTTGGCGCGCCCGGCAAGATCGGGACAGACGCCGAAGTTCGGCGACATCGCGACGATCTTCCGCCAGCTATCGCCAGTGCCGATGTAGTTCTCATCGCGCCGCCCGGAAGTGGGATGAAAGCCGACGCGCATCTTGTATTTCGCGGCGGGCGCCACCAGGCGTTCAGCCTGCGGCAGCGTCGTCACTACATTGATGGCTTCCACGCCGAGCGCCTGCGCCATCGGAAACACGCGGTCCACTTCTCCCTCGGTGAAAGAAGCGTCGATCGGGATGTTGTAGGCATAGACGTGAATGCCGGCGTCATCGAATCTCTTCTTCACCGCGCGGAGATCGTCCACCGACGCGCCGAGACGCCATTGGCGCAACGCTTCTCGCTGATCGGGTGGAAGTCCGCCGCGTCCCGCCGACATCATGCCCGGCTCGACGAATCTCGATTCCAGCTCCAGCGTGCCCAGCGGGACCTGCGGCAGCCCCGCGATGATGTCATCCAGCTTGAATTCGCGGAAGCTGTACGAGCCGATTCCGAGGCGAACGCCGTGAAAGACCGAGGGCAACTCCGGCGCGGCGCGAAGCGTGGAAATCGCGGGAACAGCGGCAAGCGCCAGCTTGCCAAAATCTCGTCTGGTGGGGGCCATTGGAGCGCGGGGCATTAGTGACAGAATACGATGAAATTCAGTGGAAGAAAACACAGCACAAGTACTGGAGATCGCGGTTCTGCCGGGTGACGGCATTGGGGTGGAGGTGACGGACGCGGCGTTGGAACTGCTGACGGCCGTCGAGGCAGGGTGTGGCGGTCCGAACCTGCATTTCACGAAGTATGAAGCAGGCGCGCAGTATTTCCTGCAAAGCGGCACTGCGCTTCCCGCCGAAACGATGGAAGCGTGCCGGAAATCGGACGCCATGCTCTTCGGCGCGATGGGATGGCCGGATGTCCGGCAGACCGATGGCACCGAGATCATGCCTCAGCTCGAGCTGCGCATGGAATTCGAGCTTTACGCAGGCGTGCGGCCGATCCGCTGGTTTCCCGGACTGCCGCCTGTCCTTACGGATGAGCGCGCCCGCGATATGAATTTCGTTCTGATCCGCGAGCAGACCGAAGGCCTGTTTTACGCACGCGGGCGAGGACGGATCGAGAACGATTCCGAAGCGTACGACACCATGCAGATCACGCGCGCCGGCACATCGCGTGTGAGCGAGTTCTCCTTCCGTTTGGCCGAGCAGCGCAAGGCGCGGCGCGGCGCTGCCGGGCGCGCTTCACGCGTCACGTGCGTGGATAAGGCGAACGTGTTTACGTCGATGGCATTCTTTCGCAAAATTTTCGACGAGGTGGCGGCGCGCCATCCTGGCATCGATCGCGATCACTGGTATGTGGACGCCATGGCGATGACGATGGTGAAAAAGCCGTGGGATTTGGACGTCATGGTGATGGAGAACATGTACGGCGATATTCTGTCGGATCTCGGCGCGGGCCTGATCGGAGGACTGGGCATGGCGCCTTCGGGCGATATCGGCGATCGGCACGGCCTCTTCCAGCCGGTCCACGGTTCAGCGCCGGATATTGCCGGCCAGGGGAAGGCGAACCCATGCGCCATGTTCCTCTCGGCGGCCATGATGCTGGACTGGCTCGCCGACCGCCATCACGAAGCCGCTCTCGAAGTCAGCGCGCGCGTGATCGAAAAGGCGATTGAGCTTGCGCTGACCAGCGGCGGCGTGAAGCCGATGGAATACGGCGGAGCTTCCGGGACGGCAGAACTGACAAAGGCTGTGATCGACGCCATTTCGGCCGCCCGGAAGCAGATTCAGTAGCGAGCGTTAGTGGTGCGCCCCGGCGAGGACCCACTCAATTCCGCCCACAACACCGCGTGACGGCATCGCGACGGCGGGAATCTCTTCGTAGACCGTGTTTGTCAGGTTCGTGAGTTGCAGAAACGGGCGAACGCGTCCTGTGACGTAACTGGCGGAGGCGTCCCAGACCGCGTATGGTTCGTGCGCAAGCCGGTTCACCACGCCCAAACGCGTGCGCGCCGCAATGTGGCTGCCAATGGCGCCATTCCACTGCAACACCGCGCTCTGTACCGGATAGTTGAATGCGTACTTGCTCTGGAGGACGTCTGAATTGGCGCTGACGCCATGCAGTCCGGTGAATGCGACGCCGAAATTCTGGCCCTGCGTCAGCGTGTAGTCCACAGACGCTTCCACGCCCGTGAAGTGGAGCTCATCGAAATTTTCCGCCTGCCAGATGGCTGTGGAATTCGGCCGCACGTAGTCGATCTCATTCGAATCGCGGCGATGGAAGATGGTGAGAGCCGCGTGCACCTTGCGGCTGAGGTATGCGTCGGCGCCGCCTTCGAAGCTCACGGCGCTTTCCGGCTTGAGATTCGGATTGCCGAGGTCGGCGGGATCGGAATAGTAGAGCTCAGTGAATGAGGGCAGCCGAAACGCGCGGCTGGCGGACGCCCGCAGTTTGAAGCGGGAATTCAGCCACACCGCGCCGCTCAGAGACGGACTCGTCGCCACGTTCCGCTTGCCGAACACTTCCTCGCGAATGCCCGCCGAGATAGAGTAGCGTTTCGCAAACCGCAGCTCATACACGGCGTACCCACTGCCGCGCGTGCCGCTGCGAATTCCGAGATTGGTGCTCTCGATTGAACCGGACAAGACTTCGACGCCGTAGCTGATGATGCCGTGATGCGGCAGATTGTCATGCCGCCGCAGGTTGCCCTGCCAGTCATTGTCCCGATGACGATTGGCAGGATAGAGCTGCGGCTGATAGCGGTACAGAACGAAGAGATCCGAGTGACGCCGGAGAGCGAAGTTCGCCTCGGTTTTGCTTCCGAGGTTCTGGTGCGCGGAGAGGAACCAGGTCTTGATTCGTTCCCACGACGGATAATTCGCATAAAACTGATCCGCGCCGTAAGGCCGGTCGCTGTACGCCAGCAGCAGACTGGTCGTGCCCAGCGCGGATCTTGCGGTGCTCAGAGATCCGAAAGATAAATTGCGATAGTCGCGATCGAACGTGAATCCTTTCGAGAAATCGCGCGCGCCGGAGAGTTCTTCGGAAAAACGCGGGCCGCCGAATGCCGCAATGACGTGTTCTTCATCGGTGCCGAAATTGCCCAGAGTCGTGTAGACGCGGACATCCGGCGCTTCGAGCGGCTCGGTGCGCGCGTTGACCACGCCGCCGATCGCATCCGAACCATAGAGCGTCGATCCCGAGCCCTTCAGAACTTCGGTCGAAGTGAGCATCTCGAGCGGAATCGGCAAATCGAGATTGAAATGTCCCGTTTGCACATCGCTAATCCGCATGCCGTTGAGCAGAGTGAGCGTCTGCCCGAATGTTGCGCCTCGAATGGAGAGATCCGCCAGAAATCCTCCCGGCGTGCGTTGCTGCAGATCCATTGCGGCGTCGAGTTGTAACAGGTTGAACCAGGAATCGTACAGAGGCCTTTCTCGCACGGGCAGCGGCAAAACGCCGACGTCCCGATCCGCATCATCAAGCGGGGCCGGAGTGGCAACTCCTGTGACGATCATGCTTTGTTGTTGTGTGGGGGCTGGAAGCGCCGCAGGTGCTGGCGCGGAAGGTGGCGTCTGTGCGCACACCAGGCCCGAGACTACCAGGAATGTCCAGGTTTTCATCGGATTTCTTACCGTACCATGAAACTTGCGCCCCCCCTGCGACGTGGATATCTGGCTCGTATCGCTCGAAAATGAGGGCGAGATCGCGCTCTCGGAAGAGGAAAAAATCCGCGCGGCGCGATTCCACTTCGAACGGGATCGTGTTCACTGGATTCGAGCTCATTCCGCGCTTCGG
>DASYCD010000277.1:0-19629 GCA_036500405.1 Bryobacteraceae bacterium
GCAATGCCATCGCCGATGGTGGCCGCCGGCGGCAGAGTCACCGGCGCGCCAGCCGCAACCGCGGCTTTCATGGATGGGAGCCGTGCGGTCTCGGCGCCCACGATCCGAATCGCCGGATTCTTCTCCTTCAACGCGCAGCCAATTCCGCCAATGAGCCCACCGCCGCCAATCGGCACAACCACCGCTTCGAGATCCGGCTGCTGTTCGAATAACTCCAGCCCAATCGTTCCTTGTCCGGCGATCACCGCATCGTCGTCAAACGGATGCACGAACGTCAGCCCTTCCGCTTCGCAGATCCGCTCCGCTTCCTCACGCGCCTCATCGAAGTTAGCGCCGATTAGAATCACTTCAGCGCCGAAATCGCGAGTGGAAGAAACTTTGATGAGCGGCGTGCCAACCGGCATGCAGATCTTCGCATGAATTCCGAGGCGCGTCGCATGATACGCCACACCCTGCGCATGATTCCCCGCGGATGCTGTCACCACACCGCGCGAGCGCTCTTCGGGCGTGAGCGAAAGAAGCTTGTTCGCAGCGCCGCGCTCCTTGAACGAGCCCGTCATCTGCAAATTTTCGAGCTTGAAGTAAATTCGGTTGCCCGTCAGCCGGCTGAAGGTTTCCGAGTAAGCGCAGGGCGAAAGAAAGACCGAATCACCGATGGTCTTTCGCGCGGATTCGATATCGGCGAGCGTCACCATTTATTCATCGTCAAGTTAGCACGCACGCGTGTTAACTTCGGAGTGCAAATCCAATCTCATTATCAGGAGACTTGAATGACTACACAGGAAGTTGCCAATAAGCTTGTCGAAATGTGCAACAAGGGAGACTTCGGCGGAGCCGTCGGAGCCCTCTATTCGCAGGACATCGTGAGCATGGAGGCCGGCGCGCCTCCCGGACAATCCCGCGAGATGAAAGGCATCGAGGCGGTAAAAGGCAAGAGCGAATGGTGGGCCGCTAATCATGAAGTCCATTCGATGAGCATCGAAGGACCGCTCGTGGCCGGTTCGCACTTCGCCGTCACTTTCAAAATGGACGTGACGTTCAAGCCGGAAAACAAACGCTTCCAGATGGAAGAAGTCGCAGTGTACAAAGTGGTGGACGGCGAGATCGCCTGGGAAGAATTTTTCTACAACATGTAATCCGTTCTCGGTCATACCGTTGAACATAGGGGTGTTCAACGGTACGACCGAGGATTTTCTGTGCAGATCCCGTAGCAACTCACACAAAACAGACCATTTTTCACGAAGGCGTTGTGAAAACATCATGGCCTTGTAACGTTCAGGCATTACAACGGAAGCATGAGGTGCGACCTCCACGTCCACACGATCTACTCCGGACAGTGCACCGTTCCCGGGCCCGATTTTCTCCTGAGCGAAGAGGTGACCGCGATTCTGCCCAGCGGCACGGAGCTGCACGCCGGCGCTTACAGCATCGCCGAACACGACCACCTCGAGTTGCAGCCGCGCCGTACCGACACGGAGAGCCTGCTGGCCTATGCGACACAAAACCGGATTTTCCTGACCCTGGATCACGCTTTTTCAGGTCTTACTGGCATCGAAGCTATCAACGGGCATATCCTGAACGCGGGCACCCGCAGGGCTGTTGATCCTGCCGTCCGTCATCGCAAGCGAATGATAGGCAGTAGTGATTCGCACACTTCAAGTGGATTGGGGCGCACATTTACGGTAGTCCAGGGCGCACGCAATGCGTATGACTATGTAGCAGCGCTGCGGCTCGGCCCCAGCATACCCTGTAGCGGATCAGGAAGCCTGCTGGAAGCTGATGCGAACGATTTCCAACATCGGATGGTCCATGGTGCGCACAAACCGGAGAACCGCGGTGTTGAGCCCGCTCTTCGCTTTCGTGCCGCTGTTTGCGGCAGTGAATTTTCTCCGCGAACAGTTTTTCGCCTGGAACCGGAGGGCAAATTGCTCTCATTAGAAGTGGCGGCGTTATGACACTCACACGCGCGAAGGAAACACTCTGCGCGCCGGATCACGGCCTGATGCGCCGTCTGAACCGGTGGCGAGCGCCGCGCTGGATTCGCATGTGGATGCTCTTCGCCACACGCGCCGGCGACGGCTGGTTGTGGGGCGCAATCGGTATTGCATTGCTGCTTTCGGGTGATCCGGGGCGGTTCCACGCAGTGGAGGCCGGCTGTCTGGCGGTAGCCACGGGAATTCTGGTGTTTAACCGGATCAAACACGCCGTGGGACGTGTGCGTCCGCGCGATATCGAGCCGCATTGCTGGGCTCGCATCGTGACGCGCGATCGCTTCTCGTTCCCATCGGGTCATTCGACTACCGCGTTTGCTGTTGCCATGTCGATTGGCTCTTTCTACCCGGAAGTGCTGCCGCTGCTTCTGGTGCTCGCCGCCAATGTGGCGCTTTCCCGCGTAATCGTCGGGATGCACTTCCTGAGCGATGTGCTTGTCGGTTCCGCCATGGGGATGCTTCTCGGTTACGCGGCTTTTGAAGGTTTCGCGCGCTATGGACTTGTGTAGCGCGTTTAAGCTCGCCGTCTGATGTCGCCAGGCATATGTCCTGGGATGTCTTGATGCGCTCGGTGCGGAGCAGGGGATTCCATAGGGGATCCCCGGCTCGAGCCCCGTTCCCGTCACGGATTCACAATTCGATGCAAATCGAGCGACGGCGGTTTAACCGTCGTCTGGCTCAGCATCACCGTGATCTGTCCTCGATGATGCGTTTGATGGTTGAAGAAATGACTGAACGCCACCGGCGCGGCTTCCACGTAATTCTTTCCCTGATTATTGATGTACGCGAATGAGCGCGAGAGCCCCTCATCGGTCAGCGCGGCGAAGAACGCTTCGATGCGGGCATCGTGTGCGGCTCTTGCGGCGCGCAGCGCTGGGAATTCGTCGTAGAGAACCGTGTTCAGCGCGGGTGTAGTTGCGCCGCCGCCTTCGAACCGCGCGAGCCAGATCGTATCGCCCAACAGAATGTGATTCAGCAGGCCGTGAATGCTGCCGAACGAGCCGGCGCGCGGTTTGCGGTATTCGTCATCCGGTAACTGCTCGCACGCCTTGTAGAGGCGCTCGTTTGCAATGCGGTTGTAATACGCCAGCGTCCGAAAGTGCTGAACCATGCTCCATTATCCGCGGCGAATCAGAAAATACGGTTGTGTGGAATAATCCCGAGGAAGTCCTGGATAAAGCGTGGCGCCACCGGAATCGAGGTGAATTTCGAAATAGTATTGCAGCGGATAAGGCGACGTTGTGTACGTTGCGGGAATTTCCGCGTGGAGATCGGCGCCGCCCGGCTCCATCGGCATGGTTTCCCATTGTTCTGCCTGATTCACGTGCCGGTAGCACAGCGTGACGCGGCCGGGAGTGCCTTCCGGCAGGGTCGCCACGATCGGAATGGCTACGCCGCTTCGCGCGCGCTTCGCAGGAGTGTGATCGAGCGTGACTGTCTCGCGGTGCGGAGTGGAAAGCGCGGCCGCAATCGCGGAGGTAGCTTTGGTGGGCGATCCTGCAGGCTCGCTTTTCTCCATAGCTGCGATATCTTTGTCAATGGCCGGCAAGCGGTCTTGCCAGGAACCACGCAACTGCGGCGTGTAGCCGAAAGTGAGATCAGGCCGATAGACTTTCTTCGCCACATCAGCGATCGCTTTCCATGCGTCCCGCGCCCTTTTGTAAGCCTTGACGGCCTCTTCAAGCGCGGCAGGATCGGACGTGCGCGTGTAGATTCCATAGATCACACCCGACCGGAATTTCGCCGCGAAAAACCGGCCAAGATTGTTCTGGATTCCAATATCCACCGCCCAATGCCCGAATACCTCGGAAGCGGTCGCGCCGGCAGGAGCTGCCGCGAGATTCGCCTCGGACGTCTGCGCCAGATCCTCCAGCCACGCCGCGACTTCAATGGGCGAATAGCGCGGATCGCTCGTCCCCTTCAGCAGGTTCTCCGCGCATTGATCGATCGTCGAAAACAACTGCGGATCGAGCGGACTCACCGTGCCAAACCGTTTGGGCGACGGCGTATCGCTGTAGGGATCTTTCGCATTCGCAATCACGATCGACTGATTCGTGTAGATCTCCGGCCAGTAATTCGCGTTCGCCGCCGAAGGCAGATGCGCCGTCGTGACGGTCGGCAGAATGCGCGTCGATAGATTCAGTGCGGATTCCGCCGCATCCGCCGCGCTGCCCAGAGTGCGCCGCATGTAGCGCTTACGCGCATCCGGAGTGGAAGAAGGATCGTAAACGCCGCGTCCCCATGTCCGGTAAGTGTATTCGTATTTCAGCCAGTCACGAACGTTAAACTCCGTGACGCCGGCGTAGGACTCGCGCCCGCCCGCCAAACCCGAACCCTTTCGGCCTTTGAACGAAAGCGGTTCCATCCATTCCACGCCCGCGCTGCCCGAAAAGCTGGAAGCCCGGCCGTACGCCGCGGCCAGCAGCGGATCACCCGAAAGCAGCAGCCGCTGCGTGCCCGGCCAGATGCGGTGCAACACGGCATAGCGGCGGTTTTCGCGAAGCAGGTCGCCGTAGCCGTATCGCATGAAGTTGCGCGAGCCGTTGCTGAGCGACATCAGCGCGCCTTTCGTATCCGCCGCTTCCACCTTCGGCATCTCAGTCGGCCGGATGGACGCCTGATGATACGGCAGCCCCATGTGCTCTGCCCAATACTTCGGTGAAACCGTTGTGGGCATACCAGTTGCTTCCGCCATCGCGATCATCTGCGCATCGATGCCTTTCGCGTGCTGGTCGATTTCGATTTTTCGACCCGTGGCAATGATGCCGGAAAACACGGTTTTCCAAAACGCATAGCTTTGCTCGGGCACGCCGCTTTCGCCATGCGTTCGCAGAGTGACGCCGGTAATAGCGGGGCAGGCATCGAGCAGCGCGTGCAGCGCATCGCGGCAATACGGCGCGTGAGTAGCTTTGGTCAGGCCGTGGATGCGGTGCGTGGCATTGGGCGCCTCGTCGAAGTTCCACGCGTGAGTCCAGAGGCCAAGCTGGAAATCGAGACCGCGATCCGCAGCCGCCGCGCTGATGTATTGCAACAGGCTGAGATTGCGCTCGCGTTCTTTATCCGTCAGCAAAACCGGCTTCTCGTTGAGACCCTTCGCGACGCTGACTTCCACCTTATAACCGGGAACATTCAGGAAAAATGGATACGCAAAGTGGAAATATGAATCGCGAATTTCGTTCACGAAATCATGACCGATCCCAAAACTGAGGTTCAGCCGATTGAAACGATGCGTTGCCAGCATCGTCAGATAGTCGTTCCACGCGCCGCGATCGTAGAACCAGGGCTTGTCCTCAACCTCGCTGACGAAGGCTTTCAACACACTGCGAACGCGGTTCGCCGGCTGCTCCACGATTCGCGGTTGAATCTGCAACGCCGTCTCGAGCGATTCCTCGTAGTCAGCGCGGTCCGCCAGTTCGAGCAGCGCATAAACAATCCCGCGCGCATCGCGGCCCGCCGCAACGATCACGCGGCGCCCATCAACGGTCGCGTTCGCAATCGAAAACGATTCCGGCGCAGCAGGAGGGCGCGCGCTCGCCGGCATTACCGCGGGCGCCTTGAACGCAGGGCCGCTGACGACAATGCAGATCTCGCCGCGTCCCGATGCCGCGACAGAACCCACCAGCCGGACCAGAACGCCGTGCTTCTGCAGCCGGTTGAACAACTCCGTAACGGCCCACTTCGCAGGCGGCAAAGAGGCAACGGGATCGGACAGATCGAGGACGATGGTGACGGGCGCAGGCGGCTTCTGAGCGGAAGCCCGCGGGCTGAATCCGCCGCCAAACCCCGCTGCGGCGCCCGCCGTCTGAAGGAAAGTGCGGCGCTTCATTGCCTGCGTTTATGATATCGCCGCATTCCGCGTGAAGCCGCCTTTCCTCCCCCCAATTTATCCGCGGAATCGAGTGTGTTATTCATGGTGAAAAGACCGGAAGCGACCCTGACGTTTTCCAGAGCATTCTGCATTCCCCACGCTGGAAACCGGCTTCCATGGAATGAAAGGAATTTCCTGTGGACTCCCCCAACCGCAAGTTGATCCGCCCATCCTTCAACGAAATGAAAGAAAAGATGGAGCCGCCCCGCAAGGCGCAGCAGAAGCGTCCCACCCCGCCCGATCAGACCAACGCGGAAAATTTTTACTACGTCAAGCAGATGCAGGCGAAGACGCAGATGGTGATCACCCTCAAGGACGGTGAAGTCCTGAAGGGCAGCATCGAGTGGTATGACCGTTCGTGCCTCAAAGTGAATCGCGATGGCGAGCCGAACGTGCTCGTCTACAAGAGCAACATCAAATACATGTTTAAGGACGAGTAGCCGTTGCGCGCTCAGGCTGTGCGGCGCTGCGCGAGCCGAAGGTCGCGCCGGATGCCCGCGCGTTCATAGCGGCGCTTCTCATCCTCCGTCTCCGGAATGACCGGCGGCACGAGTACGCGCTCGCCTTCTTTCGTCACGGCGACGAACGTAAGAAATGCGGAGGAGACATGCAGCTCTTCGCCGCGAATCAAATCTTCCACCCAGACTTTGACGCCGACTTCCATGGAAGTCCGGAACGCCCGGTTGACGCTCGCGCGTAGCCGCACGAGCTGGCCGATGTGCACGGGCTGGATGAAGTCCATATGATCCACGGACGCCGTGACGACAGGGCTGCGCGAATGCTTGATAGCCGCGATCGCCCCCGCCAGATCCACCAAATGCATGATCTTGCCGCCCAGAAGATTGCCAAGCCCGTTGGCGTCATTGGGCAAGGCGAGTTCTGAATATTCCGATGCCGATTCTTTGACGAAGCGTCCTTCCACGGTGAGTGCTCCGGTTTATAGATGCGCGGCCGCGGCGGTTCGACGCGGCAGAGCGGGGCGCGCGTGCGTCTGACGCGCGTAGGCTGCCGCGCAGGCGCGTATCTGGGCCGCGAGTGCGGTCACGCTGCCGGATAAGGGCGCGGCTTCACCGGCAACCACTTCCACCGTCTCGACCCCCACGGCAACCGGGTGATGATCCCGTTCGATGGCCCAGGCGACCTGCACCTGGCATCCATCATCCGCCCGAACCATCACGCGCACAGCATCGGAATCCGTCTGAGCAGCGCGTTCGCAGTGGCGGCGCGCGTAACCCGGATTGCAACAGCGGCGCAGCGTGTCCGGTTCAATTTCCGTGTCCGGACTGGCGGCGCACCGGCCCGCATAGAGGTCGCCGAAAGGCGCCGATATCGTCACCAGATCGCCCAGCGCCGACGACGGAATGAAGAGCGGGCAGGCCATCGCTGGACGCTATAGTAGCAGTAGCTATGGCGGGCAACCGGACAGAGATTCTGAAGTCGATGATCGAGCAGGACCCGGCGAGCGCGTTCGGCCGCTACGGGCTTGCCATGGAGTATGTGAATGGCGGCGATCTCGAATCGGCCGCCGAACAATTCGCGAAACTTCTCGAATACAATCCGGCTTACGCGGCCGGTTATTTTCATGGCGGGCAGACGCTCGAAAAGCTGGGACGCATGGAGGACGCGAAGAATCTTTACCGCCGCGGGATTGACGTGACGTCAGCGAGCGGGGACGGTCATACCCGAAGCGAACTCCAGGGCGCGCTCGCGGCGTTAGGTGGTTGAAAAGCCCGGCGGATGACAATATGGATGTGACACAACTCAGCGACGACGCGCATTTTTCGTGCCCGTTCCACGTAACCACAAACCAGATTGAAGACGAGCTCGTAGCTCTCAATCTGGAAACCAGCTTTTATTACGGCGTGGATGGAATTGGGACTCAAATCTGGCGGCTTCTGATCGATGAGAATATGACAATCGCCGCGGCGTGCGCGAAACTCCTGGAGGAGTATGAGGTGGATGCCGAAACCTGTCAGCGGGAAGTCCGGGCGTTTGTTGGACAGTTGATCGATGCCAAACTCATGGAGACGGTGGCGGCGTAGGCTGCGGGCGGTTGCCGGGATGCCGTGGAGCGTACAAGTGCTCGCGGTGGAGGCGCTTGTCATGCTGGCCGCGGCGCGCATTCTGATCCGTTTCGGAAGCGAGAGAGATCTGGTCGCCCGGATCGGCGGGACGCGAGTCGCCGGTGCGCCCGATGAACAGAGCCTCGCTTCTCGAGGAGACGCCAGCGAATCCAGAGGACTCCCCATCGGGGCTATGCTGGCGCGCGTCGCGCGGCACACCTGGTGGCGGAGCATGTGCCTCGAACAGGCGCTCGCCGGCCGCTGGATGCTGCGCCGCCGGGGGATACCAAGCACGATGTATGTCGGCATGGCGAAACGAGATGGCAACTTCATCGCGCATGCCTGGCTTGTGGGAGAAGGCCGCACCGTAACCGGCGCGAGCGCGGAAAACTACGCGACGCTCGCCGCGTTTCGCGAGCGATAGCCGGCCGGCAGATCGCGCTCGATTGCGTCCGCCACCGCCTCGATCGAATTGCCTTCGCGCGGACGCTCCACGATACAAACTTTCACCAGGTCAACCAGTCGGCAAAACTTCCCCATCAGAGGCGGAAAATTCTGAACCGCATCCGGAAATCGAAGTTTGTAGAGGTGCGGCCGCAGCGCCTGAAGTTTTTCCAGACCCGAAAGAGTGCGGACGCGGACTTCCGGGGCATCCCCGGGCTGAAGAATATAGATCGCGCGCAACGGCTGGGGCTCATCCACGAACTGGTCCAGGACCGGCACGTGGAATTTGTCAAGGTCGGGCCGAAGGTGCTGGAACTCGGCTGGATCGCACCCGAAATGGTTGAGACTCGCCCTCCAGAGCTTGAGTCGCGGGAAACCCGGCAGCACCGAAGCAGCCGTTTCGCGTTTACCGCCCGCAACCAATACGGCGCTGATATCGTCGGCTACCAGCCGATGACCGCGGCGAAGCATCGCCATCGTTGTGGCGGATTTGCCGGCCCCGATTTTGCCGACAAACATGGCTACTCCATGCTTTGTTGCGGTGGTATTACCGTGAAGAGGTACAAGGCCCCGCTGGAACAGCAACGCGCCGGTGCAGCTTCCCAAAATGTGGAGCGAGGCGATGGCATCCTGCGCGGGATTGGCTTCGACCTGGATGGATTTGCCGTCACGAATGAGCGCGGCGAACGGCAGAAGCTTGAATCGGATCATCCACTCCTGGCCGCGAATTCGAAAGCGCTCCCCGTAACGGATGGCGTCGCCCTGCCACTCGCCCACAACGCCGCGGCGAATCCACACGTCCGGCTCGCCGTCACTGACTGGCAGTTCCGGCAGCGGAAATTCGGAGCCAATATGAAGGCCAAAAGCGCGGTAAACTTGCACCCCACGCTCAGGCTAGCACGTCGCGCAAAGGCGGCGAACCATAGTTACGACGGAGCCACCGTGCCACTGGAGTTTTCGGGGACGTGGGCGAAAGAGCCATCCTGCGTCTGATTGAACTCCAGCGACGCTAACTTCGGCGTGTGCCAGACTTTCCGGTAGAACTGGGGGGGCCGCCACTCCTTACGAGGAGGGCTCGCGGACTCCTCAGGGGGAATTTTCGACTGCATGGTTTCTTCATCGGCAGCTTCACCCTATTGCTTTAATCGTTAATCGCGTAACAGCCGATGGCTTCCTTCACGCCCTGAAGGACGCGGAAAGACCCGGCGCGCTGTGCAGCTTCAATGAAATGCCGGATCCGGCCCGGCTCCACGAAGGATTTCGCGCCCTTTGGCAACGTCCGGCACTGAGCCAGCCATTCCACATGCGCGGCGACGTGTTCCTTTTCGAGGGCCGCCAGGGTCGCTGGTTCACCCAGGTCCGCGGTCCAGTCGATTTCACGAGGCAGTAAATCAGCCAGGCAGCCGATGAAGAGCCGCCTCTGTGGAGTTCCGGAGGGCGTACCAAGGGCGAATTCCACCAGCCGCCGGTCGAGCAGCGGGTAGGAATAGACAATTCGCCGTTGCGCCCCGCTCACCGCCCAATCTTCCATTCGCCGCGGAAGATAGCCGAGATCAAGCTGGCGCAGAATGGTGGCGCGGGAATCCCGCATCCTGCGGAAGGGTGGGCCCTGAAGCTTGCGAACTTCCTGCCCATGTCGCGCCGCGAATTCCGGCTGAACACAGGGCGAGGCATAGCTCATGAATGGATTGCGATGCACACGGGAATAAAGGTTGTCCGGAAGCCTGCTGAGTATCCACTCCCGAGGCCCGCGCCCATGATCCTTTTGCCACCAGTGTGTGACGCCTTCATCGCCTCCCCAGCCGGAGAGGATCACCCGGATCCCCAGAGCTTCCGCCCGAAGCTGGACGTTTTCTTCGCGGGGCAGCAGTTCCACCGGTTCTGTCGTGAAATCTCGTTCCATGACGCGAAGCAGGCTCGCGGCCGTCACGGGAAAGTACTCGCACCGCAGATCCTCCTGCCGGCACACGGCATCGATGCGCGCGTATTCATTCGCGCCACCGCCGGACTGCGGCGACCACGAGAATGCCGCGAGCTGACGGCCCTGGGCATGAAGGAGCCGTGCGGCCTGCAGCGTCACTGCGGATGAATCGATGCCGCCGCTGAGATGTGCGGCAACGGGGAACGCGGAACGAAGACGGCACTCCACCGCCTGCCGGAGGAGGTCGCGGAGCTCTCCCTCCGCTGCGCCCGATCGCACTGGAATGTTCTCGGGAAACCAATACCGATTGAGCCGGAGGCCGCCGCCGGCGAGGAGCAACGTGTGGCCTGCGGGCAATGTCAGGACATTTTCGTAAAAGGTCTGGGTCTTGCGCGCGTAATAAACCCGCATTTGCAAATGCGCCGCGAGCATTGGTTCATGCAAGCGGGGTGATCTGACACCGGCGAGGACTCCTTTTATATCGGAGGCGAAAAGAAACGTATCCTTACCGGCACAGTAATAGAGCGGCCGGCAGCCCAGAGGATCGCGCGCGCAGAACAAGACCCGTTCGCGGGCGTCCCAGATGGCGAACGCGAAATCGCCGAGAAGCCGTTTGACACAGTCCACCCCCCATCGCTCGTACGCAAGCAGAATCAGGCTGCTGTCCGGTGTTTGTGTCCGGCCCGGGGCCGGGGCGCTTAGCGCATGGAAAAGTTCGTCGCGGTTGTCGATGCGCGCATCGGCAGTGATAAAGAGATGGGGCGCGGCGCGCAGGCTCGCCGGCATCCGCTCATGGAAAGACTCGGGCGTGGTGTGGAGACTGAGAAAGCCAAAGCCCGTCTGCTCGCCAAGCCACTGGCCGTGCCCGTCGGGACCCCAGCCCCCCATCGCCGCGGCCTGCGGTTCCAGCATTTCGCGTGTGACGGGCGCCCCATCCAGCCGCACCATCCCGTAGATACCGCTCATCTCGTTTGGCCAATCTCCTCGCCAATTGTGACATGCGCCGGAAAATTCACGGATGTCATACTGTGGTCAAATTGCGCGTGAAGGATTCGAATGCATTGGACCATCTGTTGGCTGTTCTGCGATCGCCCGAGCGAGCTGCGGAATTCGCTGGCCAGCCAGCGGTATGGGAAGAGATCAAACGGCTCGCCGAGGTGCATCGCTTCACCGGACACCTCGCCTGGGTGACGTCCGCGTGGCTTCCGCCATCTGAAAAGACGTGGCGGGACCAGACATTGATGACGCACCATCGAAAGCACGCGCAACGCCTGAAGGCATTGCGGCGGCTGGTCGAAGCCTTCGCGGAGGAACGGATCGCTTGCGTGTCACTCAAGGGTCCGCTGCTCGCGGAGCGCTCTTACGAGCACCCATTTTTACGGCCGGCGAGGGATCTGGACATGCTGGTATGCGAAAGCGATATTGGCCGCGCCGCGGGATTAATGATGAAGCTGGGGTTCGATCTCCCCGGCTCATCTCCGTGGCCGCTCCATCGCGAAATCGACAAACATCTCGATTTTTCGCCGACGGCTCACCTCCCGCGCGTCGAGATGCACTATCGCCTCAAGGGCGGTGGAACATTTCTGCCCCCAGGCGAGTTTATCGAACGCGCCTGCAAATGGTCATCGCCAGCCGGATTCGAAGCGATGGTTCTCTCCCCGGCCGATGAATTGTTCTACTGCGGCGTACACGCGGCGAATCACGCCTTCCATCGCATCCGCTGGCTTTACGACACTATCCGCATTGCGGGCCGGCTCACAGACGCCGAGTTGCAATACGTCCGCGAACTCGCCAGGCGGCATTCTCAAACGGGACGGTTCATCGCCCTGGCGATCGCGGCGCAGAATTGCTTTGCGGAGCCTCTGGCGCTCAATGTGAGCGACTTTGAGGTTCCATGGCTCTGGTCAAAGCTCTCGGCGCGCCACGTCAGAAAAATGGTGACGCGAGTAGAAGGGAACACGGCGACGCTTGCCGAAAAGTTCGGCTACAGACTGGATCTGTGCCGGATGGCCGGTACTCCGTTCGACGCGGCGAAACTCTTAGCCACCGGTTTGAACGTCGAAGTTCAAAAGCGCTGGTACTATCTCCGAAATTCAGCGAAGCCAGGTTTGCTGGCCCGCACGCTGCCGGAGTAGTTCCGTTACACGTCCAGGTTTTTCACGTCGAGCGCGTTGTCTTCAATGAAGCGCCGGCGGTTCTCGACATCCTCACCCATCAGGGTCGTGAAGATCTGGTCGGTTGCGACCAGATCTTCGACGCGCACGGAAAGCATCGTGCGCTTTTCCGGATCCATCGTCGTGTCGGCCAGCTGCTCGGCATTCATTTCACCGAGACCCTTGTAACGCTGAACAGAAGCGTCGCGCTTGCCCTCGGCTTTGACATGATCGAGCAGGCTGCGCCAGTCGGCCTGTATATCGCGATGCTCGCCCTTCACCACGGTGAATGGCGGCTGATTCGCTTTCGCGAGTTGCTTCGCCAGGTTCCGGTACTTGCGGTATTCCGGGTGGTGTGAAAGCTCCGTATCCACGCGGCGAATCCCATTCGTCGAATCGTGGAAAGTGACAAACCACGCCGAATACTCTTCGTCAACCTCGACCTTCGCATCCACGCCGACCTTGATCAGCGCGGCAGCGAGGGCCTCCACATTTTCCTTCACAGTGAAGTCTGCTTTGGCGTCAACTTTCAGATCGGCGTTCGCCAAAACCTCCACCACGCGGTCTTCGCGCAGGCGGCGCTCCAGCTTGTGGAAGAACTGCTGGTACTCGTCGAGATTCATCAGGAATGCGCGGAGCTCGCCACCTTCCAGTTGGCCGGTGTTGCCATTCTGGCCGAACTGAATGGTGAGATTCTCCGTCGCCCGCCGCATGATCTCGCGGGTGAATTCCTGCTCGTTCTTGATGTACTTTTCGCTCTTGCCTCGCTTGATGCGATAAAGCGGCGGCTGCGCGATAAAGACATTGCCCTTCTCGATCAGCTCCTTCATGTGCCGGAAGAAGAAGGTCAGCAGCAGCGTGCGGATGTGCGAACCGTCCACGTCCGCATCCGTCATGATGATGATTTTGCTGTAGCGAAGCTTGGCGGCGTCGAAATCGTCCTTGCCGATGCCAGTGCCCATCGCGGTGATGAGCGCGCGGATTTCTTCGTGGCCGAGCATCCGGTCATAGCGCGCCTTCTCAACATTCAGGATCTTGCCTTTGAGAGGAAGAATCGCCTGAAAGCGGCGATCACGGCCCTGCTTGGCGGTACCGCCGGCCGATTCGCCCTCCACGAGGAACAGTTCGCAGCGTTCCGGATCGCGCTCCTGGCAATCCGCCAGCTTGCCCGGCAATCCGCCGGAATCGAGCGCTCCCTTGCGCCGCGTGAGATCACGCGCCTTGCGGGCCGCTTCACGCGCGCGCGCCGCATCGATCGCCTTGGAGACGATCCGCTTCATGATGGCGGAATTTTTTTCGAAGTACTCGCCGAGTTTGTCATTGACGAGCTGCTGCACCGCACCAGCGATATCGCTGTTCAGCTTGCCTTTCGTCTGACCCTCAAACTGCGGCTGCGGTACTTTCACGCTGACGACCGCCGTCAGGCCTTCGCGAACGTCGTCGCCACTCAGGCCGTCCTTCTCGTCTTTGATCAGTCCGGATTGCTTACCGAAAAAGTTGATTGTGCGCGTCAACGCAGTGCGGAAGCCCTGCAGGTGCGTGCCCCCATCCACGGTGTTGATGTTGTTCGCAAAGCTGAACAGCGTCTCGGCGTAGCCGTCGTTGTATTGCAGCGCAATTTCAATGCCGACAATTCCGCTCGGGCCCGGGCGCTCGCCCTCCACGTAAATGGGCTGATCGTGCAGAACAGTCTTCCCACGATTGAGGTGTTTGATAAACTCCGCGATGCCGCCAGTGTAAAGAAATGGGCTGGTCTTCTCAGGCTCCACGCGCTCGTCCGTCAGCGTGATCTTGAGGCCTTTGTTCAGAAACGCGAGTTCGCGCAGACGCTGCGCCAGCGTGTCATAACTGAAGACGCTCGCTTCCATCACGGTGGGATCGGGGTGGAACGTTACCTTGGTGCCCGTGCGGCTCCGCGGGGCTTTGCCCGTTTTTTCGAGAGGCTTTTGCGGAACGCCGCGCGAGTATTCCTGCTCCCAGGTGAAACCCTCGCGCCAAATTTCGAGTTCCAGCTTGTCGGAGAGCGCGTTCACGCAGCTCACGCCGACGCCGTGCAGACCACCTGACACTTTGTAACTATTGGAATCGAACTTGCCGCCGGCATGAAGCTTGGTCATGACCACTTCCGCGGCCGAGACGCCTTCTTCCTTGTGGATGTCGACCGGGATACCACGCCCGTTGTCGACAACGGTAACCGAGTTGTCGATATGTATGGTGACGTTGATTTCCGTGCAGAAACCCGCCAGTGCTTCGTCTACTGAGTTATCGACGACTTCATAGACAAGATGGTGCAAACCCGATTCGCGCGTTGAGCCGATATACATGGCCGGGCGCTTGCGAACGGCTTCCAGACCCTCCAGAACTTTGATGGAGGATGAATCATATTCATTTGCCATATTTTAATGCGTTTCAGGCCACATCAGATGCGCATTGGCATCACAACGTAGCGGTATTCGTCCTGCTGTTCCGCGCCCGCGGGCTGCAGCTCGCCGGCGCTCTTCTGATCTTTGAGTGAAAACGAAATCTGGTCCTGCGAAACCACGCGCAGGAAATCGAGCAGATATTGCGCGTTAAAACCGATTTCGAGTTCCGGCCCGTCGTAGCTGGCCGACACTGATTCTTCCGATTCCCCGGTTTCGAGAGCGGATGCAAAAATCCGGATTTCTCCGGCCGCGAACTGGACGCGAATCGCGCGTGAGCGTTCATCGGCAAACTGCGCCACACGCTCAATCGCGGATTTTGCTTCGTCGCGGCTGACTGTCGCGATATGGGTGTTGTCGGCCGGGAGCACGCGGTCGTAGTCGGGAAAATTGCCAGTCAGCTTCCGTGTGATGAGAAGCCGGGGACCAAATTCGAAAAAGAGATGATTGTCGTCGCCCGCGAAACCGGCGCGCGTATCGTCTCCAGCGCCGTCCGACAGCCGAATGATCTCGGACATCGCCTTACGCGGCACCAGAGCCCGATACGCGGCGGCCTGTGCTCCGTTATTCGTGTGCGTATAGGCGAGGCGGTGGCCGTCTGTCGCGACCATTGTCAGGCCTTTCTCGCTCAGCAGGAGCAGAGCGCCATTCAGCGTGAACCGGCTCTCTTCCATCGAGATCGCAAACATAGTGCGGCTGATCATCGACGTGAGTTGCTTCACCGGGACCTGAGCGACGGTCTCCGGCATAGGCGGAAGCTCTGGAAAACTTTCGCGGCTCATACCTGCGATGCGGGTCTTCGACCGGCCACAGGTCAGAGATGCCCAGTGATTCTCGCCGAACTTCACGCTGATATCGGCATCCGGCAGCAGGCGGACGTAATCGAGAAGCTTGCGAGCCGGAATCGTACCGGTTCCTTCCTTCTTCACCTTCGCCGGGCAGGAAGTCCGCATGCCCAGCTCCAGGTCCGTCGCAGTGAGATAGAGGCGATCTCCGCGGGCCTCCAGAAGAACATTGGAGAGGATCGGAATGGTGGTCTTCTTTTCGACCACACCCTGCAACAGCCCTAATTCGCGCGCCAGATCGGCCTTACTGACTGTGAACTCCATTTGGGTCGTTCAACTCCTCTCTTCTCTCTCCACTACCACACCGTCCGACACCCCTACCGCCGATTCGAATAAACGAACCCACAGGGTTCTCTACGAAAGACTATAGATAGATCCATAATCTATACCGTATTCGTAGAAGCGGTGGAAATGTGGAAGCCTCTCTAAATTATACAAAAAAAAAGACGTTCTGCCTAATTCGGTTTGTGCAAATGAAATGCGCTTAGGGTGGGAACCCGAGCGCGTCACTGTTTTTACACAGACTTCCAGAGGTTTTCCCTCGTGCGGTCTGTGTAAATTAAAATAAGCCTATTGAAATGAGTCGATTACGCTGTTGATAACCTTGTTGAGTTCCGGATTTTGTTGACGTTCCTTCGCTATCTTGTCGATCGAATGGATGACAGTCGTGTGATGCTTGCCGCCGAAGGCGCGTCCGATCTCCGGAAGGGATGCTTGTGTAAGCTCCTTCGCGATATACATGGCGACCTGGCGAGGAACAACAATTTCCTTACGATTGCTCTTTTCCTTGAGCTGTCCGGGCTTGAGACCGTACTTTTCGGAGACGGCTTTGACGATGGAATCGATCGTAATCCGGCGGTCGTTCCTTTCGAGCAGGTGTTTCAAAACCTGACGGGCCATGACGATGGAAATGGGCGTCTGGGTGAGCGAGGAATAAGCGATCAGCTTCGTCAGCGCGCCTTCGAGTTCGCGGACGTTCGACTTGGTCTTGTCGGCGATGAAGGTGCAGACATCGGTTGGGAGACGAACGCCATCGAATTCCGCTTTCTTCTGCAGAATCGCCATGCGCGTTTCGAGATCGGGCGCCTGGATGTCAGCCATCAGTCCCCATTCAAAGCGCGAGCGCAGACGTTCCACAAGTCCCCCGATTTCTTTTGGTGGGCAATCGCTCGATATGACGATCTGCTTCTGCGCATCGTGCAGTTCGTTGAACGTGTGGAAGAACTCTTCCTGCGTGCGATCGCGTGAGCCGAGTGACTGGATATCGTCGATCAGCAGAACATCCGCAGTGCGGTAACGTTCGCGCAGTTGCGGCATGCGTCCGAGCTTGATGCCGCTGACGACTTCGTTCGTGAACCGCTCGCTGGTGGTGTAGATGATGCGCATCTTGCCGCGCGCGATGAGCGCCCGGCCGATGGCATGCATGAGGTGAGTTTTTCCCATGCCCACACCGCCATAGAGATAGAGCGGATTGTAGCGGCGCGACGGATCAATCGCGACGGCCTGCGCAGCCGCGTGTGCGAATTGATTGGATGCGCCGACTACGAACGATTCGAACGTGAAACGCGGATTCAGCGTGACGGGCGATTCCAGATCGGAGACGGACGGAGTGCGATCGCCCGGAGCGCCGGGACGGACGCCATCGACAGTGAAGACGACGCGGTCAATGCCAAGCGCGAGACTGTGCGCGAGCTCCTGAATTTGCTGTCCGTACTCTTCTTCGAGGAACGAAAGCGTGCCTTCATCCGGCACGCGGACGGCGAGAACCCTGTCTTCGAGACCAGCATACTGCGTGCGCAGAATCCAGTTCCGGTAGCTATCGGGATTCAGGCGTTTCGCAAGCTGTTCCTGAATCAAATCCCAGGGTGTTCGTTGGCCGTCACTCACAAGACAAAAAATCTCCTCCTGAAGCCCCGGTTTCGGGCCTCAACGCTGAAGGCTCACGCCTCGCTCAACTATTCGTGATCCGTGCAGGATGGGGGCCGTTGAAGAGGTCCCTCGAAGCTGCGAACAGGTCGTAGTCTAACACAGAACGCAATCGATTCCGCTACGTTTTAATTACGGCTTTTTCTACTACACAAGCCGCTCGAAGCGCGTGATGACAGGCGCGCGGAACGATGTCCCGTTTTTTCAATGACGTGCCGCGCGCGGCTGTTTCACGCAGGGTAGCGAGTCACTTTTTCGCGCCGCAACAAATGATCCAGATGATGTTGTGCGTGGAGCATGTAGTCTTCGATGAGGAAGCGCAAAGTAACCGGCTCACCATCGCCGATAAAACATTGCGTGGTGAGTTTGTCGTCCGGTATGCGTGCGATCAGGCCCGCGATGAAAGTGTTGTACTGAATCCACAACTCGACGATCGGGGACCACGGCGTGTCCTGATAGCCATGGATCGAAACCCAGTCGTCCTGCGCATACTTCGGGGCGTGAAGTTCCGGCTCAATAGCGGCTCGAACGAAGCGCACGTGGTTATTCGCCGCGGAATCGATCAGGTGGCCCAATTCTTCCTTGGACGACCACGTTGATGGGCCGGAAGGGCGGTCGGATGTCCGTCTTTCGGGGAAAAAGCGAAGCGCCTGAGCTTCGCGTTCCACCATATCAGCCAGCGCTTTCGAAAGATCGTGTGGCATGCACCATTTTGTCACGCCATTTTGTCACGCCAGATTGTCACGCCAGATTGTCACGCCAGAGAGCAGCGGGGCGGGTGCTGTAGGATAGTCTTATACGTTCCGGTTTGACAGGCCGCACCCGGCCTGGGAAAATGGAAGTTCCGCTGTTCAGCGGGAGTAACTCAGCTGGTAGAGTGCAACCTTGCCAAGGTTGATGTCGCGGGTTCGAATCCCGTCTCCCGCTCCATCCTTTTCTGCCGGAATCCACGGCTGTCCCGATAACATCCAGTAATCAGGTCGTCTCCAGGTTCCATGTCCAAGGCTTCAGAGGCAAATCGGGTCGTTGAATCCGCAGTGCGTGAGTTCGGCGCGAACCTTGCCGTCCTGACCAGTTTTCAGCGCGAAGGTATGGTCATCGTCGATATGGTGCAGAAAATCGCGTCGGCCGTTCCCGTTCTGACCATCGACACCGGACGGCTCCCGCAAGCCACGCATGACATGATCCGTTCCGTAGAACAGCGCTACGGGATTTCCGTGGAGCACATTTTGCCGGACGAAGGTGAAGTGGCTTCCATGGTGGAAGCGCATGGCCGCGATCTCTTCCGCGACAACTACCCGCAGCGGCTGCTCTGCTGCCAGGTGCGGAAAGTGCGGCCCCTCGAACGGCGGATGCGCGGCGTCGCGGCGTTCTTTGCCGGGTTGCGGCGCGCGCAGAGTGAATCGCGAGGCGATATCGAAGTCGTGGACCGCTCTTCGACGCCCGTGAAAATCTCGCCCCTCGCCGACTGGACTGCGGAGGACGTTCTCCTGTACACGCGCGAGAACGGATTGCCGGAGCATCCGCTGTACGCGCGGGGCTATACGAGCATTGGCTGCGACCCCTGCACGCGCGCCGTGCAGCCGGGCGAGGATGAGCGCGCCGGACGCTGGTGGTGGGAGACCGACGAAGCGAAGGAATGTGGCCTGCACTTTTCGCCGGATGGCCGCGTGGAACGCAAGGTTGACGTGCTTCTGCGTGAAATACTGGAACGTACGTCGGTTTAGATCGAACGAATATGCAGCATCAGGGTTTCACGTTGTGGCTGACCGGTATGTCCGGAGCCGGTAAGAGCACCATTTCCGATCAGCTTATGGCGCGGTTTCGCGAGAGCGGCGCGAAGGTGGAGTTGCTGGACGGCGATATCGTCCGCACGAATCTCTCGCAGGGATTGGGTTTTTCGCGGGAGGATCGCGATACCAACATCCGGCGGATCGGATTCGTTGCCGATCTGCTTTCGCGCAATGGCGTGATCGTGGTGGTGGCTGCGATTTCGCC
>DASYCD010000278.1:0-3862 GCA_036500405.1 Bryobacteraceae bacterium
GATATCCGGACGGAAGCCATGCAGTTCATCGTCGAACATCCCGTCGAACTGAGCGCCGTGGATCTTCTGCCACGCGTGCATATCGCGCGGTCCGGTATCGAGCAGGCGATAGTGAACGCCGCGTTCCTCGAAGCGGTATTCAGGCCGGACGCGCGCTTTGGTACGTCCGGACAAGACTTCCGGATCGTTTCCCAATTCGCGCAGGAAGAGCAGCGGATCGATTTTGCCTGTCTTCTCGCTGGCGGTGGTGGCGGTGACACGCACCTCGAATCCGGCGCGGGCCAGAAACTCGCAGGTGGTGCGCATGGAACGCGCGGCTCCGCTCGCCGGGTCTTGCGGCAATTGCGGCAGAACCAGCAGAAAGCGGATCGCGGATGTTGTCACTATTGAACGTTAAGCTGGCGCGGCCGTCAGACTTTGCGACGGCGGCGGAAACCGGCGAATGCGAGCCCCAGCAGTCCGCTCAATCCGAGCGCCATGGACGCAGGCTCGGGAGTCGGATTCAGATCTACCGAGTTGTTCGGTATGTTGACCGTCAGAAAAGATCCAGCCGTGAAATTTCCCGAGATGGTCAGTGAAATATCGTAAGAGGAGACTGGACCATCCACGCCAAAGGTATCCGCGCCCGTGACGTGGGCGCACGTGAGATCACCGCATGGAGTATTGAAAGTCAGGCTGCCCGATTCCGCTTTGGTGAAGCTGCCGCTGTCGAGTTTGTACACCAAAGAATAACTGAGTGGTGAGTCGGCCGAGGTTGGCTGCTGCTGGAGCGACTCGTGGTACCCAACTGTGAAGTCCCAGGTAACAGGAAGGAGCCCGCGCGGTGTTCCACCATTGGCGCTACCGGTAATATCAAATGTGATGCTGCCGAAGCCGCCACTGTAAATCCCTACCTGGGCGTCTCCGCTCAGTTTCACGCCGTTTGCATTGTTCTGGAAGCCGGGAATTGGCGTCGCGAAGCATTCCGAGATCGGTTCCGCGACAACGCCCTGCTGCGTGACGTTGCAACCGCCCGAATTGAATAGCAGCACATTAGCCGCCCTTGCCGGCTGCGAAGCCGCAATTGCGATCGCCGCCAGGGGTACGATCGTCACCGCGATCGCTTTTGCGCGCGCCTGAATAAAGCTCCGCGCTCTTTCCAGTGAGGTCATTTTCCGTTATCCTCCGCTTTACAGTCTTTTGGCTAGTATCAGGGAACTGATTCGAAAAACCAGTGTATTTTCTGTACTTTGAGTACCATCGGTACCACCGGAATGCCCAAAACCCTCCAGATTGACGCCTCTTCGCACTGCCAGCTTGCCTGCCCCTCCTGCCCCACCGCTGACGGGTCCACCCAGCCCACGCTTGGCGCCGGCCATTTGTCCCTGAAGGACTTCACAGCGCTGCTTGACGCCAACCCGGAGATCGAGGATGTGGAGCTCTCCAATTACGGAGAGATGTTTCTCAACCCGGCGCTGCCGGAAATTCTGCGCGCGGCTTTCGAGCGCGGCGTGGCGCTGCATGCCGATAATGGAGTCAACCTCAATCTGCTTCGTCCCGATGCGCTTGATGCCCTTATTCGCTACCGGTTCCGGAGCCTGACCGTTTCGATCGAGGGCGCTTCCTCCGAAACCTATGCGCAGTACCGGCACAAAGGCGATTTCGATCGGGTCATTGCCAATATCCGGCGGATCAATGAGGAAAAACGCCGCCACCAGACCGGCTTCCCGCTCCTCACGTGGCAATTCATCCTCTTCGGCCATAACGAACACGAGATCGCCGCGGCTCGCAAAATGGCAGCGGAGCTCGGCATGGGATTCCGCGCCAAACTTTCCTGGGACGACGGCGTATCGCCCATCCGGAACCGCGAACTGGTTCAGATTGCGCTCGGCACCCGCCAGATTACTCGCGCCGACTACTACGCCGCTACGGGAAACGCTTATCTGAGAACCATTTGTTATCAGCTTTGGCGCGCCCCCGTCCTGAACTGGGACGGCCGCCTCACCGGGTGCTGCCGGAATTTTTGGGGCGATTTCGGCGTCAACGCGTTCGATGCCGGCCTCGAAGCCGCCCTGGCCAGCGAGCGTTTTCAGCACGCGAAACAGATGCTGATGGGACGCGCCGAGCCGCGCCCCGATATCCCGTGCTCGACCTGCGACCTTTACAAGACGATGCAGAGCGACGGCCGATGGATCTCCCGCGAAGAGATTCCGCAGGCTGCAGCTGCGATCCTTCTGAGTGTCTTCGTCAACCCGGGCGCGAGCGAAGCCACGCATGCGGATCTTTTTCTTCATCCCGGTCACAAGCTGAATCGAATCGCGCTGGCGGAGCCGCCGCCCTCGATCCGATTTGAAATCGGGAAAAGTTTTTCCGCGCTCCTGAGTGTCCCGGGTCCGGGCGACTACACGCTCTGCGCGCTGCCGAAGCGAATGGACCCGACGTTCCGGAAGCACTATCCGCCACTCGATCCGGTTACGAAACCGGTCACGATCCCGCCCCGCCCCACCGCGCAGGAACTCTCGATTCAGTTCTGAGAGGCGGCGGGCTTTCGCCCACTCACCGCGAAGAGGATCGGTGAAATCGCCGAGCCGCCCACCTCAATCATTTCGGCGCGCAGCCGCTCGGTTAGCCCGTCGAATCCCAGGCCATCGAATTCCAGGCTGTCGGCTGGCACGATTGATCGCGCTGTCTCCGCGAGCCATTCGAACATCAGCGTGTCCGGCGAACCCTCCATCGCCACTTCACCGCGGCTCTGGATGTCCACGATCCCCGCGTCCGTGAGAAGCCGCCAGAGTTGAACGCCTGCATCGGCGTGTTTGCATAGCCGGGTCATGGAAGCCGTGATCGCCTCCACGGTGCGATCCCACTCGGGCCTTGGAACACCGGCCAGCGCAGACCGGTTGAACGCGCCCTCCTGCAACGCGATGATGCCGCCGGGCGCCAGGAGCGAGACTGCGTGCCGAATCACCGCGCGGGGATCCGGGGTGTGGATCAGAATCAGCCGCCCTGTCACCGCATCGAACGGTTGCCCGGCTGTGAAATCAAGCAGGCCGGAATGTACGAACGCCGCGTGGTTCAGCCCTTCGCCTCGCGCGCGTTCGCGAGCGATTTCGAGGGCAGACGGGTCCATATCTATGCCGGTGACGCTTCCGCCGGGCCCGACCAGACGCGAGGCGACGAGAGAAACGTCGCCGACGCCGCAGCCGAGATCCAGCACGCGCATTCCTGGACGGATTCCCGCCCGAACGAAAAAATCCTGCGTGAGTGGATTCAGGAAGCGCGCCTGCAGCGAAAGGCGACGGCGTTCACGGTCTGTGTGGCCCATTGCGTAAGCAGAGCCCGGAGTAGACATGGATTCCATTGAAGCACATTTACGCGGCGAAGAGCAGCGGCGGGGCGTCCCTGCCACAACACCTTTTGTATTTCTGACCGGAACCACAGGGGCATTCGGCGTTGCGGGCGGTTGCGGGCGCAAAATGGGTTCGTTTTTGCGAATCGGATTGGGTTCGTTTTGTGAATTCGGGCGGCTGGGCTTCTTCCGGCTGTGGCGAACGGGCCGTCCGTTCTGCCTGGAGTTTCCGGAGCTCCGCGGTGCAGCGATGGAGAATCCGGTGCGCCTGAGCACGGGCGCGGTCAATGGCGAGCTGGACTTTTTCCACGGGTTCGCCGATGGCTTCCATCGGGTCGCGAATGACGTCGTCACTGGTGAACAGCGGGCTGAGCTCTGCTTCGACGCGGGCGTAACGGCGGAGGCGCCAGGTGGCGCGGTGGATTTCGTCGACCAGAAGTTCTTCGAGAATGTCCGTGGGAGCGAAGCGGTTCTGGAAGTTTTTCGTGACTGCGTTTACGATTAGTCGGGGGTTGCCTTTGAGGCGCTATCGAT
>DASYCD010000279.1:0-16812 GCA_036500405.1 Bryobacteraceae bacterium
GCGAGTACCAGTTCATTTGGAGTCATCACCATCTCATCCTCGATGGCTGGTCGGCGTCGCTCGTCGTCCGCGAAGTGTTCACCACTTACGAGGCGTTACTGGCGGGCCGTGACCCGCATCTGCCCTTGCCGCGGCCATTCCGGGACTACATCGGCTGGCTCGCGAAACGCGACCGAGCCATCGACGAGACGTTCTGGCGGAAAAACCTCGCTGGAATTTCGCAGGCTACGCCCATCGGCTCGGCGCACGCCGGTGGCCTGGGCGAGCCGGCCGCGGACTATGCAGAACGCGAGGCCCGCTTGTCCGCCGGCGCCACCGCGGCTCTGCAGGAGATTGCCCGGCAGCATCGCCTGACTCTCAACTGTCTCGTGCAGGGCGCGTGGGCTCTGCTGCTTAGCCGCATCAGCGGCGATCGGGATGTGGTCTTCGGCAGCACGGTTTCCGGACGTCCTCCGGAACTCAGCGGCGTGGAAGCGATGGTGGGAGTTTTCATCAACGCACTACCCGTGCGCGCTCGCGTGCCTTCTTCCGGCGCGCTCATCCCCTGGCTGCAGGAATTCATGGCGCAGCAGGTGGAGCGCGAGCAGCACGCCTGGAGTTCGCTCGTGGACATTCAGGCCTGGAGCGGAGTCCGGCCGGGCGAGCCTCTGTTTGAAAGCCTCGTAATCTTCGAGAATTATCCGTTGCGCGAGTCCGAAGACGGCCGCATCGGGATTGCGGATGTGCGTCTGTTCCGGCGCGCGAATTTTCCGCTCACCCTTGTCGTGTCGCCAGAGGCAGGCCTGCATCTCGCGATCAGCTTCGACACGTCACGTTTCCACTCCGCGGCGATTGAGCGAATCCTTGACCAGCTTCGCTTCCTGCTGGAACAGATTGCGGCCAATCCGGAAAACCGGCTGTGGGAGTTGAGCCTCCTGACCTCCGAAGAGCGAGAACGCCTCGCCCGCTGGAACGATACGACGGCGCCATATCCCGCGGGACTGTGCATTCATGACGTTTTCTCGAGTTGTGTGCGCCGGGCTCCCGACGCCGCGGCCCTCGTGTTCGAGCAGCAGACTTTGACTTATCGCTCACTGAATGCGCGGGCCAACCAACTGGCCCGTCATCTGCGGCAGCGGGGCGTGGGACCGGAGACGCTCGTCGGAGTTTGCCTCGAGCGTTCACTCGACATGGTGATAGCGGTACTCGGGATTCTGAAGGCCGGTGGCGCCTGGCTGCCGCTCGATCCTTCTTATCCCCAGGACCGGCTGGCATTCATGATCGAGGATTCCGCCGTGCCTGTTCTTGTGACGCACGCGGCGCTCGAAGATCTCTTACCGTCCTCGTGGGCCCAAATGGTGATGCTCGATGCGGATCAGCCGGCTATCGCTTCACACCCCGAAACCGACTTCAACGCGGGAGCCACTGCGGAGAATCTCGCCTATGTGATCTACACGTCGGGTTCTACAGGCAGGCCCAAAGGCGTACAGGTCACGCATCGGGGCTTGTGCAATCTTGCAGAGGCGCAGCAAGAGCTTTTCACGCCCCTGGCTGGCGGACGCGTGCTGCAATTCGCTTCCCTCAGCTTCGACGCGTCAGTCTGGGAAATAGTGATGGGGCTGGCTTCCGGGGCTGCGCTGCACCTCGGGGCGAGCGAGTCCCTGCTGCCGGGACCGGCGCTCACGCAGGAACTCCTCAGAGGCGCGATCACCCACGTCACCCTGCCGCCTTCCGCGCTGGCGATGCTTCCCCAAACCGCCTTGACGTCGTTGCACACTTTGATCGTCGCCGGCGAAGCATGCTCGCCCGGCCTGGTTGACTGCTGGTCCCAGGACCGGCGCTTTGTCAACGCGTACGGTCCGACAGAGTCGACCGTTTGCGCCACCGCGTGGGTATGTGGCGGCAATGAGCCCCATTCGCCCCCCATCGGGTGGCCTCTGCCCAACACGCATGCCTGGGTCCTCGATCGCAACCTGAATCCGCTGCCGCCCGGCGTCGCCGGAGAGTTGTACGTCGGTGGTGTGAACCTCGCCCGTGGCTATCTCCAGAGGTGGAGGCTGACGGCGGAACGATTCGTTCCGGATTGTTTGAGCGGTGCACCAGGCGCGAGGCTATATAACACCGGCGATATCGCGAGCTTCCGCGACGATGGGTCCCTCGTGTTTCTTGGCCGCGCCGATCATCAGGTCAAGATTCGCGGGCACCGGATCGAATTGGGGGAAATCGAAAATGTGCTCGAACAGGCTGCGGGAGTGCGCCAGAGTGTCGTCGTTGCTCACTTGGATTCCACCGGCAACAACTCGCTCGCAGCGTACGTGGTAGCCGATGCGAACGCCGCCGACGCCCCGAGTTTGCGCAACCATCTCCGCCGGCATCTGCCTGAGTACATGCTTCCGGGGACTTTTATTTTTCTGGAGTCGCTGCCTCTGTCACCCAACGGCAAAGTCGACCGGCTGGCTCTTCCCGCACCGGACGCCGCCGCGGCGCACGCCGGGACGCGCGCCTGGAGGCCGCCCAGCAATCCCGTCGAGCAGAAGCTCGTGGCGATTTGGGAGGATGTCCTCGACATTCATCCCGTTGGGGTGGACGATGATTTCTTCCTTCTCGGCGGCCATTCGCTTCTCGCCGTACGCCTGATGGCGTCGATCGAGGAACAGTTCGGGCAGCACGTGCCGATGGCGGCGCTTTTCAAGAGCCCAACGGTCGCGGAGTTGGCCACGAGGCTGTGTTCACCGAACGAGACGTCGGTATGGTCCTCGCTGATTGCGGTGCAGCCGGCGGGATCCGGAACGCCGCTTTTCTTCGTGCCCGGCGGTGGAGGCAATGTCGTCTATCTCCACGCTCTCGCCCGTCACCTGGGCAAAGAGCGGCCCTTTTATGGGCTGCAGGCGCGCGGACTCGACGGCCTCTCAGACCCTCACGGCAGCATCGAAGAGATGGCCGCCGCTTACGTCACCGAAGTCCTGGAGGCGCAGCCCGAAGGCCCGTACTATCTTGGCGGTCATTCCTCGGGAAGTTGGGTCGCTTTCGAGATGGCGCGACTGTTGCAGACCCGCGGGCATGAAGTGGCGATGGTTGCCATCCTCGATACCCCGGCCCCTTTGCCCGAAACCAAAACCTCGGACGTCGACGACGATGAGGCTCTCTACCTGACCAAAATCGCGCGTCTCATCGAGCGCTGGGCCGGGCGGGACCTGGATATCACATACGAGGCGTTGCGGCCGCTTGCGGAAGCGGAACAGATGGCGTATCTCGAAGAGCGTCTGAAGACCGTAGACATTCTGCCGCCGCAGGCCGGGCGGGACCAGGTGCACGGGCTCGTACAGGTCTTCAAAGCGAGCACTCGCAACTGCACCCGCTACGCGCCGCGGGGGCTGTATAACGGCCCGGTTGCGTTGCTGCGAGCGGCTGAAATTCACATTGAGGACACCGGCATCCGGATGAACCTGCGAGCCAACGATGAGACGTGGGGCTGGAATCAGCTCGCGCAGTGCGCCGTCGATGTGCGCATCATCCCGGGTGACCACGTAACGATGATGGCCGAACCGCACGTCCGCGAACTTGCCTCCGAGCTTTCTGCCTGCATCGGCAAGGCGGAGCGCGTTGGTTTGATGACGAAAACGGTGGGCGCGGGAGTGCAGTGAGCAGTCAGGAACTCTACCTTCGTCCGAACATCATGGTTGAGCCGCTGGTCGACCGCTGGTATGCGTGGTCGCACCTGATCTCGCCGGCCACTGCGGCGATGAACATCGTCCATCGGCATCTGAAGATCATGCAATCGTTCGTCAGCGCTGTGCAGGTGCACGTAGCTGCTGTGGCCAATCCCGAGATGCTGGGCGGGCCCTTCATCAACTACGGCAGCGAGCGGGTCCCCGATATCCGCGCGCTGATCGCCAGCACGAAGCAGGAGCGCGCGCATATGATCGCGTTCGCCGAGGCGATCCAGCAGCTGGATGAACTCCTGCGCGCGCGCGCCGACGGCCACTCGCTCGAGCCACTCTACGCATTTGTCCCGCCCTTGCTGCGCGGCTATGTCGAACTGGTCTACGACCTGGGCAATCAGCCATCCTTTCGACTGATCGAACCTCTGCTTTATCGCAGCCCCTTTTACAACACGGCGTCGCAGAGCCTGATGCTCTCACCCATCGATCAGGACGATCGCCCCTTCGTTCTCAGCACCCCCCGGCTGGATACCGATGCGAGTGTTCACCTGCCGCTTCCGTTTTCGAGCGATGCAATCGACCACCTCTTTGCGATGAAGCGGACGCCGCGCTGCTTCCCCTGGATCAAAGAGCGGCTTGGCCTTCGCGATGAGGACGATGCCCTGTTTCAATCGTTTTTAACCGGGGAGCAGCCGCAGCCATACGGGGCGTACGCAGGCGAAGGTCTGCGCTGGCGCTACTTCGGCCACGCCTGCATTCTCGTGGAAACGAAGCAGGTCAGCATCCTCACCGATCCGGTGTTGAGCTACACGTTCGATGGCGGCATCCCGCGCTATGGCTATGAAGATCTCCCGGACGTGATCGACTACGTCCTGATCACTCACAACCACCAGGATCACATCATGTTCGAAACGATCCTCCAGTTGCGTCACCGGATCCGGTGTGTGGTGGTTCCGCGCGCGAGCGGAGGCGCCCTGCAGGATCCTTCGCTCAAGCTGCTGTTCCGCCAAATCGGTTTCACCAACGTTGTGGAACTCGATGAGCTCGAAACGCTGCCGGGCGATGGCGTTGAGATCACCGGACTGCCCTTTCTCGGCGAACACGCCGACCTCGACATTCGCAGCAAGCTCGCTTACCTGGTGCGCCTGGGCCCGCACTCACTCATCTTCGCGGCCGACTCCTGCAATCTCGAGCCGAAGCTCTACGAACACATCCAGGACCTGGTGGGCGACGTCGATGTCCTTTTTCTCGGCATGGAATGCGAGGGCGCGCCACTTTCCTGGCTCTATGGCCCCCTGATCACGCGGAGGCTGCAGCGCACGGTGGACCAGTCGCGGCGGCTATCGGGATCCAATTACGAGAGAGGGATCGACATCGTCCGGCGTTTTCATTGCAAACAGGTCTATGTCTACGCCATGGGACAGGAGCCCTGGCTGAACTACGTGATGAGCAAAAAGTATGCGGACGATTCCGGGCCGATCGTCGAGTCCAATCGGCTGCTCGCCGACTGCCAGGAACAGGGGATTACCGCCGAGAGGCTCTTCGGCGAAAAGGAGATCCTGCTTCACTGATCGGCGGCCTATGCACCAGATTCAAAAAAATGGCGTATTCCTGAAGACCGACGGCGAGGGCTACCTCATCTCCGATACCGGCGCCGGCAAGATCGTGTCTCCGTGGCGTGAGGCAGTGGAATATGCGCGCGAAATCGAGGTGCGACGGCTTGGCCCCCGCCTCCACAGCCTCTACCTGCGTGGGTCGGCCGCGCGCGGGACCGCGCTGCCCGGCCGTTCGGACCTCGACCTTTTCGCTGTTCTGCTCGATGACCAGTTCAACCGGTTGGGGCCGCCCGCGCCCTGGTCCTCCCAGGAATCGGACGAGTTTCATCGCCGGTTTCCGTTCGCTACAGGCTTCGAAAATTCGCACATCACGCTGGCCGATGTGCACGGCCCTTTCCACTACTACCGGTTCGTGATGAAAGTCTCTGCGGTTTGTATCCATGGCGAGGATTTACTGCCCCAGATCCCCCGCTACAAAGCGGACGCACCGATTGCGGAAGAATGGTTTCGCATCTTTCCCCATCTGGTGGACCGGTTCGCAAAAGATATGGCCCTAACTGCTGACGCGGAGGATTCAGGACGGCTCTGTCACGACATGATGAAAGGTTTCCTGCGCGCGGGAATGCTTTTGGTGATGAGACGCGAAGGAGCCTATACGCGCGACCTCTATCCGTCTTATGAGTGCTTTTCGAAGCACTATCCCGAACAGGAGCGCGTGATGCGCCAGTGCCTCGAATGGGCCGTCAATCCTGTAGCCGATCACGCGATATTGCTGCCATTCGCGGCTGATCTCGGCGCGTGGATGCGCCGGGCCTGTGAGGCGGAATTCGGAACGCTCGAACTTCTGCCCGCGTCGCTTGTCGGCGGATAAAATCTTTCGTAATTATTCAATAAATACATTGCAATATGCAGCGAATTTTCGTAAATATAGGAAACATCGGAGCCGCATCTGACGCGGGGAAGAATCATCCTTCGCGGACAGGCGGGTCGATGGAATGGATAAACAATGCCGAAACATTTTGATCGAGTAGTGATCGTCATGCTGGAGAACGCCGCGTGCGAACTCGTTCTCCAGAATCCCTATATGAATGCTCTGCGAAAGCAGGGAGTCTTTCTTGAAACGGCCTTCGGCCTGACGCACCCGTCGCAGCCGAATTACATAGCTCTGGTCGCAGGGGATGTTTTCGGATTCAATGGCGATGATCCTTACTGGGTGGCTCCTTACATCACTTCCAAAGATCCCAACAGCGAGCCCCCCGTGACCAGCATTGTGGATCTGCTGGAGGCGAAGGGCCTGACATGGAAGGCGTACGCCGAAAACCTCCAGGCCGTCGACATTGCGCAGCCGCCGGACATTTTCTTCGAACCGCCGGATCCCCCCTATCCGCCCCTCGGGCCGGCGAAAGACGCGCAATCCGACCCCCTTTTCGCCCGGCGGCACGTACCGTTTCTTTCCTTCCCGAATGTCGTCTCGAATCCGAGCCGCGCCGCGAAAATCGTCAATGCCCAGGCGACGTTTGAAGCGGATCTCGCCGCCGGCAAGCTCCCCAACTTCTGCCTCTACGCACCCAACCTCCTCAATGACGGCCATTCCGTTGAACATGATGGCAAGCTCGTGTCCGTCGAACCAGGCCCGGAGAATATGGCGAACATCGCGGCGTTTCTGCAGAGATTTCTGGGTGACGATCCGCTGACCAGATTCCCTCCCCGCACTCTGATTGCGATCACTTTCGATGAAGCTTTTCCCTACAACAAATACGACATCTATACTCTCCTGATCGGGGACATGCTCGTAGCCGGTACCTCCCGCGGCGAACCCTATAACAACTACAGCCTGCTCCGTTCGATCGAAGACAACTTCGGATTGGGAAGTCTCGGCCGGAACGACGTCACAGCCTCGCCGTACTGGTTTGTGGCGAAGCAGCAAATCGAACGAGGAAAGGCTGAATCCGCAGTCACCTCCGGGGCGTGCTAGCGGCGATATTCAGCAGCACGCATTCGTGATCCGCATGGAGTAACTGTCCGGAGCTGATCGAGGAAGCCTGTGCCTCGATGGCTTTGGCATCGGACATACTATCCAGCACAACGATCACCTTGCTCTCGCAGATGCCTTGAGTTGGCGATCCGGTCTCGGAGATTACAGCATACTCGCGACAAACAACATCCCGCTTCTGTGAATCTACGGGTACGATGCAACCAGTCGGCCGACGGCTCGCCGGCGAAAGAAGATTGTGGGATTATATCGAAGCAGTCCGGGTAGATATTTGACGGCGGTCGGACTACGGTTGATCAATGGCGTGCTGACCGTATATCGAATTGCTCGGGAATTTCCTTACCGACGTCAAGATGAACTGGTTTCACCGCACGACCAATTCGCCTGAGTTCGCTACTCTAATTTGGCCCACTTTGCGCTTTTAATTCGGCCCCCCCTGGAGAACCCCGGATGACAAGATTCCGGGATGGACAGGAGGCACAAAGTGGAGTTATTCGAAGAGATCCGGCGCGACTATGCGGCCGGAGAGACGATCAAAAAAATAGCCGGGAAGTACGGCGTACACCGGCGGATGGTGCGACAGGCGCTCGCGAGCGCGATCCCGCCGGAAAGAAAAAAGCACGAGCGGGCGTGTCCGAAGATCGGCCCGTTGCGCGATGTAATCGACGGCATCCTCGAAGCAGACCGGCAAGCGCCGCGCAAGCAGCGGCACACGGCGCATCGCATCTGGATGCGGCTTCGGGAGGAACACCCGGAGCCGGTGATTGCCGAAGCCACCGTGCGGCGATACGTGCAGCGATGGAAGCAGCAGTCCGGCTTCGGCCGCGAAGCGTACGTCCCGCAGAGCTACGAACCAGGCCAGGAAGGGCAGGTCGATTGGTTCGAAGCAGTGGCGAAGCTGAACGGCGAATCGCGCAACCTGAACATCTTCGCGATGCGCAGCATGGCGTCAGGCGATGCGTTCCACCGCGCCTACACGCATGCAACCCAGCAGGCGCTGCTCGAAGCGCACGAGCTTGCATTCGCCTACTTCGGCGGTGTCTTCCGTACGCTGCGCTACGACAACATGACCTCGGTGGTGAAGAAGGTTCTGCGCGGCCGGCAGCGCGTCGAGACCGACCGGATCATCGCTTTCCGCTCGCACTGGGGATACCGCAGCGAGTATTGCAATCCGGCGAAGGGCAACGAGAAGGGCGGAGTGGAAGGCGAGTTGGGATGGTTCCGGCGTAATTGCCTCACACCTGTGCCGGAAGCCGACAGTCTTCCGGAGTTCAACGAGCAGTTGCTGCGCGCCTGCATAGCGAATCGCAGCCGAACGATCCGCGGAAGAACGATGACCGTGGGAGAAGCCAGCCAACAGGAACGCGCTTCGCTGTTGCCGCTGGTGGAGGAGGGATTCGACTTCGAAGAGGTGATCTATCCGCTGGTCATCGACGGACACTGCCGGGCGAAAGTGAAGGCCAACTGGTATTCGGCGCCGATGTCGCCGGGCATGCGCGTGGCAGCGGTTGTGGGCCCGTCGTGGATCGAGATTAAGCATGACAGCCGCTGCGTAGCGCGGCACGAGCGCTGCTATGGACGCGGGTATCAGATTCTCAATCTGGAGCATTACCTGGATGTGCTGGAGAAGAAGCCGGGCGCGATGGCGAACTCGACTCCTCTGGTGCAGTGGCGGCAGGCGGGCCGCTGGCCGGAGTGTCTCGACCGGATCTGGAAACAGCTGGAAGAACGTCACGGCAAAAGCCGCGGGACGCGCGAGATGATCGCGCTGGTGCGGGCGGGGTCCGCGTCAGGCTGGACGCGCCTGATCGCGGCAGTCCAGGAAGCGCTCCGGTTGGGCGCAATCGACGCCGCCGCGGTGCTGCACATCATGAATATGCCGGATGCGGAAGAGCGGAAACAGTATGCGATGGCGCTGGATGAAGAACTCGCGCAGTTCGAACGGCCGATGCCGGCGATGGACGAATACGACCTGCTGCTGACAGGCGCGCCGGGAGGAATCCAGTGAAACAGTCGACGGAAAGTCTGGACCACGCCAGCGTACGGCAATACTGCAAGGCGGTACGCGTGCCGGTGATTGGCGCGAACTTCCTTCCACTCGCCGAACAGGCGGTGAAAGAGAAGCAGAGCCATATTCGTTATCTGGAAGCGTTGCTGGCGATGGAAAGCGAAGAACGGGACCGGCATGCGATTCAGAACCGGATTCGCGATGCACAGTTGCCGCGAATGAAGACGCTGGAGGAGTTCGATTTCGGGCAGGCCTCCCGCATACCGTCGGCGCGGGTACGCGAACTGGCTGAGGGCGGATACATCGACCGCAGCGAGCCGGTGGTATTCATCGGCGAATGCGGTACGGGGAAGACTCATCTGGCCACCGGCTTGTGCGTGGCGGCGTGCCGTCAGAAGCGGCGAGTCCGGTTCACGACGGCAGCGGCTCTGGTGAACGAACTGGTGGAGGCGAAGCAGAACAATCAGGTGCGCCGCCTGATGGCGCGATGGCAGAGATACGAACTGATCGCGGTGGATGAGGTTGGCTACGTTCCACTGGCTGACATCGGTGCAGAGTTTCTGTTTCAGGTGATCTCGGAGCGCGCCGAACGGGCAGCCATTGTGGTGACTACGAACCTGCCGTTTTCCGAATGGACGACAGTGTTTCCGAATCCGCGACTGTGCAAGGCGCTGCTGGACCGCATCACGGACCGGGCGCATATCATTGAGACCGGCACGGAGTCGTTTCGCTTCCGGCGTACAGTGGAAAGGAGGAAGAAGAGCTGAGCTTCCGGGAAACAACAGAAGCAAAACAAAAGCAAAAACCCTTCTAAGAATGAAAATCAAAAGCGCCTTTGCTTGAGGGCGGCGTGCGCCTCCCGCTGGTCGGCGGCGGCGCGGGGAGCTTCAACTGAGGCAGAATATCAACAACAGGGGGCCAAATTAGAGTAGCGAAGTGGGCCATACCTGAGTAGCGAACGCATCGCCAGGGACAGGGCAGCAAAACCCTGTTGTACGACTCTCTCAGCTCTAATGCCTGCTCGGAGGTCATCAGTCAGGGCCAGGACGGTTGGCTGGGAAGAAGCACATTATTCAATCCTTTCAGACGCTTCCGGCAATGCCGCAGGCCTCGTGTTGATTGATCCTCGCACTCGCTCGCTACCGCAACCGTCGGCTATGCCCCAAGTTCGCCGGTCGCCCCAAATGGACTTATCGCTCACGCTGGGCTTTCTCGATTCACGCGGCAGTGACCTTCGTCTGCTACCTCGATTGCGGAAGCAATATTCCATCGGCACTCAAGTCGGTGTTTAACGCGGCGAGTCGCCGCAAGGAGGTTTGCAGAAGTGCCGTTCTTCCTCCATCGTCCCGAAAACCAGCGATGTTTTCTGATTGTGAGGTCTCGCCTCCCTTAATGACGTCTAATGACGTCCTCACTTCCTGGCGCTCAGGAGGATCCATGGCTCAGGTAGCCTCCCACCCTCCGTATTTTCTTAGACGAGTGAAAGAGACCGCTTGTCACAGGATCAGTTCCTGATTCGTCAGGATGGGTAGAGGCAGGAAGAGATCATGAATGTCCGAGTCCCCGGCAATGAGATTCCCGACGTTAGCGAAGCGAGGCGCCTCTATAGCATGACCCGCGTGCGAATGACCTGTTGGAGCGTTAGCCCAGCGCCCGCGGCGTTCATCAACCCCGAATGGCCTGTCGAAGTGGAGGCCGATTGTGTGTGCGACGCCCAACTCGAGCGAAACGACGCCCTCGGCCACTAGTGACAGATTCAGTCCAATCCAATGAACAACGACATCCATATACTTCACCATCTCGGGATCATCAGCCGCAATCTGAAGACCGCCGTTGACCAGTATGAGAGGCTGGGCTTCCTCTTTACACCGCTCACACTGCCGATGATTCCTCTGCACGCGGGCGCAAACCCGGAGCCAATCGGGGCGGGAAACCGCTGTGCGATTTTTCGCAACAACTATCTGGAGATATTGGGGGTGGTGGACGCGGGGCGATGGGCTTCCATCACGCCGGAACAACGGGGCCCCTTTGACCTGGATGCGCCCCTTGAGCGCTATGAGGGCCTGCATGTTCTGCATCTCGGCACGGAAGACCTCGACGCTGTTCGTTCCAGACTGCTGAAACATGGCTTATCGCCCTCGGATATTCGACCATTTCGCCGCCTGGTTGATACTCTGGACGGCCCGCAAATGATGCGGGCGCGGACTCTTTCTTTTCCGCCGGGCAGTAATCCGGAGGCGCTGTTCCAAATCGCGCAGCATGAGACACCCGAACTCGTGTTGCAGCCACACTATATGCAACACCCGAACGGCGCCACTTCCATCACCGGGGTCATCGTTTGCGTTCACGATCCGGACAGTGTCGCGAACAGATACGGACTCTACGCGGGCCGCAACTTGCAAAAACGCGGCGACCTGCGTGTCATAGACCTTGGCCCGTCGCGGATTATCGTCGTCAGCCCTGATCATCTTCAAGCCCTCCTCCCCGGTCAGACCGCGCCAACAGTTCCATTCCTGGCGGGTTTTGCGGTTTCCTCCAATCTGGACACAACGAAGCAGGCGCTGAACGATCGGAGGATCGAATTCCAGATTCACGGCGGCCGAATCCTTGTCAGCGCCAGAGATGGTTACGGAGCGTCAGTTCTCTTTGAGGACGTAAACACATGACCTGGCGGAGAGGAACATTTTCAGAAGGAACAGAAAGCACAGAAGGAACAGAAAGCAAATCAAATATGACCCCCAAACTTGATCTTTTCGCCGCCGCCCCTGCACTAATAAAGGAGTACCAACGAACGTCGATTGCCCTCGACGCAGCCTCTCGTATTGACCCTAAACTCTCCGAACTTGTAAAACTTCGCGCCTCTCAGATCAACGGCTGCGCGAATTGTATTAATCTCCACGCCACGGAAGCGCGTGAAAACGGAGAAACCGAGCAGCGTATCTACCTGCTGCCGGCCTGGCGCGAAGCCCCTTGCTACACCGATCGTGAACGCGCCGCGCTCGGCTGGACCGAAGCCTTGACCAGACTGTCAGAGGGACGTGAGCATGCCAGCGCCTATGAAGCTCTCAAAGCGCACTTCAGTGAGGAAGAGCAGGTCAAGCTCACCTTGACGATCAATATCATCAACGGGTGGAATCGCCTCGCGGTGGGTTTTGGTGTGTGGGCCGATCCGGCAGCGATTAAATCTGCGGTCAAGGCGGCGATAAACCAATGACGTACGCGACGCCTGAGGACGCTGCGCCGGATTTCGGCTTGCTGCGGCCCAGGCTGAGATGCGTCGCCTATCGCATGCTCGGATCGGTCGCGGACGCAGAGGATATCGTGCATGAGGCCTTCATCCGCTGGATGAAGGCCGACCGCAGTGACGTCCGCGAGCCCGAAGCGTTTCTGCGACGAACGGTCACGCGCCTCTGTCTCGATCAACTCAAATCCGCTCGGCATCAGCGCGAGACCTATATTGGCGCCTGGCTTCCCGATCCCCTGGTGGAAGAGGAACAGCAGGAAGACGTCACTCTGCCGTTGATGCTCGCGCTGGAACGTCTTTCTCCGCTGGAGCGGGCTGCATTCCTGCTACACGATGTTTTCGGGCTGGAATTTGACGAGGTTGCTGAGACCATTCGGCGTGACCCGGCGGCTTGCCGGCAGCTCGCGACCCGCGCACGCGCCCATGTTCGTGAGGCGAAACCTCGTTTCCAGGTGGAGAAGCAACGGGGTATCGCGCTTGCGGAGGCCTTTTACGCTGCCTCACGCAGCGGCGACATGAAGGCGCTGCGCGGCATGTTAGCGGCCGATGTCAGCGTCCATGCGGACGGTGGAGGCAAGCGCCCTGCCGCCACGGAACCGATTCTGGGTGTCGATGCGGTAATGAAGCTTCAGGAGTATCTGGCGGACTGGTACCGCAACAACGAATCCAAATTGGTTCGTGCCGGTTTCGTCAATGGATTACCGGGGCTCGTAACGCTGGAATCCGATGGCGAATTACAGACGACGGCGTTCGAAATCGAAGACGAAAAAATCGCGGCAATCTATGTGATGCGAAACCCGGACAAGCTGCGGCATCTGCATGAACGAAAGGATGGATGTCATGAAGAACTCATTTGATCCTTTGGAGCTGACAGCTGTCATGAATGAGGTCCACCACGCGGGGATGCCGGGAGTGTTCGCCGGGGTGCGCGATAACGGCCGGATCGAGTAGGACTTGGCCTGCAGAAGATGGAGGTTCCCGGCCACGGCACGTTCCGGGGCCATGACGGCACGGTCTCGGGGGAGCGATGTCGATGACCCGCGCCGACGCCGAGCGGCAGATGACTATCGCGGTGAACCTCATGAGGTGGAATGAGGTGGAACAAGCTGGATTCCTCGGGAAAGCCGCAGCCCCATTTCATCGACGGCGCGCTCCGGGCTCTTTACCAACTGGCGACCGAATTAGCCGCTGGACTTCCTTGTCCGCGAATGAGTAACACAATTACGATTACAAAAGCTTATGACTATGACCGATGTGGTGACAGGCGCGACCGGCGCCGTCGGAACACTCGTTGTCGAACAGTTGATCAAGCGCGGCCACCGGCCCCGCATCTTCGTACGCGATGCTGATCGCGCCCGATCGATCTACGGAAATTGCGTGGATGTCTTCGCCGGGGACCTTGCCGAGGTGGCAACGCTGAAGCCCGCGCTGCGAGGAGCCGATGCACTGCTGCTTGTCAATGCGGGCCCGAATTTGGCGGCGCAAGATGAAGCCGCTGCGCATGCGGCCAGGGCGGAAGGCGTGAATCGTCTCGTCAAGCTCTCCTCGTATGATGCTGAACAGAATGTGGGCACGGGCGTGTGGCATGCGCGGGGGGAGAAAGCCATTCGCGCCAGCGGGATACGGTTCACGTTCGTACGGCCTTCGGGATTCATGTCGAACGCTCTGTTGTGGGCGGCATCGATCAAGGCCGAAGGAATCGTGCGCTCCGCCACGGGTGAAGGCAGGATTCCATTCATTCACCCTCAAGACATTGCGGATGTCGCAACCCGGGCGCTGACGTCGCATGAGTATGATGGGATGTCTTTGCCGATCACCGGCCCGGAAGCACTCAGCTATGCGGAAATGACCGGAAAGGTTGGTGCTGCGATCGGGAAAGCACTCACATTCGTACCGATCTCTGAAGAACAGGTTCGTAGCCGGATGATCCGTAACGACCCGGAAGAAATCGTCGCGGCCCATCTTTCAATCTATGAGGCGATTCGCGAGGGACGTTTGGCGGCCGTTACAGACACCGTGGAATGCGTTCTGGGCCGGAAAGCAATCACGTTCGATCAATGGATTCAGGAGAACGCCGCGGCGTTCGTTGATTCGATGCGCCCATGCTGAACCTGCGCAGCAATGGCAGGCGCGTCAGTTATCACGGTGTGCCGGGATCAATGGCGAGAATGAACGTAGCATCTACCGGCGCGCCTGTCCGCGCGTCCAATAGAAACCAGCCTGAAGGCGAAGGCAGCGAGAATCCCGTTCATGTCCCTGATCCCCGAAGATGATCCGCAAGGAGTACGAGAATCCGCCCCCATCCCCCCTGCAATTGCGCCGCGGACTCATTCGCCGGAAATCTCTCGTGCGTGAGCACCAGTTCGCAGCGCGCTTCGCGCTGCAGCAGGTCAATCGTGATGAGCGTTTCTTCCAGCCCCCAACGCGATGACGCCCAGGTGAATTGCAGCTTCGCCGGCCGCTCCAGAACCCGGAATTCCCCCGTGTTCACAATCGTCATATCCGGCCCGTGCATCACAATCCGGAATCGCCCGCCCGGCCGCGCGTCCATTGTGGCGTCGCAATGCGTAACAGGCCCCGGACACATCCACTCCCGCATTCCCTCGGCGTCGAGCCAGGCGTCGAAGACTTCCTCGCGCGAGGCGTCCATCACCCGCCGCACAGTAACGGTCTGATAGCTCATTTCGCGCCTCGCCGGCGTTTCTCCACCAGATGCTTTTCGAGCGCGCCGGCGCGCGCGTTCCAGAAGTCGGTGTAATAGCTCATCCAGCCGGCCGCCTCCCCGAACCGCGCTGTGTCGAGTTCGCACGAATGTTCGCGGCCCCGAATCGTGCGCCGGATGAGCCCCGCGCGCTCCAGCGTTTTCACGTGCTTCGACACAGCGTTCAGGCTCATCTCGCAGGGCCGCGCCAATTCCGTCACGGTCAAAGGGCCGGCCCGCAGCCGGTCCAGCATGGAACGGCGCGTGGAATCCGCCACCGCGCTGAACAGCAGATCGAGGTTCGTGTCTTTTACCGCGGAACGAGGCATAGCGTACGTTCCGATTTTATATCCTCAACCGTGAGGTTGACAATCAACCAAATGGTTGAATATCCTGAGAGCAGGAGAAAACAATGTCTGTCCTTCTGCACATCGATTCGAGCCCGATGGGCGAGAGATCGATCTCCCGCAGCCTCACCTGGGAATTCGTCAACAAATGGCGCCGCGAGAATCCGGGCGGATGGGTGATCCGGCGCGACCTGGCCGCCATCACGATACCGGTCGTCGACGCCGCGTGGATCGCCGCGAATTACACCCCGGCCGCCGCGCGCACGCCGGAGCAGAGCGAAATCCTGGCGCTTTCGTCCGTCCTGACAAGAGAACTGCTCGACGCCGACGAATACGTGATCGGTGTCCCGATGCACAACTGGGGACCAGCCGCGAGTTTCCGGCTGTGGATGGATCAGGTGGTCCGCTTCGGAGAAACGGTGGCGATCACGCCAACTGGTACGAAAGGCACGCTGAGCGGCAAACGGCTGACTTGCTTCCTCACCGCCGGCCGTCACTACGGTCCGAATTCCGAAGATCCGAGCCACAACCATCTCGAACCGTGGCTGCGGACGTTCTTCAGCAATCTCGGCGTCGAGGACATGGAGTTCATCTTTGTGGATGGCGCCGTGGAGGTGGTCCGGGGACGAATCGCGCGGGAAGATTTCCTCGCGCCGCATCTCGCGGCGATTGCCGCGCGGCCGGCTCTATAATACGGCTACTTCCGAACTGTATGACCATCCGTCCCATCTCACCCCGCGATCTCGATCTCATCTGCCGCCATCGCCGCGAGATGTTTAAAGACGCAGGCCAGTCTGAAGAAATCCTGATGCTTTTGCCGAACCGTTCTGGCAGTGGCTGGCGCCGCGGCTACATCCTCAACCTCTTCGTGGAGTCGGCGCATCGGAAACGCGGAGTCGCACAGGCGCTGCTCGATGCATCGGAAACTGAGTTCAAACAACGCGGACTAACGTACGAGGTACTGCACGCGACAGCATCTGGGCGGCCTCTCTATGAGAAGAACGGGTGGGGAACAACAACGGAGATGGCAAAGCGCCTAACTAAGCGCCAGATAACAACAAAAAAGGGCCTCGTCTCCGAGGCCCGCCTGAATTAAAAAAGGGCCTCGTCTCCGAGGCCCTCAATGTTGTCGATCGATTGTTGCGCGCCCTCAGGGGCGCCGCTCTTACTTCTTCTTCTTCGCGGCGGCCTTCTTCTTCGGGGCAGCTTTCTTTTTGGTTGCCATCGTGTATTCTCCTAATCGAAATTCGCGACTTCGAAAAATCGCGTGCGTGATTCATATATAGAGTTACTGGAGAAAAAAGTCAAGCAAAAAATGCGCG
>DASYCD010000280.1:0-3223 GCA_036500405.1 Bryobacteraceae bacterium
GCGCGACATTATCGGGCGGATTGCGAAGAGCGGGACGAGGCACAAAGTGATTGTGATGCCGTGCGGGCATTACACGCTGGGTGAGACGCCGTTCAAGTTTTTGACCGGATATCACATCATCTCGTTCCTGAAGCGGAATCTGTAGGGCAGCGTCAGCGTTCCATGAAGCTGACGCCGGCTCTTGCCCGGAATGCCACGGGCGTGTCGCCGTGCATGGCTGGCTTGAAGCGCCACTTGCTGACGGCGGTGATGGCGCGGGCGTCGAGGCCGGGGTCCAGTTTCTCCAGAACGTGGATGTCGCTGACGTGGCCGTCTGTGCCAATCAGAATCGCCAGCATGACGGTGCCGGAAACTTTTGCCTTCTGGGCTCCGAGCGTGTAGCCGGGGTCGACTTTGTAGACGAGTTCGGGTGGCGCTACTTCGCCGCGATGTTTTTCTGTCGCGCCCCAGATGCGGGGCGGCTGCGCGGGCTGGGGCGAGGCGGCGTTGCGGAGCAGGGCGAGGAGGGCGGCTTCGGAGGCGCGGCCGGCGTCGAACGTCAGGATTTTTCCTTCACGGCCGATCAGCATGTTGGCGGGCCACGCTTTGATGCCGAGCGCCTCGGCGTTGCCGTCATTGATCCGCAAAATGCGGACGTCATTCCCCATAGTTTTGGCAACGCTTTCGAGGGCGGGCGCGGCGTCTTCGCAGGGCTTGCACCATGGCGCCTCGAAATGCAGCAGGACGGGTTTGCCGCGAAGCTTCGCAAGGTCGACAGGCCGGCCGTCGACGGTTGTGAGGCGCAGCGGCGGAGGCAGCTCGCCGATCAGGCCGCGGTGAGTGACTTCGAGGTCCATCTGGCGCCAGTCGACTTCGGTGGCGTCGGCGGGGACGATGAAGGAGAAATCACCGGCATCGGCCGCGCGGGCGCCGTGGTGGAAGCGGGTGACGTTGCTGGTGGCCGGGATTTCGGTTTTGAGACCCGGCGGCGTGACGAAGGTCTGCTGGCGAAGAGCAACGCCGGTTTTCGTATCGACCCAGAGGGTCCGCTCGTGAGGTCCGGCGGTCTCGATCCGAACCACTTTGCAGTCGAAGCGCTCCCCATCGATATAGATGGTGTCGTCACGCAGAATTTTGGCGGAGGTCAGGTTCTGGGCGGTGGGCTCGGCTTCGGGCGTCAGGTCGGTGAGGTGGAGCAGCGTCGCGGCTGGAATGGCGGCATCAATGCGCGCATAAAGGTTGCTCGATTCCTCCCAGAAAAGGCTGGTGCGGCCGTCCGAGAAAACCGTCGTCTGGCCGGTGGCTGGAGTGCTGCCCGAGATCAGGATGCGGTCGGGCTGGCGAACGGCGACGGTGGCCAGGATGTGGAAGCCGGAACCGGTGGTCTCGACGTCGAGCTCATACGCCGGAAGCTGCTGGAAAGCGGTGGTAGCGCGGCGGAACAGCGCTTCGGCTTCGGGATCGACCTGAGGATGGAGCTGACCCCAGGCGATCCCCGCCAAAACCGTGAATAAGACCCCAAAGCGCAATTGTAAGCTTCCTTTACAAAGGCCCTGCTGGCTCGATTATGCGCTGCTTTGGGGTGGAAGTCTACGAATATTTACATACATAAATTTACAATGGACCCGGGTTGTTGACTACTGACGTAGTCTTCTGACTTTTGAGGGATAATAGCGGCACTAATGAGACTTCTGACGATTTTCACCGTTTTTGCGGCCACGGGGATGGCGCAAACGCAGATGCGGCCGCCTGCCGTGCCGCTGGTGGTCCATGATCCGTACTTCAGTATCTGGTCGATGTCTGACCACTTGAATGGGGACAACACGAAGCACTGGACGGGGAAGCCGAACACGCTGACGGCGGCGGTCCGGGTGGATGGCAAGGTCTGGCAGGTGATGGGGCGCGACAACGGGACGCAGCCGCTCACGCAAAAGAGCGTAGAGGTGTTGCCGACGCGCACGATCTACACATTCGATGGTGGGGGTATTGGTCTGGAGCTGACGTTTCTGACCCCGGCGCTGACGGACGATCTGGATGTGCTCTCCCGGCCGCTGACTTATATCGACTGGAAAGTTTCGTCGTCGGATGGTGCGTCGCATCAGGTGCAGATTTATTTCGATGCGGGCGCGGACCTGACGGTGAACACGGCGGACGAGCCGGTCACGTGGGGACGGTTCAAGCTCGATGGGCAGCCTGTGCTTCGGATGGGCTCGCGCGAGCAGCCGGTGCTGGCCAAACGCGGCGACGATCTTCGGATCGACTGGGGCTATCTGTATCTGCAGGCCGACAAGGCTGAAGGTGTGACGGAAGCGGCGATGTCGCACCAGGCGGCGCGAACTGCGTTCAACACCACGGGGCGCCTGCCGGATTCGGACGATCTGAACGAACAAGTGGAGCAGCCGGTGCGTAGAACCCCAGCGATGGCGCTTGCGTTCGCTGTGGATCTGGGGAACGTGACGTCCCAGGCGGTGACGCGGTCTCTCGAAATCGCCTACGACGATCAGTATTCGATCGAGTATTTCCGGCGGCAGGAGCAGCCGTGGTGGCGTCGCAACGGCGCGGAGGTGAGCGATCTGCTGCGCGAGGCGCGCAAGGATCACGATTCGCTGGCGGCGCGCAGCGAGGCTTTCGATAAAGAGCTGATGGGCGACATGCGCAAGGTGGGCGGCGAGAAGTACGCGCAGCTTGCGGCGCTGGCGTACCGGCAGATGCTGGCGGCGCACAAGCTGGTGGCGGATTCCGACGGCGCGGCGATGTTTTTCCCGAAAGAAAATTTCAGCAACGGCTGCATTGCGACTGTGGACGTGATTTATCCGAGTTCGCCGTTCACGATGCTGTTCAGTCCGGCCCTGCTGCGGGCTCAACTGCTGCCCGTGATGGATTACGCGGCAATGGGGCGATGGAAGTTCCCGTTTGCGCCGCATGATCTGGGGACGTATCCGCAGGCAAACGGGCAGGTATATGGCGGCGGCGAGCGCACGGAAGAGAATCAGATGCCGGTGGAAGAGAGCGGCAATATGCTGATCATGACGGCCGCGCTGGCGAAGGTGGAAGGCAACGCGTCGTTCGCGCTGAAATACTGGCCGCTGCTGACGAAGTGGGCAGAGTATCTGAAGGACAAGGGGCTCGATCCGGAGAATCAGCTTTCAACCGACGATTTCGCGGGGCACCTGGCGCATAACGCGAATCTCTCGATCAAGGCGATTCTGGCGCTGGCATCGTACGGAATGCTGGCCGATATGAC
>DASYCD010000281.1:0-12656 GCA_036500405.1 Bryobacteraceae bacterium
CGGACCCGCGTTCCCATAGGCAAGCAGCGTGTAGCGCACAGCCCACGCCCCCAGCCCCATCACCAGAATCCCTTTAACGCTCAGCCGCCGCAGGACGAACGGCATCACCAGCATCATGATGACTTCGGACGCCTGCCCCAGCGTCATCTTGCCTGCGGCGTCCTGCACGTGTACATCATTCAGATAGTTGTTGGTGAAGGAAAAATAAAAAGTCAGCGGGATGCAGGCGAGCACGGACGCTATCGCAAATGTCAGGAACGATTTGTCCTTCAGCATTACCAGAGCATCGAGACCCAGGATCTTTTTCGCGCTGAGCGGCTCGCCTTTCGCGGGCGGCGGCGTATGCGGAAGAACCAGGCTGAAAAGACCCATCACCACCGAAACGCCCGCGCCCAGCAGGAATTGGCCGGTGGTCTTTTCGACCGCCATCCAGCCAATCACCAGACCGATCACAATCCAGCCCAGCGTTCCGAACACGCGGATCAGCGGGAAGTCCCGGCCCGCGTTTTTCACGTGCTGCAACAGCAGGGAATTGGTGAGTGCGATCGTCGGGAAATAGCAGAGGCAGTAGATCAGCATCAGCCCGTAAACCGCAGGGAATGTGGTGGCCGTGGTCACCAGATACAGCAGGATGGCCCCGAGAAAATGCAGCGCCGCCAGAACGCGCTCGGTGGCGAAGAAGCGGTCCGCTATCAGGCCGACGAAGAATGGCGAAATGATCGCGGCAATCGACGCCGTTCCGAAAACCGCCCCCGCCTGCGTGCCCGTGAAGTGGAGGGTATTCGTCAGATACGTGGTGATCGTGACATACCACGAGCCCCAGATCACGTAGTTCAGAAACATCATGATGCTGAGCCGAAGACGAATCGAAAAGGGCATGAACAGAATTCTACTCTGTCATTCGTTGCAAACAAAAAGGCCCGTGCGTTCGCGGATACAACCGCGTGCGCACGGGCCTTTGGGTTTACACCGAATCGCTATTGCGCCGGAGGCGGACCGGCCGGAGCGCCACCACCGGGACCACCACCGGGACCGCGTCCCGGCATCTGCACCGGCGGAGCAGCTTCCGGCTTCTCCTGACCGCGATGGCAGGTCCAGCAGACCACTTTCTGATTGCCGGCAAAGGTGTTGGTGTTTATGTTATTCACCATCTCCAGCATCTTGCGTGCGGTGAGCTTGTGGCCCTTCTCATCGCTCGAATAATCCTGCGGGTTATGGCAGAAGTCGCAGCGAACGCCCAGACCGGAGCGAATGGCGAACATCGTTGGGATCACCTCTTCGGGCTTGAGAATTTTCAGATTTTTCGGAGGCGGCATTCCACGGCCGGGGCCTCCTCCCCCGGGGGGCGGGGCCTGACCGAACGCAATGCTGACCCATGCGGCAAGAAAGACCAACAAAGATTTACGCATGGGGGAAAGTGTAGCGCATCTGATCGTGTCCGTTGTAAACGGCTGTCAATTGTTGCTGTTGGACGTAACCCGAATGCAATGCGGTACGCTGTACCTGTCGTATCATCGCGCAGTACGGACTTATGGCGAGCCGGGAAAAGGTCGCGGGGTATTTCTGGGTCAAGGTTTCGATCGCGCTCGGTCTGATACTGGGGCTGCTGCTGCTGGTTCAGACCGTTGGCACCTATCGCTACGTTTCGCGCAGCCTGGTCCGGCAGGAAGCCCAGAATGAAGCCGATCGCAAAGTCGCCGCGATTAACCGCCTCCTGAGAAACGCACCACGGAACGCGGACACCTACAATTCCGCCATCGATGAACTCCTCCGGGACGCGCCCCAGAAGGTCGCCTGGATTCGCGTCCTGAACTCGGACGGAACCCCAATCGCGTCCGGTGGAAACCTGGGCAACGCGCCGAAGTGGACTGAGCAGTCGCTGCGCAACGAGATGTTCCAGCCCGGGCAGCAGCGTTATGACATCCGGCGAATGGCGTCGGGCGAAATATTGCTGAGCGTCAGCCCGATAGGTCGTGGCGGGTTTGGACGCCGAGGAGGCGGACCACCCCCCGGGCCGCGGCCGGAGGGCGCTTCCGGGGAATTCGGGGCGCGTGGTCCCGGCCGGGGTCCGGGTGGCCAGCTGGTCGAAACCGCGATTTACCTCAACGGCATTTCCGTCAGCTTTGCCCCGCTTCTCATACCTCTTGGCGTCGGCTCTACCGCGGCCATCGCGTTGCTGGCCGCCGTGGTGCTGATCGGCCTGCGATTCCCCAGCTACATCAGCGGCAAACAATACGAAGAGGAACTCGCCCTCGCCCGCAGGGTGCAGAGTGACCTCTTCCCGCGCGACGGTATACCCACCACCAACCTGGAATTTGCCGCGCGATTCATTCCTTCAAGGCAGGTGGGCGGCGATCTCTACGATATCTTTGAAACCGACGACGGCGGCGTCGCCATCCTGCTCGGCGATGTTTCCGGTAAAGGTCTTTCCGCCGCATTGCTGATGGGCGTAGTGCAGGGCGCCGTGCGCACGTCGAGCGACAGCGGCCTCGCGACTCACCATGAATATGCCGCCGACCGCCTGAACCATCTGCTCTGCATGAAGACTGCGCGGGAGCGCTTCGTCAGTCTCTTCTGGTGCTATCTGAATCCGGAAGGCAATCGCCTGAGCTATATCAACGCAGGCCATCTTCCTGCGGTGCTCGTCCGCCAGCGATTCGGCCGCGCCGATGTCTGGCGCCTGGAACAGGGCGGCGGACCGGTGCTGGGCGTGCTCCCGGGCGCGCGCTACCGGCAAGCCGAAGTCGATATCGAACCCGGCGATCTGCTGGTCATCTTTTCGGACGGTGTTTCCGAAGCGGCCAACGCAGAAGGCGCCGAGTTCGGTGAAGAGGGAATCATCGAGTCGGTAATGCGCGTCTGGCAGAATTCCGCCGCCGGGGTCTGCGATGGCATCCTGGCTGACGTGCGCAAATTTCTGGGCGACCAGCCGCCGCACGACGATCAGACGCTGCTTGTAGTTCGCCTGCAGCAGGTCGCGAAATCGGACGACGAAATCCATTCGCAAAATGCCGCGGCCTGGCTGGCCCGCTGAGTGTGGTAGTCCTGAGACTTGGCCGCCGAATCCCGCCCAGCCCTGATCTACGATGGCGATTGCTCGTTCTGCATCGAGTGGGTCGGCTTTTGGCGAGCACTCACGGGCGGGCGCGTCGAGTACATTCCCTCGCGGGACGCCCTGGCGAGCGGCCGTTTTTCTGGGCTGACTTCGGAAGATTGCCGCAAGGCGGTTCAGTTCATTACGCCCGAGGGCCGCTGGAGCGGCGCGGACGCCGTGGGCCATTTGCTCGATGGCATTCCGGGCTACGACTGGTTCCCCTGGTGCATGCGATTCATTCCGGGCTTCGCCGCACTGGCCTCATTCGCTTATAAATGGATCGCTGGTCATCGCGGGTTCGCGCTCCGCGTAACCATCGCGCTCTGGGGCGCGCCGGTCCGGCCTTCCACATGGGATACCGCATCCGATTTTTTCTCACGCATCCTCGCGGTGGTTTACGGGATCGCGTTCGCATCTTTTGGATTGCAGGCGCGCGGATTGGTAGGGGCGGAAGGAATTCTGCCCGCGCGCGAATTCTTCGATGCCGTCCACCGCCAGCTCGGCGCAGTCGGCATGTGGCGACTACCCACGATTTTCTGGTGGGGCAGTTCCGATCTCACGATCCTCTCCATCACCTGGACCGGCGTCGTACTGTCTGTGATGTCGCTCGTGACGAAGCGGCATAGCCGGTGGCAGCGCATCATCTTCATTGTTCTGTGGATTTACTATCTCTCGATCGTGAACGCGGGCCAGGTGTTCATGGCGTTCCAGTGGGACTGGCTGCTGGTGGAAGCCGGGTTTATCGCGATCTTCCTGCGTCCTTCACGCGCCCGCACATGGCTGTTCCGCTGGCTGCTCTTCCGGCTCATGTTCGAATCGGGTCTGGTCAAGCTGCTCAGCGGCGACGCCTCCTGGCACAACCTGACGGCGCTGCAGTTCCACTACGAAACCCAGCCGCTGCCGACACCGCTTGCCTGGTATGCGCATCTGGCCCCGGTCTGGTTCCAGCAGTTTTCGGTCGTTGTGGTTTTCGCGGTGGAGTTGGGGGTCCCGTTTCTGATTTTTGGGCCAAGGCGATTGCGCCAGATTGCGGGCACGGCGATTATCGGGCTGCAAGTGCTCATTCTTCTCACCGGGAATTACACGTTCTTCAATCTGCTCGCTATCGCGTTGTGTTTGTTCCTGTTCGATGACGCCTGCTTCGCGCGCTGGAAGGTGGCGAGCAAACCGATTGCCCTTCGACCGCCCTGGCGCGCCGCCACGGCTGTGGTCTGGACCCTGGTGGCGTTTCTTTCAGGCGTCGAACTCTGGTCGCTCGCCGGGAAAGTGCCGGAGCCCCTCGTGGCCGCGCAACGTCAGGTCTCGCAGTTCGGCCTGGTGAACCACTACGGGTTGTTCTCCGTGATGACCACGAAACGCATGGAAATCCAGATCGAGGCGTCGCTCGATGGTCAGAGCTGGGAGCCCTATCTGTTCCGCTACAAACCCGGCCCGGTGAGCCGCAGACCGCCATGGGTAGAACCCTATCAGCCGCGGCTCGATTGGCAGATGTGGTTCGCCGCGCTTAGCGGGGCGCGGGATAATCCGTGGTTCATCCGCACGATGGTCGGGCTGCTGCGAGACTCGAAGCCGGTCAAGGCGCTGTTTGAGCAAACGCCGTTCGGCGGCGCGCAGGTGAAGTTTCTGCGCGCGAGCATTTACGAATACCATTTCACGTCCTGGGAAGAACGGCAAAAAACGGGCAACTATTGGAAGCGTGAACTCAAGGGCCTGTACTTCCCGGTAATCAGTCTTCGAGGAGGACAATAATATGCCTGTTTCGCCTCTCGCGGGTAAGCCCGCGCCGTCCAGCCTGCTGATCGATGTCGATCGATTGATCGGCGATTATTATTCGAAGAAACCGGACGCCGGCAATCCCGCGCAACTGGTCAGCTTCGGGACCAGCGGACATCGCGGCACGCCGACGAACGCGACTTTCACGGAGCAGCACATTCTCGCCATCACGCAGGCGATCTGCGAATACCGGAAAGCGCAGGGCACGGACGGGCCGATTTTCATGGGCATGGATACTCACGCGGTTTCCGCGCCAGCCCAGAAGACCGCGCTGGAAGTTCTCGCCGCCAATGGTGTCGATGTGATCATTCAATCCGGCGGCGGTTTTACGCCTACACCTGGTATCTCCCGCGCAATCCTTGCGTATAATCAAGGCCGCAAATCCGGAGTCGCCGATGGCATCGTTATCACGCCTTCGCATAATCCGCCGAATGACGGCGGGTTTAAATACAATCCTCCGAATGGCGGGCCTGCCGGTCCGGAAGTCACCGGCGTGATTCAGAAGCGCGCGAATGAGTTGCTGGCGGGCGGGAATCGCGAGGTGCGCCGCGTGGCGTACGAAACGGCTGCGAAGGCGCCTACTACCCATGAGCAGGATTACATCGCGGGCTATGTCGAAGACCTGGCGAATGTCATCGACATGGAGGCGATTCGCTCCTCCCGCATTGCTATTGGCGTCGATCCTTTGGGCGGCGCGTCGCTCGCCTATTGGGAGCCGGTGGCTGAGCGCTACGGGCTGCGGCTTGACGTAGTCAACAAGAAGGTGGATCCGCAGTTCGGGTTCATGACGGTGGATCACGATGGCAAGATCCGGATGGATTGCTCCAGTCCCTACGCCATGGCGAGCCTGGTGAAGCTGAAGGACGATTTCAAGGTCGCGTGGGGCTGCGATCCCGACTCTGACCGCCATGGCATTGTGACGCCGGGCGCGGGATTGATGAATCCGAATCACTATCTGGTGACGGCGATTCAGTATTTGGTCACGCATAGGCCGCAATGGCCGGCCGGTGTGAAGGTGGGCAAAACACTCGTAAGCAGCAGCATGATCGATCGCGTCACCGCCGGGCTGGGCAGGACGCTGATGGAGGTGCCGGTCGGCTTCAAGTTTTTCGCGGATGGTCTGTACGACGGGTCTTGCTGTTTCGGCGGAGAAGAGAGCGCGGGCGCGAGCTTCCTGCGTCGTGATGGCAGTGTCTGGACGACGGACAAAGACGGTCTGCTCCTCGGGCTACTCGCCGCGGAAATCACGGCAGTAACGGGTAAGGATCCTGGCGAGCATTATCGTGATCTGACCGCGAAGTACGGCGAATTTTTCTACGCACGCGTCGATACGCCGGCGAACGCGACACTGCGTGCGCGGCTGAAACAGCTTTCACCTGAAGACATCAAGGCGATCGACCTTGCTGGCAATCCCATTGAGAGCCGCCAGACAACCGCCAGCGGAGCGCCGATCGGCGGGCTGAAGGTAATCACCGCGAAGGGCTGGTTCGCCGCGCGGCCTTCCGGAACCGAGGACATCTACAAGCTTTACGCGGAAAGCTTCGTGAGTGCCCAGCATTTGGACGAGATCATCGCGGAAGCTCGGAAGATGGTGCTGGCGGCCCTGGACTAACAGGCAACCGGAGCCCACGTCATACCACTGGCATGGTGACTCCTCGCAGACTGATTCAGAGCATATTCGTGCTGGCGATGGCAGGCGCGCCATGGGTCTCTTCCGCGCAGGAACCGCGAGCACTAACGTTCGATGTGGCGTCCGTAAAGCCGAGCACTCCTGACGATCGATTAATGTACCGGCTGCAGCCGGGCGGCCGTTACATTGCTACTGCGCAGACTCTCCGCGTCCTTGTCGCCAATGCCTGGGGAATTCCTCCCTGGCGCGTAGCCGGCGCGGAGGGATGGCGCGATTCCGAACGATACAACATAGAGGCGAAAACGGCGGCTCCGTTACCTCCGTGGCCCGACAGCAACAAGCAAGTGAGCGAAATGTTGCAATCGCTGCTGAAGGACCGGTTTCAGCTTGCGGTGCATCCGGAGGTGAGACAGGAGACTGTTTACGATCTGGTGATCGCGAAAAGTGGCTCCAGACTGAAGGCTGCAGGCGATGGAGAAAGCCCGGCGTTCGGCATGGAACCTGGGCGAATTCGTTTCGTCGCTACCCCGCTGGAGCTCTTTGCGGGAAACCTCGCGAATGTTCTCGGCCGAAAGGTGAGCGACAAGACCGGCCTTACGGGCAAGTTCGATGCGACGGTGGTTTATGCGCCGGATGATTCGGGTCCGGGAGACGACAGACCATCTCTTTTCACGGCCATCGAGCAGCAACTGGGTCTCAGGCTGGATTCCACCAAAGGCGCCGTGGAATTTATCGTGATTGATCGCGCCGAAAAGCCGGGTTCGAACTAACGCGGGAGGTTTATCGCGCCGCGCAAGTGGCCGGCGCCTGCGCCATGAACTTTTCGGCGGAGGCCAGATCTTCGACGGGCCTGACGGCTTCACCTGGGCCATCGAAAACTACCAGCCATGGAGCGTCGGCCGATTCGCGACCCCATATTGTGGTGAATGTGCCGACCCGGTATTTTGGCTTCGCATCCGGCCGCGTGTCTTCGATCATGTACGGCCCGTGCGAGATCGCCACATTGCGATTGCCGCCGATGTTGACGATATTCGGCCGCCAGCGCAGGCGCAGCGGCTTGCCTTCGAGCAGCGCCGCCCAGTTCTTCAGCACCATATCCGCGCCGTGGACCGGATTCTCTGTACCAGCGGCAAACACGGTGTCAGGACGCAGATACGTCGCGAAGGCTTTCGCGTCGCGGTTATCGACCGACTGCGCGAAGCTCAGCTCACGCTGCCAAACCGCACACTCATCCGGATCCAGCTTCGCCTGCGCGAAGAGCAAAGACGTCAGCAGAACAGCCGCAAACATCACACCAGCTTCTGCTTCGAGAACGGCAATTCGCGGATGCGTTTGCCCGTAGCCGCAAAAATGGCGTTTGCGAATGCCGGCGCAATCGGCGGAACGCCGGGCTCACCGACGCCGCCAGGAAGCTCATCGCTTTCGACGATGTGCACGTCCGTCTGCCGAGGCGCCTGATTGATGCGGGCGACGGGAAAATCGTGGAAATTCGACTGGCGCACACGTCCATCGGCTACGCTGATTTCGCCGGAGAGCGCGAGGCTCGCGCCCATGACAGCGGCGCCTTCGAACTGCGACCGCGCGCGTTCGGGGTTCACGACCAGACCTGCATCCACCACCTGATGCACCTGCGGGATCCGAATCTTTCCGTTCGCATCCACTTCGACTTCGACGACCGAAGCCACGTAGCTCGTAAAGCTGCGCGCAGCCGCAACGCCGATTCCCCAGCCATTTCCCGGCTTGCGCTTGCCCCAGCCCGATTTCTCCGCGGCGATCTCGAGGACGCGGCGCAGACGCTTCGTATCGAATGGATACTTTTCGTAGGGCTCCCCGTAGTTCCAGTAATTCGCCACACCCTGCGATTTCAGATCAAGCACTTTGCCCGTTCCCAGCATCGCGAGCTGGTATTCGAGCGGGTCGCGCCCCGCGGCGTGCGCAAGCTCATCGGCGAAACTCAGCGCGCCGAATACGTGATAGATGTTGGCGACGGAGCGAAACCAGCCAATGCGGATGTGCGTCTGCGCCGCGCCGTTTTCCGCGCGATGGTTCGGGATATCGAACGGCAGATCGTTCAGCCCCATGCCGTACTCGACATCGAAGCCGTACATCGAAGTCGCATCGTTCATCGCCGAGATGGAGGGGAACACTGAGCGCTGCAGCCACGCGGTCGGCATACCGTTCGCGCCGAGCGCTGCTTTGTGATACATGCCGGAAACCGCGTGGTAGTAGTCGAACCGGATATCGTCTTCGCGCGACCAGACCACTTTGACCGGCTTACCCGTCTGCTTCGAAATGAGCGCGGCTTCCGCCACGTAATCCGGCTTCGATTTGCGGCCGAAACCGCCTCCCAGTAGCGTGACGTGGCACGTCACGTCTTCGGGCTTCAGGTTCATCGCCTTGGCGACGGTGTCCTGCACGGCCTGCGGATTCTGTGTCGGGGCCCACGCGGTCACTTTGCCATCGCGATATTCCGCAACCGCGACCGGCGGTTCCATGGTGGCGTGCGCGAGGAGCGGAACGTAGTAGCTTGCCTCGATGACTTTCGCGCCTGACGCGAACGCGCCATCCACATCGCCGACATTGCGAACCACTTTGCCCGGCTTCTTCGCGGTATCAAGAAGTTGCTGTTTGTACTGCTCGGAATCGTAGGCGGCATTCGGGCCGTCTTCCCATTCGACCTTGAGCTGCTTGCGGCCCTGAAATGCGGACCAGGTGTTGTCAGCAATGACTGCGACTCCGCCGAGCGGCTGGAACGCGTAGGGTGGTTTGAACGTGTCGATGGTCATCGTCTGGCGAACGCCCTTCACTTGCAGGGCCCCCTTGTCGTCGAGCGAACGCACCTTCCCGCCCATGACGGGAGGATGCTCGATCGAGGCGTAGAGCATGCCGTCGCGCCTCACGTCCATTCCGTAGATGGCCTGGCCGGTGCAGATATCGGCGAGATCGATGATCTGCTGCACGTTTGGAGCGTGTTCGCCGATATAGCGCCACTCGGATTTCGGCTTGAACTGGAGCGTCTCGGGCTTCGGGACCGGCAGCTTCGCCGCGGCGGCGGCGAGCTCGCCGTATCCATACTTGCGTCCCGAGGGCGTGTGGACGATCTGGTGGAGTTGCGCCTTGCACTCGGTGACAGGGACGCTCCATTGCGCCGCTGCGGCGGAGGTCAGCATCACGCGCGCGGAAGCGCCAGCCTCGCGGAACGCTGTGAAGAAGTCGCGGATGGATTTCGAGCCGTCGGTATTCTGATCGCCGTAGTTCTTATCGCCAATGCCCTGCTCGACGCGGACACGCTTCCAGTCGGCGTCAAGCTCATCGGCAGCGACCAGCGGCAGGCTGGTGCGGATGCCGGTGCCCATTTCCGAGCGGTGGGTCACGATGTAGACCGTGCCGTCCGGCTCGATCCCGAGATAGATGCTGGGATGGAACGGCGCGGCCGCGGCTTTCCCGGCGTATTCCTGCGTCTGCGCCCAGGCGTTTTTCGGCAGCACCTGCGCGGCGAGTACAAAAGCGCCTGCCGATAAGATGCCATCCAGAAAACCGCGGCGGCTGATGTTGGTAACGGAGCTCATGCGACCTCCTTCGCGGCCGTCTTGATGGCGGCGCGGATTCGCTGATACGTCCCGCAGCGGCAAATGTTGCCCTCCATGGCGGAGTCGATGTCCTGATCGGTGGGTTTTGGTTTCTTTCGAAGGAGCGCCGCCGCCTGCATGATCTGCCCCGCCTGGCAGTAGCCGCATTGAGGGACGTTGGCCTGCATCCAGGCCTTCTGGAGCGGATGCGTGCCGTTCGGGCTGAGGCCTTCGATCGTGGTGACGCGCTTGCCTGCGAGGTCTTTCATCGTGATGGAACACGAGCGAACCGCTTCCCCATCGCGAATAACGGTGCACGCCCCGCAGAGGCCGGCCCCACAGCCGAACTTAGTGCCGGTGAGACCGAGGTCATCGCGCAAATACCAAAGGAGAGGCATGGCGGGATCGCCGTCGAAATTGTGCGGGCGGTTGTTAATGGTCACTTTAATCATGAAGGCTCCTTCAGGAAAGCGTTTCTGATTATGTTACCGCTGTTCGCGAATGTTCGTCGATCTACAGTTGCAATATCGTTCGCAAGCCCTCGTCGATAGCTCTTTGGAAACGTTGCGGCGCCGCTCCAATGTTCTCCGTCAGAAAAGTACGGTCCAGGGTCATCAGTTGTGAAACGTTCACCACCGAGTCTCTCGATAAGCCCGATGAGCGCGCAGGGAGGAGTACATTACCCGGTGCGGAGGCGAGTTCGAGGTTGGACGTGATCGTTGCCACGATCACCGTTTGAATGCGGCTCAGATTAAAGGAATTCGCCTGAATGACAAGGACTGGACGTCGATAGCCGGGCTCGGAACGCCGCGGCTCGGGAAGATCTGCCCACCAGATTTCTCCCCGCTGAACACTCTCCACCTACCAGACTTCTTTCTTCAGGGACTTGACTTGCGCCTGGTGCAGAGCCGGATCGACTTTCGCGGTCTGACGGGAATAAACTTCGTTCAGTCGTTCGGTAATTGCATTACCAGACTGCTTCTTCAGAAATTCCTGGATCGCTTTCGAATAGAGTTCGCTCCGCGATATTCCCAGCCGGCGAGCTGCGCTGTCCGCCTGACGAAAAAGATCATCGGGGACCGAAACGGCAGTCTTCATAGCCGTAGTATAACTCTGGTTATACCGCGTGCGGCTCACGAAAAAGCAAAGAGCCCGAGGATTGATCTCGGGCCCTTTCTACCTTTGAATCTGTTTTACTTCTTAGCTGCAGCCGCTGGTTCCGCCGCAGTTCTCGCACTTGTAGCAGCTACCGTTCCGGGTCATCATGCCGCCGCATTCCGCGCAGAGCGGCGCATCGGAGGCCACCGCCGCCTGGAACGGCAGCTTTTCCTGCTGATTGTCCTCGGTTACACGCAATGCCGGCGGGGCGCCTGCTTCGTTCTCCGCATATTCCGGACCCAGGAACTTCAGCCCCATCCACCGGAAAATGTAATCCGGAATCGACTTCGCGAACGGAATCTGCGGATTTCCCGTCCAGCCCATCGGCTCAAACCGCACGTGCCCGAACTTCGCCACCAGGAACTTCAGCGGCACGCCGTATTGCAGGCAGTAACTGATCGAGGTCGCGAAGCTGTCCATAATGCCCGCGATTGTCGATCCTTCCTTCGCCATCCGGATGAACACTTCGCCCGGCGTTCCGTCCGGATACAGGCCAACGGTGACGTAGCCTTCGTGGCCCGCGATCGAGAATTTGTGCGTCACCGACGCGCGGTCGTCTTCGAGCTTGCGACGCACCGGCCGATACACAACCTTCTCCACCACATTTGACGCTTCCTTCGCGGTCAGCAGCGAGCCCGACGCCTTCTTCTCGCCCTTCGCCGTGCCTGAGCTGAGCGGCTGCGACTTCTTCGAATTGTCGCGGTAGATCGCCACCGCCTTCAGGCCAAGGCGCCAGCTTTCGATGTACGCCTCCATGACGTCATCAACCGTGCTCTCTTCCGGCATGTTGATGGTCTTCGAAATCGCGCCCGAAACAAACGGCTGCACCGCGCCCATCATCCGCAGATGCCCCGTGTAGTGAATCGAGCGCATGCCGTTCGCTGGGCGGAAGCTGCAATCGAACACCGCCAGGTGCTCGGGCTTCAATCCCGGCGCGCCTTCAATCGTGCCCGTGGAATCGATGTGGCTCACGATGATCTCGACCTGCTCGGGCGAATAACCCAGCCGGACCAGCGACTGAGGCACCGTCTGATTCACGATCTTGATCACGCCGCCGCCCACCAGCTTCTTGTACTTCACAAGCGCCAGATCGGGCTCGATGCCGGTCGTGTCGCAATCCATCATGAAGCCAATCGTGCCCGTCGGCGCAATCACCGTCACCTGGCCGTTACGATAGCCAAATTCTTTGCCCGTCTCGTAAGCTTCTTCCCACACATCCTTCGCGCCGCGATACATATCGGACGGAATGTTGCGGTGGTTGATCCCGCTCACCGAATCGCGGTGCATGCGAATCACTTCGAGGAACGGCTCGATGTTCTTTTCGTAACCCGCAAAGGGCCCAGTCGTCGCCGCAATGCGCGAGCTCGTCAGATACGCCTGGCCGCTCATCAGTGCGCTGATTGCGCCGGCATAGTCGCGGCCGCGGTCGCTG
>DASYCD010000282.1:0-6786 GCA_036500405.1 Bryobacteraceae bacterium
CGCCATCACCCACGGCGAGCGCTACAACAAGATCATCGAAATCTGGTCCCGCGTTACGGAAAAGGTTTCGGATGAGATGTTCAGCGCGATGGAAGAGGACGACCGTACGGGCCGCATCCTCAATCCGATTTACATCATGGCCGACTCCGGCGCCCGCGGATCGAAACAGCAGATTCGCCAGCTCTCCGGTATGCGCGGTCTGATGGCGAAGCCGTCGGGCGAAATCATCGAAACCCCGATTACCGCGAACTTCCGCGAAGGCCTCAACGTGCTGCAGTACTTCATCTCGACGCACGGCGCCCGTAAGGGTCTGGCGGATACGGCGCTCAAGACGGCCGACTCGGGTTATCTTACCCGCCGTCTGGTCGACGTGGCGCAGGACGTCATCATCACCGAAAACGATTGCGGCACCACGGAAGGCATCATCGTGGAGCCGATTATCGAATCGGGCGAAATCATCGAAGCGCTGCGTGACCGCATCGTCGGCCGCGTGGCTCTTGAAGATCAGCGCGATTACGAGAACAACCTGATCGTGGGCGTGAATCAGGAAATCACGGAAGAGCTGGCTGGACAGATTCAGGCTGCCGGTATCGAGCGCGTCAAGATCCGCTCGGTGCTGACCTGCGAATCGAAGCGCGGCGTCTGCGTGATGTGCTACGGCCGTAACCTGGCGACAGGCCGGCTGGTGGAGCGCGGTGAAGCGGTCGGCGTCATTGCCGCCCAGTCGATCGGCGAACCTGGCACGCAGCTCACGATGCGTACATTCCACATCGGCGGTACGGCGTCGCGAATCTCCGAACAGTCCAAGCAGGACGCCAAGTCGGACGGTTTCGCGAAGTACATCAACGTCCAGTGGGTCCACAACGAGAAGGGCGAAATTATCTCGATGAATCGCAGCGGCATCCTGGCGATCGTCGACGATAAGGGCCGCGAAAAGGAACGCTATCCGGTTGTGTACGGCGCCCGCATCACGGTGGCCGATGGCGATCCGATCAAGCAGAATATGGATCTGCTCGAATGGGATCCGTATACGTTCTCGATCCTGACCGAAGTTTCCGGTACGGTTCACTTCAAAGACCTGCAGGAGGGCATCACGCTCGCCGAGCAGGTGGACGAAGTGACCGGTATGTCGCAGCTCGTGGTGACCGATTCACCCGACGAAAAGCGGCAGCCGATGGTGCAGGTGAAGGGCGCGGGGGGGCAGCGCAAGTACCTCATGCCGACCCACGCTCACCTTATGGTTCGCGATGGCGACGAAGTTCACGCCGGCGACGTGCTGGCGAAGATCCCGCGTGAAACCACCAAGACCAAGGACATCACGGGCGGTCTGCCGCGCGTGGTGGAATTGTTCGAAGCCCGCAAGCCGCGTGAATCCGCGATCATGGCGGAAATCAACGGCGTCGTGAAGTACGGCGAACTGGCGAAGGGTATGCGCAAGATCTACATCGTCGGCGACGACGGTGGCGAGCGCGAATACTCGCTGCCGCGCGGCGTGCATATTAACGTGCAGGAAGGCGAGCGCGTGGTGGCCGGCGATCCGCTGATGGATGGTCCGCGCAACCCGCACGACATTCTGGATGTTCGCGGCGAGAAGGAACTGCAGAAGTATCTAGTCAATGAAATTCAGGAAGTCTACCGCCTGCAGGGCGTGAACATCAACGATAAGCACCTCGAAGTCATCTCCCGTCAGATGATGCGCTGGGTGCGCGTGGAAGATATCGGCGATACGGAATTCCTGCCTGAAGAAGTGGTGGACAAGTTCAAGTTCCGCCTCGAAAATCAGAAGGTGGAAGAAGCGGGCGGCGTGCCGGCGCAGGGCAAAGCGGTACTGCTCGGTATCACGAAGGCTTCGCTTTCGACCGATTCGTTCATCTCCGCGGCCTCCTTCCAGGAAACGACCAGGGTTCTCACTGAAGCCGCCATCAACGGCAAGGTGGATTACCTCCGCGGCCTGAAGGAAAACGTGATCATGGGACGTCTGGTCCCCGCCGGTACGGGCATGCAGTTCTACCGTCAGGTGAAGATCGCGGGCGAGGACATCGTCGAGGAGCCCGTGCCGGAGCCAACGCTCGACGCGCTGGCCGGCTACGAAGACGAAGCTCGGCTGACGTATACCGGCGGTCTCAGCGAGACCGGACCGGGAGAAGAGAACCTGGCCGAATAAGCCGGATCACAATTGAAACGAAAGCCGGGCCGCCCACGACGGGTTGCCCGGCTTTTTTTAAATTCGAGTGAAAGGGGAAGCCATCCCGAACGAATTGCCTCGGAGCTTTTGGCGGATAGCCGATCGATCCGGTGATGAAACTTGCGGGATGTCTCTCGATGCCTGTCTCAGATAGCCCTGAGCGGCACGATGACTATATCGGCGCCGGATTGCTTCTTACCCACGACAACGAATCGTGACCGGCCTCTTTGTCGATACCTCTGGTTGAGCCGCCTTTCTTCTCCGCTCCGAGCGATCTCACGATCAGGCAGTTTCCCTCCTGGAAGATGCCGCAAAATGCGCGGGCTGTTGTCACCACGAACTACGTGATGGCAGAACTCGTCGCGCTCCTGACCAGTCCGATGAGGGTTCCCCGCCGCGAACAAATAAGGATCGTCGCAACACTCCGCGCGGCGGACTGGATCCAGATTCTCCATGTCGATTTTCGCGACGGATGGTGCAGCATGGGATCTGCTTGCAAGCCACAGTGATAAATCCTGGAGCCTCGTCGATTGTGCCAGCTTTGTCGTTATGCGGGAGCGATCGATTTCCGCGGCGCTGATAGCCGATCACCACTTTGATCAGGCTGGCTTCTCCCGCTTATTGAAATAGGGTTCTGCCGACGCTCGTACTCCGTAAACCTCCGCACCTCTTCCGCGTATTACCGGGCAGAGGACTTACCAAGGAAATGAACGGGAGAATCATTCATAGAATCATGGGGATAGGCGCGCTGTCCATCGCCCTCTGGTTTGCCAGGCCCGCGCTGGCGCAGAAGACGACCGCTCCGGCGCCGGCCCCCTTTGCCATACAGAGCGTCGAACAGCCGGACGCGGAGCGGGTGAAGCAGGAATTCGCGGACCTGCTTCAGCATTATCCGCCGTCGGTCCGCCACGTCCTCCGCGAGGACCCCAGCCTGATGACCCAGCAGCAGTATCTGGCGACGTATCCGGCGCTGGTCGCTTTTCTCAACCAGCATCCAGAGATCTCGAAGAATCCGCTGTTCTATATCGGCACTCCTCAGAACGATTACGATCGGCGTACTCCTGGAGACCGCGCTTTTGATATATGGCGCGAGTTTGTACAGGGGGTCGCGGTCTTTGCCGGATTCGCCATGGCGATCGGCCTTGTGACGTGGCTCATCCGCACCTTCATCGACTACCGCCGCTGGAATCGGCTCTCCAAAATACAGGCCGAAGTACATACCCGCCTGCTCGACCGCTTCAACACGAACGAAGAACTGATGGCTTACATCGCCACGCCTGCGGGTTCGCGGTTCCTTTCATCCGCGCCGATTTCGCTCGATACCGGTTCCGCTTCCCGCAGCATGGGCGCGCCACTAAGCCGCATTATGCTTTCGCTCCAGGCCGGTCTCGTTCTCGCGGCGGCAGGCGTCGGTCTGATGCTGGCCGGCCAGACGGTCTCTCAGCCGGAGGCGTCCGAACCTCTTCACATTCTCGGCCTCATCTCCATCTCCCTGGGGGTCGGATTCGCGGTCTCCGCCGCCGCGTCCTTCCTGATCTCAAAGAAGCTGGGTCTTCTCGAACCGCCGCCCCGCAAGCGCGTTATGGACCTCCCCGAGATGCCCCAATGAAAGGTAGACTGAAATTGTGTTCCGGGAACTGACTTACAGCGATGTCAGCCGCGCGAAGGCACTTGCCGGAGCCGAGGTCAGCTTCGTGATGGACGAAGAGGCCTTCCGCGGCTTCTACGACCGCAACGCCCGCGGCCTCTGGGCTTACCTCTCCCGCGTCACCGGCGATCGGCAACTCGCCGACGATCTTCTGCAGGAAGCGTTCTACCGCTTCCTGCGCGCTGCTTCCAACGCGGGCGGCGAGGATCGTTTCGATAGCGATGCCCACCGCCGCAACTCCCTCTATCGCATCGCAACGAATCTGGCGGTGGATGCGCGCCGCCGAAGCTTCACCCGGCCTGCGGCATCCGTTACAGGCGACGATGTGGAACGCATCGCGGCTTCCGGACACTCCGGCGACCACGGCGATGACGCTGCCCGGCGCGCCGACGTGGATCGCGCCATGGCCCAGCTCCGCCCGCGCGATCGCGCCATGCTCTGGATGGCGTATGCCGAAGGCGCTTCGCACGACGAGATCGCGGGCGCGATTGGCGTCCAGCCCTCCAGCATGAAGCTCCTCCTGTTCCGCGCCCGGAAGAAAATGGCGAAACTGCTCGGCGAGAAAGGAGTCAGTCAATGAGAAAGATCGAATGCGAATTCGAGGCTGACGTTCTTTCGGCGGTGATGCAATCGCGCTGGCCGAATCGCGTGGATGCGGAACTGCGCGAGCACGCGAAGCACTGCGAAATCTGTTCGGATGTCGCCGCCGTGGCGGGCGCGATTGAATACGCGCGCGAGGAATCGGCCGAGTACGTGCGCGTTCCCGACGCGCTGCCCGATTCCGGCCGGGTCTGGTGGAAGGCGCAAATGCGCGCGCGCCGCGAGGCGGTTCAGGCGGCGGGACGTCCCATCACCGCGATTCAGATTGCCGCTTTTGCCTGCGCCATGGTGTTGATGGGCGCCTGCATTGGCGCGACGTCGAGCTGGTTCCAATCCAGCCTGACGTGGGTTCGCGCGGAGATCGATTCGGGAAAACTGATCCCCTATGCGGTGGCTCTGATTCAAAGCCACGGCCTGCTCGCAGCCGCCATGGCCGCGATGGTTCTCGTTGTCCCGGTAGCGGTCTATCTCGCCGTCGGCCGGGACTAACGGGGCATCGGATAAACAAAAAGCGCGGTGAAGAGCGTTATGGCGTTCAGTTGGGTGTCGGCGTTTTGTCAACGTGATCAACCAAGGTCACGTTTAAAGGAATATCTCTGGTCTTCACAAGCTTCAAACCGAGTTGTCTCTGGAGCGCGATAAATATGCCTGACGCAGGAAGCGCTGCTGTACCATTGGTCGTCGCAAACTGACAAAGTTTGCACGAGAAGTGAAGCGTGAAATCGCAGGCGCCGGTCAATCCCGTCCGCCCACTGCCTTAACCAAATCACGGATCGGCTTCTGTCCAACGAGTATACTAAAGAATTAGCACAAAAGAGAGCCCATAAAAAAAGCGCCGGAGATTTCTCTCCGGCGCTCGATTCTCTTCGGAAAGAGCAGGGAACTAGATGACGTCCACGCCCATGGACCGCGCGGTGCCCTTGACCGAATTCATCGCCGCTTCCACGTCGAAGCAGTTCAGATCCGGCATCTTGATCTTCGCGATCTCTTCCACCTGCTTGACCGTGATCTTGCCGACCTTCGCCTTGTGCGGCTCCGCCGAACCCTTCGCCAAACCGATGGCGCGCTTGATCAGCACCGGTACCGGCGGCGTCTTCGTGATAAACGTGAACGAGCGGTCCGAGAAGATCGTGATCACGACCGGGATGATGAGCCCTTCCTGATCCTTCGCCGAAGTCTTCGCGTTGAAGGCCTTGCAGAACTCCATGATGTTGACGCCCTGCGGACCGAGCGCGGTTCCAACAGGAGGAGCCGGCGTCGCCTTTCCCGCGGGGATTTGCAGCTTAACCTGACCAGTAACTTTCTTTGCCATAAAAACCTTTCTTCACTTCTCCGCGCGGCGCAGTCACGCAGCCAGCGCACGTTGCATTCTCCCGAACGTCAGGACGATTTTTCCACCTGCAGGAAATCCAGCTCCACCGGGGTCGCGCGACCGAAAATCGTCACCAGCACGCGCAGAGTATTGCGCTCCGGATTGATCTCGTCCACCTTGCCCTGGAACGTCGCGAACGGTCCGTCGATAATACGTACGGTCTCGTTCTTCTCAAAGTTCATCTTCGGACGCGGCCGTTCGGCGCTCGTCGTCTGACGATAGAGCATCTTGTTGATTTCGTCGGCGCTCAGCGGCACCGGTGCGGTCCCGCCGCCGACAAATCCCGTCACGCGCGGCGTATCCTTCACGCGGTGCCAAAGCTCGTCGTTCGATGAACCATCCGGATTCCGCATCGCCATCTGCACAACTACGTAACCCGGATAGAGCAATCGCTTGCTCGTCACCTTCTTGCCATTGCGCAGCTCGACGACTTCTTCTTCCGGAATCAGAATCTGGCCGATCGCGTCATCGAAGCCGAACGCCTCGGCGCGCGTGCGCAGCGATTCCGCTACCTTGCGCTCGAAACCCGAGTAGGTGTGGATGATGTACCACTGCTTCGTTTCAGGGAGCAGTTCCTCGGCTGTTTCAGCGGCTGCAGCCTCGGCCGGCTCGCTTTGCGGGTCCAGCGGTTCTTCCTGGTTCAAATCGGGCTGGTTGAGATCGGATTCAGGAGTCATTTACTTGACCATCGCGTCGTATGCCGCGACCACAGTCTTGTTCACGAGGGCGTCGACCACGTAGAAGTAGAGTGCGAAACCGAAAACGCTCAGGATCACGACGATCGTCGTCGATTCTACTTTCGCGCGGCTGGGCCAGGTTACTCGTCTCATTTCCGAGCGAATCTCGGCCAGATACGAGCGCGTGCTGTCTACCCAGCTTTCTTTTTTCTGTACCAGTTCGTCGGCCATGAGTTTACTTTCTGCTCTTATTTTCTGCTTTCGGGAATTCTGGCAGGGGCGGAGGGATTCGAACCCCCAAAGG
>DASYCD010000283.1:0-2872 GCA_036500405.1 Bryobacteraceae bacterium
GCCGCGCAGCCATTTCCGCCCTATCAGGATGGCCCGCTGCACATCTACGAAAACATCATCAACTGGGCTCTGAACGCCTTTAACCTTCCGCTCGCCGGGCATGATGGCGACGCTGACGATCAGGTGGCCACCGTGGGCGCGCCGCGCGGATCCGCGCCGGCGCAGAATCGCGGACAACTCGAATCTTCGCTACGCGTGCGCGCCCAACTGGCGAAGGAAGGCTTTCCCGCACAGAACACGCCGACTGAAGGAATGGAAGGAAACTGGTCGTTGCCAGGCACGCGCGATATTTTCATGATTTCGACCGGCACGAAACATGGCGTAAATCGGCAGGTAAAAACAGCGCTCGACGCATTCCTGAAGAAATATGGCGATGAAGGCCGTCAGGACCCCGACCACATCCGCTATGTCACCTACACGACCCGCTACAGCGATTGCTTCTGGGTATCGCTCGATAGCCTCGAGCATCAGTATCAGCGGGCTGATATCGACGCACAGCGCAGCAATGGCCGGAAGGATTACGACATCAAGACGACGAATCTGACGCGCTTCACTTTGCGCGAAGTTCCTTCCGCGGCCACGATCAAAATCGACGGCCAGACCTTGCAGGCGAAGGGAAACCAGCAGTCGGTCACCCTGGAGCGAAACGGCTCGGCATGGAAGATCGCGAAATCCGGCGCATGGACGGGACTGCACAAGACACACGCGCTGCAGGGCCCCATCGACGACGCGTTTCTCGATCCGTTCCTGCTCGTCCGCCCGACAGGCACGCCCTGGAATGCGGCGGCCAATCAGGAAGCGTTGCGCCGCCTCGATCACTTCGATCACATGTGGGCAATGGACTATCGCGCGCATCCGCGGATCAAGGACGACAAGGACGTGACGGCGGACGACTTCGCGAAATACAACGTCGTACTGTTCGGCGATCCGGGGAGCAACAAGTGGATCGCAAAAGTCGCCGGCAACCTGCCGCTCAAATGGACGAAGCAGTCGATCGCGGTGGCAGGCAACACTTACCCCGCGGCGGAAAACCTGCCAGTGCTCGCCTATCCAAACCCGCTGAGCCCGCGGCATTACGTTGTGCTGAACACCGGCCTCACGATTGCGGATAACGATTACAACGGCGATTACGCGATGCCGCGCTTTGGCGACATTGCCGTCCTGAAGATCAAAGACACGCCAGAGCCGCCGGAAATCGTTTGGGCGAGCCTTTTCGACGAATCGTGGAAGCTGCCCGGAACGCCGGCTAAATCGAATTAGTCAACTGGGCCGCGGAATCGCGGTCCAGAAACAACTCGGCGCGCGGATGCTGCCGCAGAATCGAAGCAGGGCACTCGTTCGTCACAGGCCCTTCAACGGACGCCTTCACTGCGGCAGCCTTCGCCGGTCCCGGCGCCATAACGAAAAGCTGATGGGCCGCCATCAGCGTGGGAACGGTCAGGCTGAACGCCTGTTTAGGAACGTCATTCAGCGTGGCGAAAGCGCCATCGTGCACCTGCTGGATTCGGCAGGCCTCATCGAGCGTAACTATTTTGATCGGTTCCGGGTCTTCAAAATTACAGGGAGGATCGTTGAACGCGAGATGGCCGTTTTCTCCAATGCCGAGCAGCGCAATATCGAAGCCGCCTTTGGGCAACAAGGCTCCATAGCGGCGGCATTCGGCTTGCTTATCCTCCGCTTCGCCCTGAACCGGGTTGAACGCGCGCGGATGGACGTGATCGAAAATATGCTCGCGCAGGAAACGGCGGAACGACCAGGCCGAATTCGGCTTCGCTCCCGCGTATTCATCCAGATGGAAAGCGGTGACGGCGGACCAGTCGATTCCCGGCGCGGCAATCAAAGCCGCGAGCGTTTCATTCTGCGAAGGAGCGGCGGCAAACGCCACGGTTACCGCGCCTTTCGCGGCAATTTTCTCGCGGAGGGCGGCGGCGACTGCCTGCGATGCGGCTGCTCCAAGCCCTGCGCGATTTTCTGCAATATGTATATTCATTCCGAGTTCAATTATGACGCCACGATGGATCGTCTTTCTGATCGCCGTCTGCTCATTGGCGCAGGAGCCCACCGTCTTCCGCTCCTCCACTCAACTCATCCAGATCGACGTCGCCGCGGAGGGCAAGAACGGCTCGCCCGTCACCGATCTGATGAAGGATGATTTCGAGCTCACAGTAAACGGCAAGCCCGGCGCGATCGATACATTCACCGCGACGTCGCCGATTCCGGTGATCACCGAACAACTTCCGCGAGGCACGTTCAGCAATCGTACGCAGGTCGCCGAGGTGACGCGGGGCCGCTACACAGCCTTCGTTCTGGATTGCCGCAATACGAACTTCACGCTCCAGGCTTTCGCGATTCAACAATTGCAAAAGATGCTGGAGGCCCCGCTCCTGGACGGCAAGGTCGCCCTCTACCTCATCAACAACGGCTTCCAGATCGCACAAGAGTTCACTTCCAATCTGGATCTGTTGAAGGAGAAGGTCGCCGGACTAGCAGCGGTCGTACCACCACCCGTGACAGATCTGGCGCAGGCGGAGACCGCGGCGAAGGAAACCGTGACCGCTTTTCGAACCCTCTCGAAACATCTCGGCGGAATTTTCGGACAGAAGATTGTGATCTGGCTCAGCACAGGGTTTCCGGATAGTGAGCCCGCTCCTCCCCCGCTGCCGGATTCGACTATCCTGCTCACGCCGGTGCGCGATGCGCCGAGCACCTCGTTCCTTGCAGATATCGATGGCGCCGTCAGGACCCTCGGCAACGCAAATATCGTCCTCGAATCCGTTGAGGCGTCCTACGTGGGCGCGAACGTTTCACCTGAGAACGGTCCCATCACAACGCACGTCAATCCGCTTCAGATGATTGCGGAACGCACTGGCGG